>DBTP01000025.1 GCA_002307115.1 Fibrobacter sp. UBA1313 | reverse complement strand
ATTTCATAGGGAACCACGCCCTTCAAATAATCTTCAATGGAAACGGAATTGATAATTAACAATTTGCCCTTTTGAATAGAAACGCGCAAGCTGCCTCGATAGTTTTTCTTTTCAAGGTTGATTAATTCATTTTCAAAGGGATCCATGATGAGGCTATCTGCAGAATAACTTGGACCGTTTTCTTCTTGCCAAACTACTTTGCCTCTTTTGACGCTGAGAACCCCTTTGGCGGAATGCTTTTCAGACGCGTCTCCGTTCAACGAAAGCAGGAGAGATCCTTTCCCAGTGAGGTTTGCATAAGAAACGCCCACCAAAAGGCCCACTTGAAGAGGACGATTTAATTCAGGAGGCATGGTAGACAAATTATTCGATACCGGCGAGCCGGTTGAATCCAATGAATCTTGCGTTACTTTTGCGTTTTCAGAAACAGGAGGAATGGCGATAAAGGTCTGAAGCGGTGCCGCTGGCGTGAGCGTATCCGAAGCGGTTTCCCTCTCATTTGAGTGGGCTTCTGGAATTTCAGCCGTGTCCGATTCTGTTTGCGTATCCGACATGGGGGAATCAGTGACGAGTGCGGGAAGTGGTGCACAACCAACGAGGGCACCTGAAACAAAGATCAATGATCCCACAAATCGCCACATCATGAGCCTACGCTTTTTTTGCCATTTTGCGCAGTTTTAATTGATTGAGCGCGTGATCGGCGGAAGAGATGAAATCCACAAACAGTTTGCCTTCAAGATGATCGTACTCGTGTTGAATACAACGAGCAAAAAGGCCAATACAGTCATGAATTTCCTTTGGATCTCCATACTCATCAGTGTAGCGAACGACCACTTTACCTGGGCGTTTCACATTACACCAGATTTCAGGAATAGACAAACAACCTTCTTCATATTCAACATCTTCTGAATCAGATTCAACTTCCCATTCAGGATTGAACATGATATAAGGATTGGGTTCCTCTTCATCAGGGCGAGTGGTATCAATAACAACCAACCGAATATTTTTCCCGATCTGAGGAGCCGCAAGCCCGCAACCACCCGCTTCGTACATGGTTTCAAGCATGTCCTTGGCGAGTGCTACGAGTTCGGAGGTCACTTTGGTGATTGGCTCTGAATGTTTTCGGAGCACCTCTTCACCATATATTTTAACATCAAGAAGGGGCATAATTACTTATCTGTTTTCTCTTCAGATTTAACTTCAAGAACCCGAAGAATGGCACTCTTTTCGAAATCGAGCTTTGTATCGTTGCCCGTCTTAACAGTAATAAGAGAGTCTTCGATATTCGCGATAGTGCCAATGATGCCTGCAGAGGTAAGCACTTTGTCACCCTTTTTGATAGCCTTGCGCATAGCATCGAGTTTTTTTGCTTCCTTCTGTTTGGGCATAATGAAGAAAATGTACATCACAACGAACATGAGAATAAAAGGGAGGAAGCCCATGATGGTACTGCCTTGAGTCGGTTGTTTTGCTGCATTATCCGCAAAGGCGCTCACGGAGAAAATCAAAGTGGTTAAAAGGGCTGTGAGTTTCATATTAATCCTTCATTTGGAGTGTTCGGTAAATTTAGAAAATGTCCTACTTTAGGAAAGGGCATTTTGTGCTAACAGGGCTGAATCAAAACGATTCTGGTAATTTTTTGTCGAGAAGCGGATAAATGCGATTAAGCTCAAGGATATCCATCACTTTGTCAATATCCGCATAAAAAAGTTGAATATCTTCTGCTTTCATGCCGCTGAGGTAAGCAGGGTAGGTGTAGAGATAGCCTTCTTCTCCAAGTGCCGTCATCGATGTGGAGATAAATTTGACTCCTGGCAGTAATTTTTTGTAAGACGCAAAAAGATCCGTTGAGGACACTCCCGTACTATCATGATAATTGAATCCTTTCGCTTTTGCGGAATCAACAAAAGCGGAGAGAATCATTTGATCTTCCCCAGAAAGTAAGGTCTTGGGACGTTTTTTATCAACGGCTCTTGCAAGCAATGTATCGTACAAAAGGCGCACTACCTTAGGATTGAAAATGCGTAGATGAACCCCTTCTCCAGGAAGAATCTTTGCAATATTCAGACTACAAAGTGCGCGAATAAGATGAAATGTATCGTTGTAACCTAAGCCGTTGATGATTCTTAAGTTTTCTATCAAAGTCTCAATAGGAAACGTTGTATTTCCACTCATCTCTGTTTCGCGGCACATTAAAAATAAAAGAGAGGGCAGTGCTCGAATCTTGTCTGTGCGGGACTTATAGGTCTCTGCTTGACGTAAGCGTTGTGCCAAAAAGTGGAGAATGGGTTCAAACCAGGTAGGGAATGTGTTGAGCGTCTGCTTGAGATTTTGTTGATCTATCACAACCAGTTCTGTTTCCTCTAGCGCTTTGTAAGTGAATTTGCAGGGCAAATTTTCTAACAAAGACATTTCCCCGATCAATGTTCCAGGACCGGCCTCGCCCACAATAAAACTTTTGGCCCCTTCACGTTTCTGAGCTTGCAATAAGCCTTTCTTCACAATGTAAAGTTTGTCTTGAGGATTGCCTTCGAGGCATAGGTATTTTTTCGCAGGAAGAATCATAGACAACTTCCTTTGATACTCGCTTCATTGTGGATGGCCAAGAGAAAATGTTCGAGTTTAATCCGCTGTAATTTGAGACGTCCTGGTTCTCGATCTCGGTAGAGAATGCCGAGTTCTTGAAATTTAATAATCTCTGCCACCGAGGCTTCTGGGTTTGCCACTTGGAGGTATTTGAGCCAGTCGTTACTCTCTTTAGTAAGCACCGCTTTTTCCAAATTCAAAAATTCGAGACAAGATTTTTCTCGAGGAGAGAGTTGGAATGGTGGATACTTTCTTTTTGTTTTTTCGCAAATCAGATAATTTACAAACAGATCCAAAAGCATGGGTTGTTCAATGATAATTCTTGAGTCGGGGCCATTTTCGCCTGCAACAAGGTTGATCATGCTACGACGAACAAGTGAACGGAGGGCGCCGCGAATGCTTTCTTCGCTGGCTCTTGTGAGCCAAGAATATTCGTGAACGATCTCTACCATTTCTAATGGTTTTCCCATGTACCTTAGAAATAAAAATCGCGAAAGACTTTCTAAGGGATCGCTGAAAAGAGGAACTTGTGTGTGTTGCTTGGCAACACGGGTGCGAGAAATAATCGTTTTAATGACGGTAAGAAGCCAAACGGGAGTAGCCTTGAGGAGTGAGGCCATGCAAGCTTCATCCACTACGGAGAGTTTAACCTCTGTGAGAGCTTTAACGGAATGGTGTTTGGGTTCATGCTCAAAAATGGAGGTGACACCCACAAGTGAACCTTTGCCCATGCGAAAGAGTTCTCTTTCTTCGTTCCCTTTATTATCAAAAGCAAGGAGTTCCCCCTCTTCAATGAGAAACATTTCTCTTGCTTCATCCCCTTGTTTAAAAACAAGAGAACCCGCCGGTACGCACCGAGGCGTAGGCGGGATAAATTGATTTATGGGATTACCCGGATTCAACGGGAAACCACCTCACTAGCCGTAGACTAGTCCTGACGTTCTTGGATACGTGCAGCCTTACCGCGGAGATCGCGCATGTAGAAAATGCGAGACTGACGAACTTTACCCGGACGATCAATGGTAAAGGACTCGATGCGAGGGCTGTGCACTGGGAAAATACGTTCAACAGCAATGTTGTCGGACATTTTACGAACGGTAAGCGTTGTGGACACACCCGCATTCTTCTTTTGAATGATCACACCCTTAAAAGGCTGGATGCGTTCCTTGGCACCTTCGATCACTTTTACGTTGACCGTGATAGTATCGCCAGTACGGAAGTCCGGCAGATCGGATTTTTTGTTTTCATGAAGAAGAGTTTCGATGTTCAGGGACATAATTGACCTCGGTTATTTGGTGCCAAATTTAGTATCTATTTTCAAATTTTCGTAGATGTCGGGACGTCTTTCTTGGGTTCTTTTTAAAGATTCCGCCAATTGCCATTCCCGAATATTCTTGTGATGCCCCGAAAGAAGCACTTCCGGTACCCTTTTTCCCTGAAAAACCTCAGGTCGCGTATAAACAGGCCAACCCAAGACTCCTTTCGCAAAAGAATCAGTTTCTGCAGATTCTTTGTCTCCCAAGGCGCCATCAAGGAGTCTAACGACGGCATCGGTAACGACCATGGCTGGTAGTTCGCCTCCGCTGACGACAAAATCGCCAATGGATATTTCCATGTCGACTTCGGTTTCGCGGATTCGTTCGTCAATGCCTTTGTAATGTCCGCAGACAAGCACTAGATGGGACTCTTGGGAAAGTGTTTGGGCAATCTTGTGAGTGAAGGGAACCCCATCAGCGGTGAGGTAGATCACCTTACCCCCGTCTTCCTTGATGCCTGTGCTATGAATCGCTTTTGAAAGCGGTTCAGGACGAAGGACCATGCCGGGTTCTCCGCCATAAGGGGAGTCATCTACTTGGCCGTAATCATTAACGGCAAAGTCTCGGAGGAAAATGGTATTGAAGGTCAGCAGGCCTTTGTTTTGCGCACGTCCCATAATGGAGGCTTGCAAGGGGGTGAACATTTCGGGAAAAATGGTGATGCAATCAATTTTCATTTTTCCGCCCCCAACATAAGATCCAGATAGGTTTCAGACATTTGGACCGTGTGCTTTTCGGTATCAATGACACCGATGCAATCGTCTATCCATGGGGCATATATTTCTTTGCCTTGGTAGCGGATGCAAAAGGCGTTAACCGTGGGGAGCGATTCCACGGAAAGTACTTTTGCAAAAACTTCCCCTTTGCTGTTGATGGCATCAAAGCCCACCAAATCGGAGAAGTAATATTCCCCTTCAGGCGCGGGAATCCTTTCGGAAAAAGGAACTGCAATTTCGGCATTGACAAAAGGAGCAATGGATTCAGGACTATCGTAGCCTACGAACTTCAATAGCCAAATGGAACCCGCTAGAGAGGATTTTTCAAGGAGGAGCTCTGTCGACTTTTCACCTTGTATCGCGAAGACACGGGTGAGTTTCGAGTGTCTCGAAGCATCATGTGTTTCCGGCATACATTTGATTTGCCCTCGCACTCCGTGCGGACGCATCAATCGGCCTATGGTGACAAATTCTTCCATTTTAAATCCAATAAAAAGACCCCGTGCAGAGCGCACGAGGTTTTAATCTTTAAAAATTAAGCTTCTGTAGCTGGGGCTTCTTTCGCAGCCTTTTCAGCAACGATACGAGCCTTAGCCTTCGGGCCGAGCTTCTTTTTAGGTGCTTTGTCAGCACGAGGAGTCGCCGCTTTGCCATCAATGGAGCGCTTGGCTTTGGTTTCGTGGAACAGGTCGAGGATACCCACCTTGCGGAGGAGGGAGGCAACGGTATCAGACGGTTGCGCACCAGTGTTCAACCACTTCATCACTTTTTCTTGTTCAAACTTGATTTCTGGCTTCGCGACGTTCGGGTTGTAGAAACCAACCTGTTCGATGAATTGACCATCACGAGCTTTGCGGTTGTCAACAACAACGATGCGATATACGGAGTGGTGGCGTTTGCCAAAACGGGAAAGACGAATAACTGTAGCCATGAGAGAACCTCTTAAATGATTTTGATGTAAAATATAGAACTCTTCTCTTGTGTGTAAAGGGCGGATTACAAAAAAATATCCGTCCATTGCATATAAATTCACTTTTAAAATTAAATGATTCCATATAGAATAAGGCTTTTTTAATCAAAAAAATAAGACCGAGTTTTTAGAAATTCGGTCTTATGAAATGTTTTTTTCGGAAATAATTACCGTTTTTTCTTCTTTTTGTCTTTGGGTGGGGTGTAGTTAGACCCGACTTTTGCCCCCCCATTCTGTTTTTGGGCCATAGTGCCTATTTTTTGAAACATTCCTTTCATGTCTTCAAACTGCTTCAGTACCTGATTCACTTTAGGAATATTGGTCCCTGAACCCACGGCGATGCGCTTTTTCCGACTACCGTCAATGACCTTAGGCACTTTACGTTCCCGCTTGGTCATGGAACTGAGTACGGCTTCCACGGACACCATATCTTTTTCGTTGATTTGGTCCAGGGGGAGCTTATTTAAACCAGGAATCAATCCCATGATGTCTTTGAGGCGTCCCAATTTTTTGATGGTGCGAAGCTGATTCAGAAAATCGTCGAGATCAAAAGTGTTATTGAAAATCTTTTTCTTGAGATCCTTCGCATCCTTTTCGTTAATGACGGACTGGGCCTTTTCAACAAGACTTACCACGTCACCCATGCCGAGAATTCGGCTTGCCATACGATCTGGGTGGAATATATCCACTTCGACAAGTTTTTCGCCCAAGCCTATAAAGCAAATGGGTACACCTGTCATCTTTTTGATAGATAGTGCCGCACCACCGCGCGTATCACCATCCATTTTGGATAGGCAAACCCCTGTAAAATTCAAACGTTTGAAGAAGGTTTCGGCAACATTGACCGCTTCCTGACCGATCATGGCATCGGCAACAAAAAGAATTTCTTCTGGTTTAACGGCATC
>DBTP01000188.1 GCA_002307115.1 Fibrobacter sp. UBA1313 | reverse complement strand
ATATAAGGAGAACCACTCACAGTTACATTATCATCGAACGTGGCCGTGAACCAAAGCGTATCGCCTTGAGCATAAGTGCCTGCGTCGGGGCCCGTAACGCCGCTAATCAACGGAGCCACAGCATCCACCAACACACCCGTGGTTGTAGGGGCCGTGAAGGTCAAAGTCGCTGCATTGCCTGCCCCATCTTCAATAGTCCCGCCGTTCAGAGTGACACTCGTCCCTGTCGCAATACCATCCGCATCCGAATCGCCAGATTGCAAAACATAGCGGAACTTCAAAACCGTTGTGCCTGAGCCAGAAGCATATTCGGCATGTTTGTCACTACCCACCGTCACCGGAATATAGGGAGAACCACTCACAGTTACATTTTCATCGAACGTTGCCGTGAACCACAAGGTATCGCCTTGAGCATAAGTGCCTGCGTCAGGGCCTGTAACAGTACTGATCGAAGGAGGTGCTGCGGTGGTAAAAGAAACAACACTCCCGTAACTGGTTCCAGCCGAATTAGTGGCATAAGCACGGACATAGTAAGTTGTGTTGCTACTTAAGCCAGTGATTGAAGCAGTGAATGCCCCGGTAGTCGAAACAGCTCCGTTATCCGTTTTACTGTCGGCGATAGTGGGACTGCCTGTTTTATTCCAGCACACACCGTAAGCGGTGGGATTTGGAGAACCTAAACTCGTAATGTTTCCGTTACCCGTGGCTGTGGTTGCAGTGATGTTTGAAACAGCCTGAGTAGTTACTGTTGGAGCTGTTGATTGCCAAGCCAATTGTGGATAGCTGCCATCTGCCAAACTCCAATCGGACGAACTCCAGCTTACACTGGTGAAGGTCGACGCTGTTTGCATTAAAGCCGTTGTTTTACCGATACCGTTAGGGCTTGAAGACTGTCCAGAAGTTTGTGTATCCCAAAAACAATTTGTAACCACTCCATAACCACTAGATGAATTTGTTCCGACAAAACCACCAATGTCTGTTGATCCGGAAACAGCCCCTTTTGAATAACAGTTACTGATAGATGACTGATTATTGATGGTCCCTATAAATCCACCCACCGAACTTGTGCCGCTTACGCTGCAATGTGAATAGCAATTGCTTACAAAGAAATCATTATTATCGGTATAACCTATAAGTCCTCCGACGGAAGCGGTTCCGGAAACGGATCCTGTTGAGAAACAGTTGCTTATAGTAGAAGTATTGGAATAAGCATATCCAACCAATCCACCCACGTATTGGGCACCGATTATTGAGGCGTTTACCAACCCCAGATTTTTTATAGTTGCACCTTTTATACTACCAAATAATCCGACATAATCTCTTGCAGAACGGTTAACATATAATCCGGTTATTGTGTGCCCTTTCCCATCATAAGTTCCTGTAAAATCATTGACATCATCACCAATTGTTAACCATCCGGCACCACTGTTCCAGCCTGATGTAGTTGATGCATCAATATCGGCAGTCTGAATATAATACTGAGACCAGCGGCTACTAGATACAGCAATCCAATACAGGTTTTCAAGTGTGGCTATCTTGTATGGGTTTTCGCTTGTTCCGCTACCGGAGGGCGCTGTGGCGGTTTGCGCATATACTGCTACATGAATCAATAACAGCATTGATAAAATGGACAATAATTTCTTTCCCATGATCCTTACCTTTGGTTATTATGTGTCATATTTTTCATTGTCAATCCCCCATCCCGTATGTGTCTCCTCTTCCTGTTTGAAATATCTTCTAGTTTATCTTTTTTTTGAACTATTTGCAAGTCCCCCGAAAAAATATTTGCAAACATCCCACCCGAGAAAAACGACTGAACTCACACCTAATGAGATTCTCAACCATACGGGATTGCCGATTTAAAAATGGATTATAATCCGATTTTAAACCCCCAAAAAGCCTATTGACACACTATTCCACTTATTATATATTCTACAAGTTGATTAATAAATAGCAGAGGTTTGCAATGTCATTACGTTATGGTCTTCTGGGGCTTCTCAAATACAGTCCGATGACGGGTTATGATCTGAAAAAAATTTTTGAAGATTCCGTGAACTATTTCTGGTCTGCAAAAACGAGCCAGATCTACAGGGAACTGCAAACTCTCGAAAAAAATAAATGTGTCCAGTCAAACATCGAAATCAGCAAAGCGGGGCCTAATCGCCGCGTTTACACCATTACCCCGCTGGGGATAAAGCTACTTAAAGAATGGCTAACTAATATGCCGGAAGAAACCGATGAGGACAACCGCAATGAATTTCTGATGCGCGTTTTTCTTTCTTCAAATATTGGTGGAAATGAACTTTTGCGCCTGCTGGAGGCGCGTCTCAAAAAATACCAAAGTGATATCAAGCGCCTCGATGCGACAGCCCAAGCTATTCCCAAATACAAAGAAAAGTTTGATGTGGATAAGGAACTGCTGTATTGGAAAATTTCCGTGAGCAGAGGTTATCACGATGTGCAATCCCATATTCAATGGGCAGAAGAGAGTATTCAGTATCTCAAAGAACTGGGGTTTAAATAGTTCTGCTATCCACGAGGGTTCCCTATGCGCTCCGTTTCCCGATTTCTGATTTTCATTTCAGGCCTTGCCCTGCTTTCTCAAACCTATGCCACAGAGTCGCGCCCGTGGGATTGGGGCTGGGGCGCACACCCGATTATCGGGTATGATGATCAGACAGGCTGGACGCTCGGCGCGAGCAACGTGTTCTACTACGATCCCGATTCGTCCCGTAAAGATCATGAAGTGGACGAACTGGATTTGACGACAACCTATTCCCCCCGCGGCGCCTATAACGTGGCGACAGATATCACTAAAAACTTTAAGGGGAATTCACAGGCACTTGAAGTGGCGATGGGCTATGAAAAAAGCATCCAGAATTATTATGGCGTGGGTAAAGACGCGAGTGATTCTCTGATTGCGACTTATTCTTCTATTGATGTACCCCTGAATCTTTCTTATTCATTCCCGATTTACAAAAACCTCCATGCAAGCCCGGTTTATGATTTTCATTATCAGAATTTTGAAAACATTGAATACAAAATAACAGAGGTAGAGGATTCTGAGTTTGAAGACAAAGCCACTTATTCTTCGGGGGTCGGGCTTGATCTGAACTACAGAACCACTAATCCGGGTCTGTATAAAAAATCAGGCTATTCTGTGGAAGTTTCAGGAACTTATTATACCCCTAAATTATGGAGTTCCACGGAGTTCGCACTTGCATCCCTTTCCTACCGGCACTATTTTCCTTTTTTCTCCGAATGCGTTCTGGGTTTCCAGTTCCGTTACGAAAAAGCCTGGGGCGATGTTCCGATTTTTTATCTCCCCGCAGTCGGTGGTCACAAGTTACTGAGGGGTTTTGATAACGAGAAATACAAAGCCAACAACAGCTATGCCGGCCAGACAGAATTTCGCTTCCCCATCTGGTGGAGAATCGGGGGCACGGCTTTTGTCGGAGCAGGCGAAGCGGCCGACCATACCCATGAATTCGGTGAGAATATCCGCGTAGCTGGGGGACTCGGGCTCAGGCTCATGGTACAGAAAAAACAACGAATCAACATACGTTTTGATTTCACGTATAACTCAGATGGGGAAATCATGAAGTACATCAAATTGATGGAGGCATTCTAATGCAAATCAAAGCAAAGATAAAGTTCGTGATCACCCTCTGTACCATAACGTTCGTGACACTCGGCCTATCCGCCTGTAGCTTTGCGCGTATACCGGATCTTTTTCGCCTGAACAAGGAATGTCAGGAAGAGGGTTATTATATGGCCGAATTCGAGTTCAAGATGCTGGGGTTTGCCTACCTCCTGGACAAAGGCCATTACCTGGATGCCAACCGGGGAATTGAGAAGTTATACACTCAGCTCAAAAATCGGGAAGGCCTTATTAAAGTTCCCAAATTTGCCGATAAGAATCAGGAAATGGATTTTTACCTGAATCTGCAAAATCCGAGAACCGGAGCCTTTATGAATGACTCCTTCCCCTACTGCACCTTCGAGGGACCCACAGGGAATGAGCTCATTCACCTAGAAAGCCTCGCTAAAGAAACCGGAAGACCATTACGTCTCAAATATCCTCTGAAATTTCTTGATGAAATCAATACCCCGGAATCTCTGCATCGGTATCTTGATGAGATGGCCAATATTGGATGGCTCGCCACAAAACTGCCGGAAAGTACATTTCATATAGTACGGGATCTTATCTCCTATAGTGAAGCCGATAATATTGTGGAAAGAAATCATCTTTACCAATTTTCACCGGAATGGAAAAAAAGTTTGTTGCAATGGTTCTATGAAAATCAGAATCCGGAAACAGGATACTGGGGACCGCGTTCGCGGAACAGTGGCAAATTGACCAAGGTGGATTTGCACAATACAGGATCTATTATCAAAGGCTTTGTGAACCGGGAAGGGGAAGACCGCTACCCCGCATTTCCTTTGCGGTACCGCGATAAAATGATTACCACAACTCTCAGGATTCTGAAAGAAAAAACTCCGGAAGATGACGCAGAAGATCTGGATGAATGGCACGGATGGATTCTTCGGCAAGGAAAGGGCGTTTCCATGCTCACCCGCTATTTATGGAAAAATGCATCCACTGAAGAAAAAGCCGAGGCCCGGGAAATTTTTGAGTCCTTTTTACGATTGAAATTCGACAAGTTTTATCGTCCTAGCGAGGGAGCTTTCGCTTACTACCCTGCGGCAGAGCATGCAAGCCTGGACGGTACGGGGACGGTGATTGGAAACCTGGGCGATCTGGGTTATTTTTCAGCAAAGAACCAAAGGCGCATCTGGGGAAACCCGAAAGATTCCTGGAACGATCTTGGTTCCAGAAATGTGGTGGAATTAACGGACAAAGATTTGAGTTCCTTAAGAAGCAACGACAAAATAAATTCAGTACGGTTCTATACAACACCGCCGGATTCCGGGAATTTTACCCAGGCCGTTGCGGGCATATTCTACTTGAACGCTCACCCCGTTCCCGATGTTCTGGAAATTGCGCCCAAACTCAAAACCTGGGCGGATTCCTTGACGCAAACCATGGGAAACTGGATTTCAAAACAGGATGTAGTCACAGATCTATCTGAATTTTCGCAGGCAACCCCGCCCCTCTTCAAAAGCAGAATTCCTCTCCGGGAAATGAATCTGGCGCTTCAGGAAAAGAGAGAACTGACCCTTATCGGTTTTGATATTTTTCAGGTTCCCGTCTGTAGAATCACCTACCTTCAGAAATAAAAAAGGACACCCAGCGGATGCCCTGAAAAAATCCGAGCCTCCCTTTCTGAGAGAGGTTGGTTTGCGTTAATTATTTTATTCCGAAGTCGCTGTTTTTCATTCCATAGAAGCGCAGATCATCCACCCAGATTTCGAGAGTATCATCCGCAACTTCTCCATAGCCTTGGCCGTTCATTAACTGAAAATGGACAATGCCATCATGGTGATCCGCCCATTCATAACCCTGAGCTTCCAAATCAGAATAGGGAGAAGGTGCCCATTGGTCGTACCAAATAGTGTATTCCTGCCAAGTGCTGTCTAATGTGATTTCGGTACTGAACTTGCCCCAATTGTCAGCACAGCAGGAATCTGTAAAAGCCGTGATCCAAGCGATTTTAAAATCGCCACGGCCCTTTGCCTTAAAGGTCAATGCGATGAGTGAACCAAAATCAAAAAGATTAGAATCCCCGTTAATGGAGGTTCCGACGCCCACATAAGGATAATTATCACCCTTCAAGTTGAATTTGGCATAAAGACTACGGCCATCGTAACCATCATCGATAACCATCAGATTATGTTCCACTTTCGTTCCTTTGGCAAGCGTGGAATCATACTTGATGAGATCTCCCGTAACAAGAATACTTCCATCAATCTTGTACGCACGGGAATCAGCATTGTGATAGGCATACCAGAAGCCCTTTGCGGAATCTAGGGGTTTGCCTGCCTGAGTTGTCAAAGCTGCAGAAATGGGGTTCAGATTAGCATAGGCACTATCAAAGCCGTCAAAATCATCGAACAAGACATAGCCCAAGGTATCAAGATTCGGGTAGGCATCCGCCCCAAAGCCGTGACTCGGGTGCAACAGCGCATTCATCAGATACTGGTGCCAAACATCGTTGTCATTGTCATAAATTCCAAAGCTGGAAGAAAATTCCCAATAAGCACAGGCAAAGCCTAAACGCAACGCCTCTTGAGCCACAAATTCAGTCCAGAGCTCACGAGACGTAGAATCGGCCTCATTATAGGCTCCGAATTCTCCAAGATAAACCGGGCGACTATTCTTATCGGCCCAGGTTTTCACTTTGGCGAAAGCATCCCGAATGGTGCGTTTTTCACTGGCGGAAGCATCCCAAGTGGTGCCAACAGGATAAGTAGGGTCAATAAAAGTCGCCCCTTGATGCGTAAAGGCGAACGGTTCATAATAATGGAAAGTGACAATCAGGTTAGAATCCTTTGCAGGGAGTTCTAAACTGGTGACACTCGTCGAGGCACTATAATTCACGCCTCCCACCATAATCGTACGAGTGGAATCTTCCGCACGGATAACACTGATCGTTTTTGCCACAAGCGTGTTCCAAGTGGAGGCATCCAGAGAATCACGAGGTTCGTTCAAAAGTTCAATCACCAAGGAATCCTTGGAGTAGCTCTTGAAATTGGCCGCCATCTGCTGATAAACATCCAAGAAGCAAGATTCTGTACCTGCCGGATCCGTATACATGGCGGCCCAGTGGTGTGCATTAACCACCGCAATCATGCCGTTCCCGATCACTTGATCCACGGCCCAAGTAACACGAGCCATCCATTCTGAATTCACAGTGCAGGAATCGGCGGTGCTATCCGCAAGATGGGTATCCCAACGGACTGGAATACGAATGTTTCCGAACCCGGAATCAGCCAAAGCTTTAATCCCTTCCGCACTCAAGGATTCTCCCCAAGAACCTTCATCCGGTGCTTCCAAGGTGTTTCCCAGATTTACACCAACACCCATTTTCGCTACCATTCTATGCGCAGGGCTAGTAACGACAGAAGAAGAATCGTCTTTTGCATCACTCCCACTATCCGAACACCCGAAAAGGGTCAAAGCAAGCAACGAAACGATACATAATTTATATACCTGAATCATGAAATTTTCCTTTTTGGTTATTCAATAAATACACCACTAATCTATATCCTAGCGAATATAAAGCTTCCACCGATATAAAATCTTTGTTTACGCGTGTGTCCTTTAGAACACTTCTAAAGATTGGTTTGCGAGAAATACAATCGAATGGGCCAAAAAAGAAACACGAACACTTGTGCTTCAACACTTAGTGACCCTGATCCTTCATAGATGCTTTTGCGAAAAGAGAAAAGTAAAATCCATTTCATTGCTTATCGCAATGGCGTTTGCCGTATGCGGTTCAAATTCCATTAAAATTGAATTTTTTGACCTGATGGGAAACACGTTGTTCAGCAAAATCCTTGCTGGATCAAACAACTCCGCCTACCAGACGGATATTCCAGAAATTTTCTCATTTCAACCGCTTCTGAATTTCGCTACTCGCTGAATGCAAAAGACAGTAAAACGGCCATTGCGAAAAAAGTCATAGCCGCAGATTTTTCGGTTGTTGTGGACACACTCGAAGTCCCGCTCACGAACCTAGACACTACAACCACATTTTGTTCGCTTTAGAATAACGTCTCCATCTTGCTTCAACTCGTAATATCCCTTGGGAATCCCCCCGAAAAATAATAGAAGTCCTAAGTAGAGAAAAAATTGAGCATTCAGTAATTCAATAAAAATTTGTTTGAAATTTTTCCATTGACAATTTGTCAATATTTTTTGCTTTGTAACGCAAATATTCCGATTTTTGCAGGATATCTTCAAAAAAATCTAAATCAGAGGTCTCGCCCCTATAAAATCCATTAAAAAGCTCACCTTGGCTGTAGCGCAGACAATCCTATCATCAATTACCACTATTTGGCAGACCCTGCCGCAACAGTTATTGGCGACCGTCTCTTTCTTATTACCGATACGGATGACGAAAGCTATGTAAACATCAATAAGATCGTATTTAGCGAGGGAACCAATAAACTGAT
>DBTP01000187.1:5379-7521 GCA_002307115.1 Fibrobacter sp. UBA1313 | reverse complement strand
TTTAATTTCGTCCCCCTCAAGAGAGCCGAGCTTTGTCTGAATAATCTTCATGTTCTTCGCAAATTCCGGCCCCTTGCCCTTAATGCTAAGGAAATTCGGCTTTGCGGACAAACTCACCAGAGACGTTTCGTCTTCGATGAATTTCATCTCGCGCACGTTGAGTTCTTCAAGAATCAAATCGCGCATGCTTTCGGCGACCTCTCGCGCTTCGGCACTGTGGGCGACAATCGTAATGCTTCCCAAAGGCTGACGGTTCTTGACATCCTTCGCGGCACGAATCGTGCGTCCCATTTCCACGATGCTACGCACCATCGCCATCTTTTCTACCAACTTGGGATTCTTGAGCGATTCATCGGCACTCGGGAATTCGCAGTGATGCACACTCACCGGTGCAGAGGCATCCACTTCGCGCACAAGCGTCTGGTAAATTTCTTCAGAAAGGAGCGGGAGGAACGGTGCCAAGATTTTGCTGATGTCCACCAGCACCTTGTACATCGTGGCATAGGCGGCATTCTTATCGCCATCATTTTCGCTCTTCCAGAAACGGCGACGGCTGCGGCGCACATACCAGTTGGTCAGATCTTCCACAGCGGCCACCACGGCAGGCACCACATTGTACAAGCGGTACGCCTTCATTTCGATTTCGACCTTTTCCGCAAGCTCCTGCAAAGTCGCAAGCATCCACTGATCGAGTTCATTCTCGCTTCTCAGATCATCGCCCGGCTTCCACGCAAGCTGACCCTTAGCCTCATCCGCGTTGTGATTGCTGATAAAGAAGCTCACCGCATTCCACAAAGGCAACATCACCGCCTTCACAATATTCTTCACGCCCTCTTCCGAAAAGCGCAAATCCTCGGCCTTGAGCGCCGCCGAATCAATCATAAACAAGCGAATCGCATCCGCCCCCGTACGGTTAATCAAATCGTTCGGATCCGGATAGTTCCGCAAACTCTTCGACATCTTCTGACCATTCTCGGCCAAAATAATACCGTTCACAATCACGTTCTTAAACGCAGGCTTCTGAAACAGCGCACTCGCGAGCACCGTCAGCGTATAGAACCAGCCACGAGTCTGATCCAAACCCTCGGCGATAAAGTCCGCCGGGAAAGCAGCTTCCACGGCTTCCTTATTTTCAAACGGGTAATGATTCTGCGCATAAGGCATAGAACCGGATTCAAACCAGCAATCAAAAACTTCGCAGGTACGCTTGAATACTTTGCCGTTCTTCTTAATAACGACTTTGTCCACAAAATGCTTATGCAAATCCGAAAGTTTCACACCCGAAAGATCCGCAAGTTCCTGAATGGAACCCACGGCAATCATCTCGCCATCGTCCGCAATCCACACCGGAAGCGGCGTTCCCCAGAAACGATTCCTGGAAATATTCCAGTCACGGGCATTGTCAAGCCACTTCCCGAAACGACCATTCTTAATATGATCCGGCACCCAGTTCACCTGCTGATTGCTCTCGATCATCCACTGCTTCAAAGGCTTCACCACCCCTTCCGCATTCGCAATCTCGCCGTCGATCTTCAAAAACCACGTCTTCAGCGCGCGGTAAAGCAACGGCACGCCGGTACGCCAGCAATGCGGATAACTATGCACAAAAGTATCGTGCTTAAACACACGGCCCTGTTCCTTAAGAAACGCAATAATGGACTTGTCCGCATCCTTCGCGCCCACGCCCTTCCACTGCGGCACCTTATCGGTAAACTTGCCCTCT
Source organism: Fibrobacter sp. UBA1313 (assembly GCA_002307115.1). Taxonomy (GTDB): domain Bacteria; phylum Fibrobacterota; class Fibrobacteria; order Fibrobacterales; family Fibrobacteraceae; genus UBA1313. The sequence continues at coordinate 5,798 of DBTP01000187.1, read as the reverse complement.
TCATCCAGCGGATCAAAAAGACCCAGACCCAGCTCTGCACCCAACTGAAAATCTTCCTCACCAAAACTCGGCGCAATATGCACCGCACCCGCACCATCTTCCGTACTCACGAAAGTCGCAGGATAAATCTTGTAGCGCAGGGAAAGCTCTTCCGAAGTCGCGTACTTGTCCGAAATGCGGAACAAGGGCTCATAAGAAAGACCCACCAAATCGGAGCCTTTGCAAGTATCGAGCACCGTCGGAGTCTTAAAATACGCAGCGACCCGGCTCGCCGCCACCCAGAACTTTTTACCCTCGTGTTCCACCAGATTATAATCCATGTCCGCGCCCACGGCAATCGCAAAGTTCGAAGGCAACGTCCACGGCGTCGTCGTCCACACCAGCACGGAAGTCCCTGCAAAGCGGGCCTTATCCGTAAC
>DBTP01000187.1:0-5011 GCA_002307115.1 Fibrobacter sp. UBA1313 | reverse complement strand
GCCGGACTGTAAGGCTGAATGCGGTAACCCTGATAAATCAGACCCTTGTCCCAGCACTGTTTAAACACCCACCACACCGACTCCATGAAATTCACATCCATCGTCTTATAGTCGTGATCAAAATCCACCCAGCGACCCATACGGCGCACGGTTTTGCGCCACTCGCCCGTATATTTAAGCACCGCCCCACGGCAGGACTCATTAAACTTATCCTCGCCGAACTCGCGAATCTCCGCCACGCCCGCAAGCTTCAACTCCGTCTGAATCAAACTCTCAATCGGAAGCCCATGACAATCCCAGCCAAAACGGCGCGGCACCTGATAACCCTTCATCGTCCAGTAGCGCGGCACAATATCCTTAATCGTCCCCGCAAGCAAATGCCCGTAATGCGGAAGCCCCGTCGCAAACGGAGGACCATCGTAAAAATTAAAGGAAGGCCCGCCCTCACGGCTATCAATGGATTTCTGGAAACTCTGATCCTTATCCCACAAATTCAGAACACGCTCTTCCACAGAAGGAAACGACTCATCTCTTTTAACTTCACGAAACATAAAAACCTCGAAATTTACGCCGCCAAAAATAGAAAAATTAAAAAAACCAAGTCTCACAAAACCCAGGCCGAAGCCGAAACACTCTCATTCCAGATATTCGGCAACTATTCCGCAGCAAATCCCGGCGCAAAAAATATCCCCGTGAGCAGAACACAAGCAAGCCTCACGCATATTCCAGCCTTTTTTTGGGCGGCTCCGGGACAAGCCCCGGAACGCGCTCTATTTTGAGGCCGGGCGAACCCACGCACCACTGCATGCTCCCGGAGCATTCGCTCCGCCGCCCCGCTCTCAAAACGAAGCCGCGCGGGACTCATTACAAACAAATTATCACACTGCACACAAAAGATCCGACCCTATCCCCAACAAACAAACTCTGCAGCAACCGCACACACATCTCTCTATCCCTCATTGGTCCCGCGCGTCTTCGCCCATACGGGTCACGATCGCTCCCGCAACCCAGCCCGGAACGGAAAAGAAACCAACGGGCATTTCTGCACTGTTGCAACAAACTTGGCTCTGAAAATTTGACGGAGAATACGGAAGCCCCGCGCAAAGCACGTGGGTTTCTTTTGAGTAAAATCTCGGTTGTTTGTAAGGAATCGAACTGCAATCTATTAATTGCAATGTTCTATGGAAGTAAAATTTCATTGACAATTCATTTTTTATTTACTGCCGCCACGAAAAGTTCTTATAATTATCACAATCAGGTTTTGAATCATGGGGAGACAATGGAAAGCATAGCATCAAATTACACACAGGGGTCACCTCACAAAAGGAAACGGTCATCATGCAAAAAATAATTATTGAGGCTCAATGTTCTGATTCTGTGAAGTCTTGTAACATTGTATGTTTTCAAATTGATAGATAATTCAAATGCTGATGAATGAATAAAAATTTCTTTTTTCCAGGTGAGGAGTTATATTATGCAATCCAGTGAGGTAAAAAATGAAAAAGATGTGATTCCTTCTTCTGTTAAGCCTTATGGCTCTTTCTGCATGCAGCTCTTCCGAAAAATTTTCGTCCAATCGAGGAACTTTCCACGGATATCCCGCAAAAGAAGGAAGCAGTGTATGACACGATTCCCGCTATTAACTCTCATAGTACACCTATCATTATTGGTGGGCCGGGGACGTCTGCAAAAGAGAGGGCCGCTCTTAGGTCCGATATTCAGCGGGTTCTTGATACTCTTCGCTTGCGTTGATTTTTCTTATTCTCAAACATCTACCTCTATTTGGGATTCAAACTGTGGGCATACTGAGGCTAATGCACAGTATGCTGATTATTGTAAATCTATTTATAGTTCATCATCTGGTTCTGAAACTGGTAATAGTTCTTCGGGTGATGCGATCTCCTCTAGCGAAGTGTCCTACGAATCATCCTCTTCCGGTAGCGAAGAAACAGAAGCTTCTTCTTCCAGCAATGATGAATCTAGTTCTTCTTCAGGAGATCAGTGCCCGGAAGAGTTCTATTTACAGGATAACGAAGTCCGTAAAATGAACGAAGAAATCTCTTTGACCGGAGAACATTATGTTTATATTCCGATAGAACTTTTTCAGGAAAAGAAATCGTCGGAAGAGGATTCTGCCGTTGAGCTGTGCATTTCCTATGTAGATGAAAATGATTTTGAACTCCACGGTCTGAAAAACATAAAACTGCTTCCAGATCCAGACTGGATTTATCCGGATTCAATAGAGTGCGAAAACGACCGTTTTTGCTCAAATTCATGGGAAACTGTTTTTAATGTGATTTTTCCTAATAATGACACCAGTCATGGTTTCTCTGATGGGATTAAGTTTTCTGGTTTCGCTAAGAAAAAAGAAATTCGACACATCGCCCCAATGGACGAAATAGAGCTGCCTCAGCATAAGCTTTTTAGCAAAGATAAAATGTCCCATGCGCAGGAATACTGGAGAAAACATTATGGAGAAAAATTGAGGGGAATAACAACGACAGGAATTGACAGTTATGATAAAATAAAGCTTAAACTTGAGGTTGACGTGAAACTGGTCGGCGAATGCGGCCCTTTGGTTATCAATGAATACTGCATTTCAGAGAAAAACGGTCTTGAACTTCTTAGGACTCAATTTGTGGATTTCTTGCCCGTAACTAAGTTTGCAAGAAAAGATATGAAGTGTGGCAAGGATTATAAAGTCATTAAAAGGCTGGAACTGGATTTTGGGGTTTATGGAAAGAAAACTATGGGGCCATACACGGAATCCAGAGTCTGTAACAAGACAAGGATCATTGGGTCAGCTATTCAGATGCCGAGATATAAAACCATCGACCTGTCCAATATGGCTTCGATGCGCCAAAAGGATCTGAGCCCTTTATATGGAAAAACGGTTCCCGTAAAATGGGATGCCGAGCTGCAGTACGATTCCAGTACAATCGAAAAGAGTGGAGAATATCTTATCCGCATAAAAGGCAAATGCTCGGAAGACGAAGAGAATCCCCAACATTATGGAATCCATTAGCCAGGCTTGGCCTTCTGAAAATGATTCCTGTATCGTTTTCTCGGAAGAAAAATGAGGACTGGATTCCCTTTGTTTCGGATATATAGGATGTCTGGATTTTTGCATATTCTAACCTGGGCTGCGGCATTCGTGGGCTCACAAACAACGTATTGACTCTTGGGGTGGTATGAAGATAATGGAACAGGGAGCCTGAACTATAAGAGCAATCAAAAGCTTTATGGGCATGGTTTTTCCGATGCACTGGAAGGTTCCCGTGATCTGCCGCCCAAAAAACGACATCACACGAACCTGGTCTTTTCATGTTTACATCAAAGGACCCTGCCCCAAAGGCATGAAAATCCCGGAACCCGAAGAAGAGATGAATCAAGAGGAATAGTACAGAGTCATTCCCAGCGATCCACCCAAGCTGATTCTCACCTAGGCATTCTCCTCCGCTTTTTGTAGACAAAATATAAGAGACATATCAACTATGACACAGCGAAATTATTCGTTATTCAAATTCGCGAATATCATCCATATTCGCCAAATTCCATCCCTGCAGTAGTCTGCTCCGTTCTGCTCATTTTTCGCAAAAAAAATCAGAAGCCCCTTTGAATGTAAATTTTCACAAATATTTCCATTGTTTAGTTTTTGGGGCATTTGGTAAAAATTAATTTGGACGTACCTAAGTCCTATTTTATATATCTTAGAACAAAGCAAAGAGGATGATATGTTACGGGTGTTCACTATTCTGATTTTTATTTTCCTGTCTCTACCGGATTTAAGTTTTGCAGTGACTAAAAAGACCTATGATTTCGTCGTGGGGGTGAATGGTGATTTTAAGGCCGCCAAAACTGCCGCTGCGAACGCGGCTTCATCAGGGAACCGATTCTATATCTTTTTCCCCGATGGGAACTACGATATTGGTTCCTTGACCGGAGATATCAATCAGAAAACAACTTTTTCAACATCGAAAGTTTCTTTTATCGGACAAAGTACGGACAATACGGTTATCTACAATAAATCCATTGGCGAAGGAATCGACACGACCGCGACGTTGTATTTTTCCAATACCGATAATATGTATCTACAGGATTTAACTATTTACAATAAGGCCAATTACGGAAACACAGAAACTTATTCCGTAACAGGGCGCCATGTCGCTGTGCAACAACAAGGCGACAAATTCATTTACAAGAATGTGAAACTCCTCAGCACGCAGGATACCTATTATACTAAGGGGAAGAAAAGGACCTATTGGGAAAATGGAGAAATTCACGGAACGACGGATTACATTTGCGGTGACGGCGATATATTCTTTAATCAATGCCGTTTGTACAACTTAAAACAGAGTGCCATGACGGCCCCTTCCACCACCACCCAGTGGGGCTACGTCTTCAGCGGCTGTACGATCGACGGTGATGTCAATGATTATACTTTTACTCTGGGGCGTTCCTGGAATACGGCAAAAGCGGTTTATATCAATACCACCATGAAGAAACTTCCTTCTGCGGCAGGCTGGGGAGATCCCATGAATTCCAACCCTCAAGTTTTTTCGGAGTACAATAGCAAAACAGCCTCCGGAACCTCAGTTGATTTGAGTAGCCGCCGTACTTCCTATACAAAAGGAGTTACCGTGACATTGAACCCTGTGTTGTCTGCTTCGCAAGCTGCTGAGTATACGGTGGCGAACGTTCTCTCCGGGAGCGACAACTGGCAACCGGACAAACTGGCGCAACAAATATCTGCCCCGACGATTACTCAAGACGGGAACACGATTAAATGGAATGCCAATGACAGTGCTTTGTGCTGGGTTGTTTTCAAGGGAGGAAAATATCTTGCGAACGTCTCTACCAATAGTTACGATGCCTCTGCGGTCGCTGTCGGGGAAACCATTACCGTACGGGCCGCAAATGAAATGGGAGGACTTGGCTTAAGCTCCAACGCGTTAGTCAAAGGCACTGCAGTGCAATACAATCTTTCCGTTTCCGTTGCTCAAGGCCAAGG
>DBTP01000002.1:1771-8777 GCA_002307115.1 Fibrobacter sp. UBA1313 | reverse complement strand
CTTGTTGCAGAAAAGGAATTTTTAGTGGTACCCTAAAGAAAGTCTCACTGTTTCAATGAAATAACGATCCCGTAAACCTCGCAAAATCTTCGGGCGTGGTGAGTTTGTCATTATTGGGTTCCCCTTTCACAACATACACGGGCACATTAAAATGTTCTAAAATGGAGGCCTCATCTGTAGGTACAAAGCCAAGCGGGGCATTCTCTATTTGTGCATAAAGTTCTTTGAGTACACTCACCAAACAAGACTGCGGTGTTTGCGCAAGCCAGATTTTACTCCGGTCCAAAGTCTCCGTAACAGCCCCATTTTCCACCACTTTAACAGTATCCGCAACCGGGCGCGCCACAAGACAAGCCCCTTTCGTTTGTAGCATAGCAAAAACCTCACGAATCAGCGTTTCGCTCAAAAAAGGACGCGCCACGTCATGCACCAAAACGTATGAAATATCTCCCGCAAGAGCGTTCACTCCATTGCGCACGGATTCCCAACGCTCTTTACCACCCCCTACAATCCGAATTTTCTGAAGCAAATTTTCTGCGATGCCGCAACCGGAGACCAGTTCCTCTTGAAAATGAGATTTCCAATCCTCAGGAACCACCAAGACCACTTCTACAATTTCAGGGATATTCAAAAAAGTTTCAAGACTATGACGATAAACCGATTTACCGCGCAAAGGCAACAACTGCTTGGGAATACCGCCGCCCATACGTTTGCCAAGCCCCCCTGCAGGGAGCACGGCTGCAAATTTCACCTGAGTATCCATAAGGAAAAAATAGCTATTGTGCGGAATCCGAATTCGCCGTTGCAGGCTTCACCCCATCTTCTTTCACACAACGCACAGAATACCCTGCAGATTTGAAGTTATAATAACGATAACTTTCGACATTATCATAGCTGAGGCTTCTGTACCAGGCAGAACTGGAATCTTTCTCTGTCGCCGTCCAAAAATAGGCGTGGTAACCGATATACATGTATTGGCCTTCGTAAACAATGCCCGCCGGAAGCCCTTGGAACCCAACGGCATCACTTCCGTTGCCAGGAGTATTGCCATCGTCAGCCCAACCCTGTTTGGCTTTAAGGCGAACGCTTTCTTCGGCACCGACAAAAGCCATCATTTGCGTCCATTCTTGATCCGTGGGAAGTCTCCAGCCAGAAGCACACACTGTTTTTGCCGTTTCATAATCATAAAGGCGCCCATAAGTCTTACAGTTTTTGCGTTCATCATCATAGCAGGAGGACCCTTTGAATGTCCATACATTCAAGTTGCGTGTCATCCAAAGCAGGTTCCCAATCTTGACGCTTTCCAAGCCTTCATAACACGAACGGTATAGGGCTTCAATATTGACCGTATCTTGCGGCATTACAAAATGCGCAGAATCCATCTCAAAAACTTTGAGGTAATCCTTGTACTTTTCAGGAAACACCTTCCAGCCAATAAAACACATGCCGGAATCATTATGATTTTCAGAGATCAGGGAAACGCTTTCTCCCACAGAGTAATGCCCACTTCCCGAAGCTCGCAATACCACTAACGGAAAAGAAGCGGAGGAGTCAAGGGCGATTGTCGATTTTTTGAGTGTATCAAGAAGCGAAGCGGAATCTTTTAAAATTGCTTTTGCCACGGATGTATCATGAGCGACAATCATTGGAAGAGACGTTGAATCGCGCACAGGAAGCACCGTCTCTAATGGCTCTGAGGTGGGAACCGTATTTTTCGTCTCTTCTTTGCAAGCAAAAAGACTGAGAACGCAGAGGATACTCAATAATCGAAGGATTCCATTTAAAAAACGATATTGTAAAACGCTTCCCATATATTCTGAAGATATATTCAAAAGCATCATTTTTACGCAAAAATCTGCATTTTTATAAAAAAAATACCCCTGTTCACCAGGGGTTCATCGTTCAGCCTAAAAAAATTAAATGTCCAGATCAAACCCTAAAGCAATACCATGACTCATACGATCATAGGTAGTGACGGCAGTAAGCCCTGAACCACCATAGTTTTCTTCTTCCTTTTCCCAGTCTTCATACACGGTAAAGAAATAACCAAAGTTCATGCGAATTTTTTCGGAAAGGCGCATCGCAGCACCCCAGCCAATGGAGTAAGAGGACATATCAAACATAAGGTTGTTCTGGGATTCATCGGTAGCATAAATCTGAGTATAGGCACCGCCCAAACTAAACGTGATTCGATCACTCGTATCAAATTCTATGCCGAGCAAATATTCATTCTCATCACCGTCGAGTTCGTCTTGAACGTTATTGGAAAAATGAGCATAAGAATCAAAAAAGTGATGATAGCCAATCGTTGCGCGAAAATTATCTAAGAACCCGTAGCGGATACCTACAGCAAGGTAGGCGGGGAGATCCCCACGGGATTTGTATCCATCAGCAAAGGTCGGGAGAGAAGCCCCAAAGTCATTCTTTTTGGTATCATTTTCAAGATCAATTTCGGTTTTGTGTTCATATTTTACACCGACGTTTAAACGCTTATAGTTAAAGTCTAAACCCAAAATCGGGGTAAAACCGTAACCAGTCTGCGTGCATTCTAATTCCTTGTCCGCCGTGCTTTGAGCAAGGCCCGCAAAGCGTTCTGCATAAGCTTCATAAGTGGCTTTCAGGGTCGGATCCTCGGTCGCTTCTGCGGCAGTTGCATACTGTTGGGATGCCCCATTAAAATAAGTGGCCGCAGCAATGGTAGAACCATCAGCCATTGTGAGCGTTATATTCTTAAGATTCCCTTCGTAATTGCTGTAGCTGTAATTAAAACGTCCACCCCCATAAACGCTCACCCTATCAAACAACTTATAACTTGCACCCAATTGCAAAGCGACCACATAAGAAGTCCCGGTGAGTGACATATCTACAGAATAGCCTTTCACCCCTGCACTGCTCAAAAGAGATGGCAGCGTGGCAAGAGAAGCTTCAAAAGAGGGAAATCCATCTGCATAATCAATAGTACCACCGCCGCCCACTATATAAATGCCACCAGAAAGGGCAAGATCGCCCCTATTATAAACAAAGAAAAGACTCGGCATACTAGGCTCAAAAACATCACCTTCATATTCTTTCTCTCCATTTTCAAAGAGGGCATATTCTGTTTTAATGGAACGCGCCTGTACAAAACTTTGATTGTTAATACTTATATGCAAACCGTCTTTCATAAAAGCGGTTCCCGCAGGGTTCGTATACGCCGCATCTACTTCTGTAGAGGCTTCGCGCGCAATACCGCGAACGTAATGTGCCGATTGGTTTGTGTTGGTCACAAAGCCACCAGCGAAAACGGAAGATGCAACGAGCATCACGGAGAGGGAAAGAATTTTTGGATATCGCATTAAAACCTCACTTTAGTTTGCGACCAAAATTAGAAACGCCCTTCAATAATAAAAGGGTGTTGAGGTTATGAAAATGTTGTATTCAATTAAAATATGTTAGATTTTTAGTTAATTTGTACTTATTAAATATTGATTTATTTAATAAGTATTTTCTGACAAAACCGGACTACATTTTTGCTAACGCATGATCTAGAATCATCAATGCTTCCTGTGCTTCTTCTCTTGATATATTCAGAGGTGGCAAGAGACGCATTACATTCGCTCCTGCTCTATGAACCAAAAGACCTTCAGTTCGTGCCGCCGCAATGATTTCAGCGACTGGTTTCTCCGTAGTGACGCCTAAGAGAAGCCCTTCTCCGCGTATCGTCCCCAAAAAAGAATACTTCGCAATCAAAGCGTTAAGCCCCTTTTTGAGTTCAAGAGAACGCGCCTGCACAGATTCAAGGAACGTCGGCTCCGAAACAATATTCACCAAAGCAAGGCCACCTGCACAAGCGACAGGATTGCCACCAAAAGTGGTCCCATGATCACCAGCCCGAAGCTGATCTGCAATGGGTTGCCGCATCAGCACCGCACCTAAAGGGAGACCCGCGCCAATGGCTTTCGCAAATGTGACAAGGTCCGCATGAATACCATAAAAATCTATTCCTAGGAATGTTCCCAACCGACCAATACCCGTTTGAATTTCATCGGCAATGACAAGGCAACCAAACTCTGTGCGCAACGCATTAATCGTCTTTGCCATCGCATCGCTCAAAGTCATCACCCCCCCTTCAGCGGCAAGAGGCTCCAGCATAATAGCGCACGTTTTTTCGTTCACGATTTGTTTCAAAGCGTCGACATCATTCCAGGGAATGTGTACAAAATCACCTGGCATGGAGCCAAAACCTTCACGAAGCGAGGGTTGCCCTGTAGCTGCCAAAGCACCAAAAGTACGACCATGGAAGCTGTTGACAAACGTCACAATTTGGACACGATCGGTTTCGCCCTTCCGGCTAAAGTACTTCCGTGCAAGTTTGATGGCCCCTTCATTTGCTTCCGTACCGGAATTGCAGAAGAAAGCCTTGTCAAACTTTGTGAGTTCCAGCATTTTCTTCGCAAGATTAATTTGCGGATAATTCGGATATAAATTACTCAAATGAGAAAACTTGCCGATCTGATCCTGCATTGCTTTTACGATTGCCGGGTGACATTGACCGAGCGCGTTCACCGCAATACCCGAGACAAAGTCTAGGTACTTTTTGCCGTTCACATCAAAGAGATAAGAACCCTTCCCTTCGACAAGATCAATATCCGGTTTTCCATACAGCGGAGCGATCCAATTTTTGTCTTGGGCAAGAAGGTTGTTATTTGAGGATGGTTCCATAATTTAGGTCTCCCTTAATTTGTTTGCTAAAGTGTGATGCATCTTTCCAACCGAGAATATGAATTGATTTCAATCCTCGTCGAATGGATTTGATGCTTTCTCGCACTTTGGGAATCATGCCTCCGCTAATCACGCCCTCTAGAATCAATTGCTCTACGCGGTCCTCGTTAAGTTCCGCAATCACATTTTTATTTCCGTCAAGAACACCGGGAACATCACTTACAAGCAAAAACTGGTCTGCACCTAAGGCAACGGCAAGTTCAGAAGCCGCCGTATCCGCATTCACATTCCAGGCTAACCCACTCCCAAGCGAAATCGGACTAACCACTGGAGTCCAACCGCATTTCCAAAGGTCTTCAATAATTTTAGGATTCACCTTGTAAATATCACCCACAAGGCCTAAGTCCTCTTTTCCTTCGCGTTTTTTGACTTCAAAAAGTCCGCCATCCACACCAGAAATACCGATCGCTGGGCAATTTGCATTCATGAGCATCCGCACCAACTTTTTATTCACATGACCAGACAAGGTCATCTCCACCATTTTCATAATACTCGGGGTTGTGACTCGCAATCCTTCGATGAAAGTTGGCTTTTCCGACAAAAGCGCAATATTTTCATTGATATCCTTTCCGCCACCATGTACTACAGCCACCTGGTAACCCTGAGCGGGCAACAGGGAAACCGCTGCGACAAAATCAGCCAGTTTTGCCTCATCTATGGCTAAACTGCCACCAATTTTTACAACCACCTTTTTCATTTCGGTGCGAACCTCTTCGGTTAAATTAATTTGCTCCCAAATCTAAGAAAACCAGTCTTCCATAAAGCGGGTCTTAAATTTATGAATAGTCTTTTTTTATATATTCTGTCTATTCTAATTTATAACTGAAGGACTATTATGGCAATTACTAAAGTGTGGCTCGATGAATCGAATGACGAATGCGTATCCTGCGGTGCGTGTGAAGCCGTTTGTGGTGCGGTATTCTCCGTTCCTGAAAAGATGGTAGTGAAAGCTGGCGTTGATTTTTCCAAGTATGAAGCGGATATCAAAGATGCCGCTGAATCTTGCCCTCCAGGCGTCATCAAGTTCAAGTAAATTTCACCGTTGAATATATGATAAAAAAAGCTTCCTTTTGGGGAGCTTTTTTTATGGTTTTGAGAAAAAGAACTAGTAAAGAACCATTCCAAGTTTCAACGGCAATTTCATCACCACTAACATGGAACGGCCTGAAGTTTCCGAAACAATATGCCCTGACAACTGTTTTGAGCTACGTTACAAGGGGATACAACTACACGCGCGTTCACGGCAAAGGTACCATCAACGACCCCTGCAACGGAGTTCCCGATATCCGTAACACCGCCCAGAAGCATTCCGAATAAGCAGCAAAAAAAACAAATAATTCATTTGCCAGCCTCATTCTTCATAGGACGACTCATTGGATAAGTCATGATCATCATTTCATAAACTTTATCAATGATCGCATCATCCGACGCTCGTGCAATAATCTTTTGACGCGCTTCTTCTAGAACCCGCACGGCATAATCATAAGAAGCCTCACTCATCGCGAGAGTGGTAAAAGTCCCAAAACGTTCAAAAGGGTTCTTGGTCTCCAAAGCACCAATTCCATGCTGCACATATTCACGGCGAATCTGGCGTAAGTCCATAGGAGCCACACCACTTGCATCCAACATCAGTGAGGTGGCTTCAAATTTTCCATCCTCCCGTTTTTTAATAAGGCCCCAAGATTCCAAATTAGTGATTCCCACACGAGCGTCTTCTGTGGAAATAGAAGGATCCACAAGTCTCGCAAGCCGAGTGATATCGCCATCCCAATTCGGGTGTACAGCGAGTTCTCGCAGCACCGGATAATACCACTTGGAGAAATAATCTTTTTGATTATTCGACAGGTGAGTAAATTCATTTTGTGTGCGAATCTGAAGAATCTGATTCCAAGCAAATTCACGTTCTTCTGAACGTTTCGCTTGGTTATACTGAACGAGTGCTGCAAAGTAAGCTTTTTGGCGGTGATCTAGATCCATGGTCTGAGCCATTTTGTCAACAGACTTAGGCGTTAAATTAAAACGCCCCCGAATCACATTCAGACAATAGGAAGAAGAACTAAAACCTGCTTTTGCCGCAAAAAAACGATGAGAAAACACCGTATGAAGACGTTTTTGCTCAACAAAATAATCCTGCAAAAACGTGCGAAAATTATCATAATCAAATAATTTATCTAGCGTAGCACTCATGAAATTAAACATAGTTTTTTACACGATCTGTTTCTCCAAAAGCTTAAATATTATAAGA
>DBTP01000002.1:0-1367 GCA_002307115.1 Fibrobacter sp. UBA1313 | reverse complement strand
ATCAAGAGAAGATAGCTCCTCACGAGGCCAAGCCAGAAACACGAACACTTGCGCTTTAGCGCGTCCATAATGCTGTTATTAAGGCCTTTGGGCATCTATTTCGGCGCCTCGATCATGATCCGCAAACATTTGCTATCGCGAGGTGCCATAGCCAATAGTTGCAGGGCTGCAAGTCAGTTCTACGAAGCCTGATGTTCCTCAGAGGAAACCGGTTTCTGGTTGCAGGAAAAAAAATTGAAAGAGCCCTCAGAATTTTTTGCTCTCTTTCCGTGTGAAAGCCGTGGATTGCATGTTCTTTTAGGCAAATTTTATAATGCCGTAAATATAAGGATTGTATCCCTATCCCCGATTATTCTGAATTGTACACAAAAAAAAACGGGCCCCACAATGGGCACCCGTTTTCAATTTCTTTGAATAACGAAACTATCCTTTTTTCATGATCTGTTTGAGCATAGAATTCATCTTGCCGACTTGAACCTGCACAGGTTTCTTTTGAGCCTGTTGCGGAGTTTTTCCAGCGAGTTTCGCTTTGAGATCAGCCAATGTAGCATGAGCCTGAATGGGAGCCTCACGACGCGGAGCCACATGTTGAGCACCACGCGGACCACCAGCACGTTGACCACGAGAACCCGGAGCCACAGATTCTTCCGTTTCCTGTTTCATGGAAAGACTAATCCGTTTTTGACCTACATCCACAGCCATGACACGTACCTTGACGACATCACCGACGGTAAGAGCATCCTTGGCATCCTTGATATACTTATCACTGATTTCAGAAATGTGTACTAAGCCATCTTGATGAACGCCGATATCTACAAAAGCGCCAAAGTTCGCAACATTCGTGACAACCCCTTCCATCCAGCTTCCCGTGATGAGATCCTGAATTCCTTGAATCTTGTCATCAAATTTCGCGTAATGGAATTCCTTACGCGGATCGCGAGACGGCTTTTCCAATTCAGCAAAAATGTCTTCCAATGTGTGCTTACCCACCGTATCGCTCAAGAAGTCTTCGGCATTGAGGCTCTTGATCGCAGAAGCATTGCCCACCAAGTCTTTCACTTCCACATTTGCTTTTTTCGCCATTTCTTCGACAAGAGGATAATTTTCTGGATGCACGGCACTGCAATCAAGCGGATTTTCTGCATCCGGGATGCGAAGGAAGCCCGCCGCCTGTTCGAAAGCCTTGGGGCCAAAACCCTTCACAGACATAACGTCTTTGCGGCTTTTGAACGAACCATTGGCATCACGATATTTGACAACGCTTTCTGCAAGATTTTTGGTAATACCCGCCACATAAGCGAGAAGCGGAGAGCTCGCACTATTGAGATCCACTCCCACCATATTCACACAGGATTCCACCACTTCAT
>DBTP01000019.1 GCA_002307115.1 Fibrobacter sp. UBA1313 | reverse complement strand
CGCAACAAATTGGCTGTGGCACATCGCCATAGTGAACTTCGTTCTGTTGCCGAACCTCAACAGTGGCAAAGCGAGCTTTGCCGTTGTACTCGGCTTTTGCAACAGTCGTTGCTCAAAGTGGCGAATAACACCATTATTGGCCACTTTTCGCGCCTGCTCCCATTCATTCCACAAATTCATCTGTGAGGGATCATTCTCACTAAGCGCTAAAGCGCAAGTGTTCGTGTTTCTGGCTCGGCCTCGCTCAATTTTTCGGTCGCAAACCAATTTTTAGAGGTGCCCATGAATTCGGTTACGAAACAATTCCAAAAAATCCGAGGTAAGTAGTCAGAAACAGATCGCCCCACTGATAGACAATGGGAGCCGCCAATGCGAGAAAGGGACCAAAGGGAATTTCTCCTGGTGCAAACTCGGGGTTGTCCACTTTTTTGCGAATAAAGCGAAGTGGAACCATGACCAGAAGTCCAAGAATCGCAGCAAAGAAGAGCGTTTCCGCCGCCCCCATCAATCCCATCAAAGCACCATAACCCGCCATGAGTTTAACATCCCCAAATCCCATGGCCTCTTTTTTAAAAACTTTAGACGCGACAAAACCCAAAAGGAAAAGCCCACCGCCCGCAAGGATCATCCCATAGAAACTTGCAAAGGGAGTAATCCCACCCGGAATAAAAGAAAGTAAAATACCCACCACAATGCCCCCGATGGACATTGAATCAGGGATTAGGTGAAATTGGAAATCTACTGCACTGATGGGTACTATCGCGAGCAAAAGCCAAAAAAGAGCTAAAGAATCCGCCCAATTCACAATGGAGTGAGTCCAATTCCAAGGGTAATTCGCCATGAGCAGAGCAAGGCCCGCAAGGACCCCACAAAGCGATTCTACAAGGGGATATTGGATGCTAATAGGCGTTTTACAGCAGGCGCTTTTGCCACGCAAAAAGAGCCAACCGACCACGGGGAGATTGTGGTAGAGTGGAATGCTTTTTTTGCACGTGGGGCAAAATGAAGGGGGCTTCAGCAAAGACAATCCACGCGGCATGCGGTAGATCACCACGTTGTAAAAACTCCCAATGCAGGAACCCAAAATAACAAAGAGCAAAAGTGCATACCAAAGGGGTATTTCGACCATAAAGGGAAAGATAGTTTTGATTATCCCATTTAAGATTATAATTTTACAGGAAATAGCAGGACAATTATGATTTTTCGATACCTATCCATTTTAGCTCTCTTCTTAGTTTCACTCACGAGTTGTTCTCGCGAAGATCCGATCAAGGAAAATTCCAATCTCAAGAACAATCACTCCGTCGTGTTTGGTTTTTTATCCGTCCCCGAGGATCCTCAAGCCTTCATCGATTCTATTGTCGCACTGGACAAAGTGATTACGTTTGACACGCTCACAGTAACGGTCCACGATTCCATTTATTTTATGGGATTTTTGCGCTACAATTCTGATAAGGTGTTCCGGTACGTTTGGAACATGGGCGACAAGGATTCTCTGATTCAAAGTGCGAATGCCACATTGCATAGCTATGCTTATGACTCGGCAGGTATTTATTCTCCGCTCTTTATAGCGGTCGATGGAGCCTCTGCTCGTGATACTGCCGGTCGCAACCAATTTGTGCGCGTCATCGACACGCCTCCATCCCTTTCTCTTTTAGACGATACCTTATGGACCCGCGCAGAGAAAAGTGCAGTCATTAAAATGCTCGCGAGCGATTCCTTCGGACACATCACCAAACTCACACTCGATTGGAATGCTGATGGCAAAGTAGACAGTACAATAACACCCATCATTGATAGTCTTGATCTCGATACTATTCGAGTGCCCCTTCACTACAAAGCGAATCGCATTGATAGTTTGAACAATCAAAAAGTCATTGTCGCCGTTACTGATGACGATCAGAATACAACCAAAGACACCATGGTGGTGCATTTCAATAAACGCCCCTCAATCTCATTGCTCCAGCCCTCCAACGAGATGCGCGTAAGCAAATATGAGCGCCGTTTTGCATTTTACTACAAAGGCGATGATGATGATAACCCCTCGGCCTTACGGTACGTCATTCGCGTGGGAAAGAGCCCAGACAATTCAGGCACGGTACCAATCCTTACCGATGGGAATATGGTCGCTGGCCCATTAAAAGAAAAAAGCTGGGAAGCTATTTCGGATTCAGCACTCTGGAACATGTCCGATAGTCTCACCGGGCGCCTCTATTGGCAGGTATGGGTGACCGATGGCTATGACACCGCCACTTCCGAAACGTGGACATTCTTCCTGGGAGATTTGAGCGAAACTAAAGGTTATTTCAACGGCTATGCAAAGTTTGAAGGCCGCACAGCGCACGATGGGATTCGCATTATTTTTGTCGATAAGGATACCAATCTCGTCTATACCAAAACCAATACCAAAGGCTACTACCAAGCGGCAGTAACGCCAGGCTATTATGATATGTATGCGATTGACACCACGGGATTTGGATTTCACTCTGCAAAACTCACTCATAAGTATGTAGAAATGGGCGATGTTGTCACTTTGGAATCCTTAGAACTCAAAGATCCCGCTCCGCCAGTAATTTCCTTAGACGCTGTTGCCGATACGATTAAGTCTAGAAGTGTCACTCTCTCTGGTGCACTCTCTGATTCCGGTTCTCAGGTAAAATTAGCGAGGGCTTGGCTTGATGATACGCTTAAAACGGTTTCGACTTTGAAAGTGAACAGTTGGATTATGAATCTCACGAATATGTCTGATGGTCGCCACACTTACAAGATGGTAGTCGCCGATAGCGCAGGACTCCTTTCTGATACGCTTAAAGTGAACTTCTTTGTGAAAGCGACCACAATGTCGTTACTCGTGAATAGCCAACCCGCCATCATGGTAAATCCAACAACACCTCTCGTGTTCACGGCAACCATCAATAATGCAAATCCGCCTGTAGACTCCATCGTGTGGACCTACACCGTTGGCTCCACCCACTACACAAAGAAAACAGCAGTAGTCTCTACCGTGGCCACGTTGACCTTGAATAAAAGCGATCTTCCCCAAGTTGCCGATGGGGTTTTCTATGAAATGACCGCGACTACATCCAACGGAGCCATATCGGCAAAAGCCCGTTTCGGCTTTATTGGTCAAAATCCTGTGGCTTACTTTGTCTACCCCACTCTCGAAACCGTCGTTACGATTAATGATACTGTGGACTTCCAAGTCAACGCTCAAGCGGGCGCCCTTGCGACAGATCCCACTGGATACACGTTAAGTTGGCAATGTGCAGGAGTCCTCGCGACAGGGCGCTCCTGCCCTGGTGATACGAATGCTACCGTTCTTGCTTGGGCCAATATTGGCACCAAACAAGTGGTTGTTAAGGTGGTTGATGATGCCAATGGAACTGCAAGCGATACAATCAAAGTCTCTGTTATTTCTGATCCCCCGACAATCAACATCAAATCCAGTGCGGATACCATACGTCAAAAGATCAATGCCAACCTTTCATTCAGCGTCACCGCTTCGGACAAATATGGTACCGTGGATTCGATTGTTTGGGGTTGTAGTAACGGAAATGTTCTCGCTTTTGATAGCTCGAAAGTCTTTTCTTCTACAAAGTCTATCGCAACAACCATAGGTATCACGCTCCCAGGTATGGAAACCAATACCTACAAGTGTGTTGTCAAAGCCATTGATGATGACCATGAATCAAGCTTTGATACGCTCTTCTTCCGTGTGGTTTTAGATAAGCCCTCCGTGACGGTAAACACAAAACAATCTACGGTCAAAATCAATTCTGAAGTAAACTTTAGCGCTACTGCCACAGATACTCTCGGAACCATTGAAGAATATTACGTCGCTTGCGATAGTAATCTGAGCAAGATAGACACTTCATTTGTGGGCTCCCAATGGAATCGAATATCCAAACCCGATACGACAGTGACTATGCCTTCATCAGCATGCACTTGGCGTTGCATTATGGGTGTTGTGGATGACGATGGATTGCGCGCCCGAGATACAGGGACTTTCACTGTGGTTCTAGACCCTCCCACAGTATCCGTCTCCGAAGATACTCTTACGACCAGCATCAAAGACACCGTGACACTTGATGCAATGGCTTCTGATGCCATGGGTTCCATCGCCCTTTACGAATGGAGCTGTGGCCCTGCAGGCACCGCCGGGAATAACTTTGCATGGTCTTCTAATATCACGCCCCGCTACCCAGCAATAATGCCTTCTATCGCTCGCAACAACTACCTTTGCATTATCCGCGTCACAGATGATGATGGACAAACCGATCTAGATACGACACACATTACCGTGCTCTTGGATCCACCCACAATCACTGTTGCCCTAGATTCTATAACATCCCGCTCCGGCATCAATATTGCGTTAAACGCCACCGCCTCTGATGCCATGGGTTCCATTTCAAAACGCGAATGGAGTTGCGGAACCGCCTCTGAAATTGCGGCGAACTGGAAAACCGTTTCGCAATATGATACCGTTTGGAAAGCTCCCACATCAACCCCTGCGGGTTACCTGTGCGTCGCCCGTGCTACTGATGACGATGGCAATACAGCCCAAGATACCACAAAAGTAGGCTTCTCCACAAAGATTCCTATCATCACCGTCACCAATGAACGCGTGTACGTTAAAGTGGGTGATTATGTGGATGTAGATGCAGTCGCGAACGATGCTTGGGCTGGGATTAAAAAGTACCGTTGGAATTGCGGTACGGAAGGTAGCGCCGCTCTTAGCGATACTTCAGTGTGGTGGACCTACAATCATTCTTTCGCGTTCACTGTTGATTCTGTGACGACCGCCCCGGCAAAAGACCTTCTCTGCATTGTGCGCGCCGTGGAAGATGGCACAGGCTATGTGGCCTCTGATACGCTATCGGTCATGATCCTAAAAGTGCTCCCCATAGGCGTTATTACTACCCCCGATACCACATACATCTGGAGTGGCGACGAAACGGTCTCTGCTGAAGGCAAATACTTCTATTCTGAATTTTACAATGGATCCGCATCCACTATAGGTACACTCGGGAATAAAAATCATTCTGAGTATTGGTGGAACTTCAGCAATTACGATTCTAATTCCTGGTATGAAGGGGAAGCCGATGGATCTCTGGATACAAACATCGCTGAATTCAACGAAGCGTTCATCCGTCTCACAGGCAAAGGTTCCATTACCCTAAAACTCGACTACCGCGATAGTTCCACAACTGAAACCGATGCCTCTTATTTAAGTGCATTCTACTATCGTCACCGTGCAACCACAGTCCAGAAGCGCCTCTATTTCCGTAAAGCATGGGAAAATATTTCGGCCCCTGCAGCAAGCGGCGATACCGTAATTGTCACAAGCACCGCTGAAATTGCGCCAGCAATCATTTCGCACAACAATAAGATTACTATCGCCTATGTGAATTCCAGTGGCTCTATGGTCACTGCTTATTGGAGCGGAACTAGTTGGATTTCCTTTGGAACGGCTATTTCAAGTGTCGCAGGTTCCATCCAATTTGCAAGTGGAGCGAGTGGCATTCTTTATCTCTGTTACATTGACAGTGATGGCGTTGGACATGTGCTTAAATCCTCCAACGGCACGAGCGCATGGACAGAATTAGGCTCTGGCTTTGGAACTGCGCTTACGAGTCTCAAAGTCAAAGTGAACCCCAATACCGATTTGCCCTCCGTCATCTGGATTGGTACTGTCAGTTCGACCGTGGGATATCCACGCGTTCAAGACTGGAGCGGCACCGCCTGGGGTACAGCCTTTAACGCCACCAAAGACGCTTGGCAAGCACGTGAAGTCGATATGGCCTTTGATGCAAATGGCAATCGTTTAACATGCATTATAAAGTATACCTCTAGTGATTACGCCATGTACTATTATTACTTTGCCTCGGGTGCCACCACCACTACCAGCAGCGGCAACTATTCTGCGGGTAATGGGGAATCTCTACAGTTGTTCTTTGCCAATAGCCAATTTTACTTAGGCTTCCGTAGCCGCGATAATTCTGGATATCCTCAACTGTTTACAGCGACAAACTCCGCATCTAAACTCAAGGCCTCCGGGGCGTGGACAACTTCTGGTGCTGTAAATAAGCCTTTTGGCCGCATGAGTTACAGCGTAAACTTTGCGATGGGCCTTGATGGGAACCCCATAGCCACCTTTGATGACGCTCTCTACGCAAAGAATTCTCAAATTCACGCCTACCGTTTTGATGGAGCTGCTTGGCATCTCCTCGGTGAAAACGAGTTGCCGTACTTCAAAAACTACTTTGTACTCGCTAAGGGTTACTATCTTCGCGGTGCAAGGCCCAATCTCGCTGTCTCAAGCACGGGTGAAATTTATCTCTCGATGCGTGCCCTCGAAGCAGTATCGTCAGCAACCTCCACTGGACGCGGCGTCAACAACGGCCCTCTCGTCATGAAATATCTTGCGGATAACTGGTAACTTATGAATGTTGAAATCGCTACTTTATGTGAAGCTGCCACAGACCAAGGTGGAAGATTGAACCTCCTCGGAGCATTCGACAGGTTGGATGCTCCCCTCCCTCTGGTGCTCCAGCAATGCGCAGCCGTATTTCGAGTAAGGTACCAACGGTCCGAAGCGGTTTCACACACATTGACTCTTTCTATTGAAAACATTGATGGTACAACACTCGTGCCACCACTGGTTTCTCACGTGGATCTCATTCCATTTCCCCCCGATGCAGATAGTGCAATCGTCAACATGATTTTGAATATGCATCGTTTGCGAATTGACAAACCGGGAAAATACCTCATGCGGCTTCGCATTGATCAAATCGAAGCAGCCCTGCTCCCTTTGTATGTAAGGGATTCAACGCCTAAAGAGCCGAATCCGCTCGCAAACTAGTCGCTAAGCAACAAGCATGGGGGCTCTCAAATGGGCCCTGCAAATCGAATAGAGAGGCATTCTTAGCCGGTGAATTTAAAAGATTCATCGAGAGGGTGCCTCCTAAAAACGCTCCCCCCGCGCACTTAAAAAGCGCTTCTTTGCGACACCACAATCGATAAAATTCACGGAGTTGCTCTGTTTCGGTAAAAGCATTCGCCACCCCAAAAAGCCACTCATTTTCTTCGGCTGCATAAAAACGTTTCGCAATTTGGAGCGACCTTGGTCTGTGAAACTCTAAATCCACGCCGACCTTACAATCAAAAGAATACGCAAGCACACATACTTTGCGACTATGGCTCCAATTCACATCCATTCCAAGCCCTGGGAAACAAGGTCTCCCCTCTTCGGTCCGCACCATATCGCCCTCCCCCACTGGTTTTCCTACCACGCGGGAGAGCGTCTCAAAAATCCACGGCAAGTGCACCCCCGTGGACAAAGCCTCTAAAAAGACTTTCCCTTGGGCGGATTCAATCACTCGCGGATTCATTGGCATACCCCAAAGATAGCTTCCCAGGGGGCTTTTTTCTACCTTGTGGGTATGTGGCAGAGAATCTTATTCATATCCTCCTCTCTATGGTTCCTCGGTTGCGATGGGATTAACGACGGCTGGGCTACTGAAGGCGGTGGATATATGAAGTACAAGATCAATGGAGAAGACTCCCAATATGAACTTGAAATTGAACCCGATGGAGTTACACTCCCCGGCGACATCTGTTATTCGGATTATAGTGAATGTAATCATTGGGCAAGTTTTGATGGCTCTAATTCCAAAAGTGGCGATTATCTCAAGTTTACGGTGAATCACGCCACCTCAGGCCGGTTTACCCCTCAAGCAAGTACAGAACTCACCTATTTCGTTTTAGCGAATGGGCTCAAAGCAGCCATTTTCAGTGGGAACAGCGAAGTTCACATTAAGCAAGCGGATTCCTCTATCTGGTCCGGTGACTTTAATTTGCTCTTCCAAAGCTGTGGTCTTGAAACTTGCTCAAACGATACCACAGAAGGCCTTCGCGTTGTAGGAACATTCCAATATTGGGTAGAACCGGACTAAACCGCGCCCATTTTCCCTTGACACAACCCCCTGCACTTTCTAATATTGCGCTTACCCCGGACGATTAGCTCAGCTGGTTAGAGTATTACCTTGACATGGTAGGGGTCACTGGTTCGAGTCCAGTATCGTCCACGAAAAAGGCTCCGCAAATGCGGGGCCTTTTCTTTAAGAAATTTGAAAAATTCAAACTTTACGGAGCTAAAAAAACAAAAAATCCAAAACGCGAAAGAATGAGCATCATCCCCAAAACAATGACAATACCCACAAGGCCAAGAGTAATGCCCATTTTTGCCATATCCTTTGTGTTCACTAGCCCCGTACTGTAAGCAAGCGCATTGGGAGGGGTGCTGATAGGCAGACTCATGGCCAAAGAGCAACTGAGAACCACGCCGATAATCACCCCATAGACACCCCCAATGACATCAAGGGAAGAGCCCATACTAATACCGAGAGCCGCCACAATCGGCACAAGCAAACTCGCTGCAGCCGTATTGCTCATAAAGGTGGACATGAAAAGACCTATCAACGAAGCTCCCACCAACACCGCAAAACCGGGCCAAGTAGCAAAAGGAATCGCCTGTAGCAAATGTACGGCAAGTCCCGTCTTCTGAAGTCCTAGGCCAAGAGCAAAACCACCAGCCACCAACCAGAGGATATCCCAACTCATCTTGTTAATATCCTTTACCGTAATCACCTGCGTCACAGAAAATACAGCCATCGGAATCATCGCGATCGTATTGGAATCCAAATGCAAAAAGTCTCCGACCATCCACAAAATCACGGTCAGTCCAAAAGTCACATAAACAATAATTGCTTTGGGAGTCGAGAGAAACTTGTCCCCTAATTTCAATTCCAGACTTTTCTTCTCGCTGGGGAAAAATTTAATCAGTATAAACCAGGCAAAAAGAACCATAATTACCATATAGGGCACCGCAAAAGCCATCCATTTTCCAAAAGAAATCGGAGCAAGACCCGAAATTTCATTCATAGCTTTCATGGCGATCGCGTTCGGAGGGGTACCAATTGGAGTTCCCATACCCCCGAGATTTGCACCGATAGGGATAGCCAACGCAAATGCGATACGGCCTTTATCATTGATATCAAACAAAGCAAGTACCGGAGCTAAAATCGCAAGCATCATCGCCGCTGTTGCCGTATTACTCATGAACATCGAAAAAAGAGACGTCACCATTAAAAGACCCAACAAAACATATTTCGGATTCTTTCCGAAAGGCTTCAAAAGTACTCGAGCAAGATTCACGTCTAACTGATATTTAGTCGCTGCTGCGGCAAGAAAAAAACCACCCAGAAAAAGCATAATCGTGGGTTCTGCAAAAGTGGCCATAATGGCTTTATAGCTAAGCAGATTAGAAAAAACATTTCCATCATCACCCATTTGCAACGGAACAGGGGCTTTGTCGGAAATGGTGAAAAGCATAAGAACAATCACCAACACAGAAGTTGCCCAAATAGGAACGGGTTCCAAAATCCATAACAGCGCCGCCATAACAAATAGGGCGATGACACGTTGTTCCACCGGATTCACCGGCACCCCCAGCGCTCCAAAAGGAATAAACAGAGTTATCAAAGAAAGCATCGCAATCAGGGTAATCTTTATCCATTGTACTCGATCCATCTTGGCTCCTCTTTGGGGGTTATAAGAATAAGATACGATTGAAAAATGACGGTCTTTAACTGTAAACAAAAGATTACAGTTAATTTAAATTCTTAAAAATCCAAAAATTGCTGAAATCTAAGTGATCTAAAAAATATTTTGAAGCAATAACTTTAGAATATGAACACGGACCTAAAGAGCCCCATTGCGGAACTTTTCGGCTACGAACAGCGCACGAGCTCATCATCCTCTTGGCGGGCACAGCTCAAATATCCCCATCGAGGGCTTTCTGCCCCCACTCATTTTGCAAAAGCATCTGTGAGGGATCACTCTCGCTAAGTGCTGAAGCACAAGTGTTCGTGTGTCTCAATTGTCTCGTCCAAAAATCTGTCAAAAGCGAATTATTGAGTCACCTTTAAACGGCACCGATCCGAAGAAGGCGTAACAAAGGCATTCCAGCGTCTCGTGAAAGGGATAACGGAACCTCAAATTCTAGACACCAATCGTTATATTCTTCATGATCCTGCAATAATTGCTGAATTTTGAGAGCGTCTCCTTCCCAAGTCGCCACAGTGCACCTCGGAGAACGCCCTTCCACATCCAAACGAAAGGCTCCATGCTCTGAGGCATATTCGTCAAAAATTCCAGCAAGACGTTTTTCAACCCAAGGATTTCCCTCTGCGTCTGTGAGTGGAACCCCTTCCTCTAAATCCTCTGCAAGGAGATCCAAAGATTCATCAAAACG
Organism: Fibrobacter sp. UBA1313; assembly: GCA_002307115.1. Lineage (GTDB taxonomy): Bacteria > Fibrobacterota > Fibrobacteria > Fibrobacterales > Fibrobacteraceae > UBA1313. The sequence continues at coordinate 3,121 of DBTP01000019.1, read as the reverse complement.
ATGTTTGAGAAGCGTTCCCATCCAAGTATATATTCGGGCCCGCACGAGTGCCACAAACCGTTTTTTATCGAAAGTAATATCCTCTTTTGCTTTATCAGCACCAAAGGCAACTTCAGACAAAGCCTCTTCGGGCTTGAATTCCGGATTGCGCAAACGTTCCCACTCTTCTAACAAACTGGAATCCACGCGGCGTATCATTTCGGAGAGGTAATTCTCCATCTCAAACACATCTTCTGTCTTCGCTTTTGTGGGCACCGTTTGTGAAAGCACTTTATAGACGTTATTCAAATGTCGAAGGAGCAATGCTTCTGAACGTTGCAGACCATAATCTTTGATGTAGCCCGAAAACGTGCTAAAGTTTTCAAACATTTCACGAGCGATTGATTTGGGCTGAATATTTTCGCTACCGACCCAGGGGTGCTTATCCGAAAAATCATTAAAAGTACCATAAATAAATTCACGGAGCGGTTTGGGATACTCTACTTTTTCCAGTTCTTCCAGGCGACGGTCATATTCCACCCCTTCAGCTTTGAGCTCCGCAAACCTTATATCCCGCGCCCGATCCAACTGTTTTCGCAGAATGATATCCGGATTTTCCACAATGGATTCCACCAAAGAAATGAGATCCAGCCCATAATCAGGGCTTTCCACATCAAGCAGCGGAATCGTATCCAACAAATACAGAGACAACGGTTGATTCATGGAAAAATCATCTTGCAAATCCACGTTCACACGAACCTTCGCCATCCCTGAAGATTGTGGTTTTACAAATTCAACAATTTTTTTGTCCACCAATGAACGAAAAAGTTGGAACGCACGATGTTGCAAAATTTTCTTCTGCTTCGACGATTCATGACAATCTTTGATCAGCGTGCGCATGGCGCTACAACCATCTGTGGGGCGAGAGAGCATATTCAAAAGCATCCCGTGAGTCACCAAAAAACTGGAAGTCAACGGTTCTGGTAATGACTCAATGAGGCGAGTAAAAGTGGATTCATCCCAAGGAATATAACCGCGCTCCGGGGGTTTCTTTTTTACCACTTTGCGTCCACTCTGCGCGGATTTCGCCGAGAGCTTCGCATTTTCAATAATATGTTCCGGGGCCTGCGCCACCACGTAACCCACATTATCAAAGCCTTTGCGACCGGCGCGACCCACGATCTGGTGAAAATCGCGGGAAGAAAGAATCGCGGTTTTATCTCCGCTGTACTTGCAAAGCTGCGTGAGGAGCACCGTGCGGATGGGAACGTTCACGCCCACACCCAGAGTATCCGTGCCACAGATGACTTTGAGAAGGCCCTGTTGCGCGAGTTTCTCCGTGAGAATGCGATACTTGGGGAGGAGCCCCGCATGGTGCAGCCCAATTCCCTGCCGAAGCCAGCGTTTGATATCGGGGCCATAAGGACTTGAAAAGCGCACTTCCGAAATGGCCTTACTCAAAGCCGCTTTTTCCTCTTTAGTACAAAGATCAAGACTGGTAAAATTTTGCGCATTTTGCGAGGCGGATGCTTGAGTAAAATGCACCACATAAACAGGTGCCTTCCCTCCATTCACCAATTTCTGCACTTGGTTGGAAAGTTCCTGATCAGAATATGTGTACTCCAAAGGCACGGGACGCTGCGTGGAGCGCACGGTCACAGACGCTCTCCCCGTGTGTTTTGTCATTTCTCGTTCAAAAAAATCCGTAGCACCAATGGTCGCCGACATCAACAGAAAACGAGATTGTGGAAGCGTCAAAAGAGGGACTTGCCACGCCACACCGCGCTCCCTATCGGAGTAATAATGAAATTCGTCCATGACAACATCAGCAATGGCAAGAGTTTCACCCTCATGGAGAGCCATATTAGATAAGATTTCTGCCGTGCAACAAAGGATCGGAGCCTCCCGATTTACCGTGGCATCCCCTGTAGAAAGGCCCACATTTTCAGGGCCAAACTCTTTGCAAAGTGCCATCCACTTTTCATTGACGAGCGCTTTGATGGGGCAAGTATAAATGGAACGACGCCCATGAGCAAGGCTCTCGAAATGAAGCGCCAAAGCGACTAATGATTTTCCAGAACCCGTCGGCGTATTGAGAATAACATTCTTCCCATCGAACAATTCCAAGATGGCTTCTTCTTGCGATGCGTATAAATTAAGTTTCCGCGTTTCTACCCACTGCAAAAAGTTCATCAGCAGATCATCGGAAGTAATTTCAACGCCTTGGAGAGGCAAGGCATCAGAGAGAGTTTGAATAAGCATGGCCCCAAAGATAAAAAGACCGTCCCCGAAGGAACGGTCCTGGAATCAACGTTATGTATCTCACTCCTTTCGGGAACTGAGCTGTCCCCTAATCTACCCCATAAAAAAGTGCAGTCAAGTAGGGACCATAATCCAATAAAGAACACTCCAATCCGCATTACAGCGAAAATAACGCCAAGGAAAAATATTCGCGGCACAAAAAAAAGGCCACACTTACGCGCAGCCCTTCGTTTGTGATTTTTTAACAGTAGGTCTTAGAAACGACGAGGACCTCTGCTATTGCCACCACCACCACCACCACCGAAGCGAGGCGGACGGGCTTCGCGAGGCTGGGCTTCGTTTACACGAAGTGGGCGGCCATTGATTTCTTTGCCATTGAGACGTTCGACAGCGTTTGCTGCGATGCCATCGTCTTCAACTTCGACAAATCCAAAGCCCTTGCTGCGACCAGTGTCGCGGTCTGAGATGATCTTCGCGCTCTTGATTCCATCAAATTCTTGGAAGAGGTTTGCGAGATCCGCATCTTGGAATGCGAAGGGGAGATTACCAACATAAATACTTTTCATAATTAACCCAGGCTGTTAAGTTAAGCCTGAACCAATTATAGAACTATTAAAAGAAGAAATGCAACAGGGCTAACCATAAATGGGACACTTTTGGCAACTTTTTGGGTTCCAAGTACCTTCGGCAAAGCGAACTTGGGGGTTTGGACAGGGTTGAAAGGTCCCATCCGGGAGTACCCAGAGTTCCTGCCCCATAAAAGGACATGCTTTTTTCTCCAGCAATTTTGGAATTTGATCCACATAAGTTCCTTCTATGGGAATAGAAGAGATGCCTGTAAAAAAAGCTTCGTCAGGCAGAGCCAGTTCGGTTCGTAACA
>DBTP01000150.1 GCA_002307115.1 Fibrobacter sp. UBA1313 | reverse complement strand
AGTTCCTCCATCACAAGGGCACGCGCCTCTTCTGATGCCCCTTCCAAAAACATGTCATAGGAATGTTCAAAACCGTGTTTGCGACAAATTGCTTCTGGCACGAAACAAACTTTGCGAAGGGAGTCTTCTTTCACATCTTTAATGATGTTCACCAGTTGCAGAGCGAGCCCAAAACTCACATCCCACTTTTTCATTTCGCGCCAAGTTTCTTCGGTAATGCGAGAACTGCTCGCATAAAATAAATCGGTGAGCATTTTGCCCACAATCCCTGCCACAAAATAGCAGTAATCATCCAATTCTTTCTGAGTTTCTAAGGTATACCAACCCTCAGCAAGGGACGCTTCCTGGTGAACCACCGAATTACCCATGCCTTCACACATTTCCCTCACCACAGAGAGAGTGGGCTTCATCAATGCATCGGGGAGATCCCAAAGCAAGGGAACCACCCATTCTGCATGCAAACTCAAATCATAATTCGGATCAGAGGAATTCGCCCAATCCAGAGGGAGTGCCTCACGGAAAATTCGTGTCCGTTCCGGGACCGAAGTTCCCTCTTCAAAAATCGAAGCAAAAAGGCCGAGTAAACGCTTCTTTTCAGAGGCGGGCAAATTGGGGTCATCTTCCAAGGTGTCGGCAATGCGAAGGTAAAGGTACGCAAGCAATACCGTCTTTCGCAAATTTCCAGAAAGGACGTTGATGTTTAACGCGAAGGTACGAGACACCTGCAAGAGCATTTTTTCTGCATAAGCAAAATGGCTATTCATTTCCTTAGTTGCCATTAAAGACCTCCGCATCCAGATCCTCAGGTACTTTCCGGGAATAAGCCATAGCCTTGATATACTTATAAAAGCGATGTTTTGCATCTGCACGGCGGAGATCATTTTGCAACGACCAGGTACAGCGGTTTCTAATATCAGATTCAACCAAAGGTTTTCCCATTTTTTGATACCAATAGACCAGGCGACGGTATTCAAAGAAATAACATTCCATTTCTAAACGGGGTACGTAGGATATCGCCCAACGCATCCCAAACTTCACAGCCACGGCAAAAATGACGACCCAAAACAAAAAAAGATACACGGTCATGGGAAGTAACCAATAGAGAGTGGCCGCACTAGTCAACACAGCAAGAGCCACTAAACTCCATGTAAGAGAGGACACAAAGAAGCGCGTCCAGTAATTCTTCTGCCACCACAGAGGCACGTAAAACCACGTTTTTCCTTTCCTAATTTGTTTTTTAATGGCAAGAGGGTAGGCTAAATACCGAACCTCAAAAAAAAGGCCAACCCAAAAAACTAAAGGCAACCAAAAAAGCTTACCAAGCGTCTCAATCCAATCCGTCATGGTTCCAATAATAGCTAAATTGTTCATCACTGTTAGTAGTATTTGGTTATTAGTATTGGAAAATTTGGTATGAGCCCTCAGTGGGAAAAATGTTTAGAACTTTTACGTAGCAAGGTCTCCGAATCGGTCTTTTTAGATCTGTTCGCCTCCCTTACTTTGTCGTCTGTGTCCGATCATCGCGGCTTAATTATTGTTCCTCAAGGAAAAGATCCTAAGGCAATTTTACCGTACAAAGGTCTGTTTGAATTAAGTTGGCAAGAAGCCACTGGCAACAAGGTGGAGTTTGATTTTCAACGACTGCCAGAAACGCCTCAAACGAATATTGTTAAAGCGGGCTTTGGGGATTCTTATACGCCGAGCGTTCCGCTTTCTCAGGATTATCGTTTTGATAATTTTGTCGTGGGCGATAAATCTCAACTCGCTTTTAGCGCAGCCTTTGCCGTCGCCGAAAATCCGGGTGGCAACAAATACAACCCGCTTTTCATCTATGGTGCTTCCGGTTTAGGAAAAACACATTTGCTCCAAGCCATTGGAAACTATGTCCTGGAAGGTGATTCTGACAAACGGGTCCGTTATCTCACCGCTTATGATTTCCAGCGCGAATATGTGGAAAGTATTCAACAGCACCGAGCCAACGAGATGTCGGCCTTTTACCGCAACGAAGTGGATGTTTTGCTCATTGATGATATTCAACATTGGAGTGGTAAAGACGAAACTCAAAATGAATTTTTCCACATTTTTAATGCTTTGCACCAGGCAGGCAAACAAATCGTACTGACCTCTGATGCTCCCGCATCCGAAGTTAAAAGTCTCTCCGACCGCTTGGTAAGCCGATTTTCCTGGGGCCTCACCGTCGATATTCAACCACCCAACGTGGAAACTCGCGAAGCCATTCTCCGCAAAAAAGCAGAAGGCAATCAGCTTGATATTAATGATGAAGTGATCGCTTACCTTGCCGAGAATATTGAAAGCAATGTGCGCCTTCTGGAAAGTGCCATTCTCAAGTTGGTCGTTCAGGCGAGTTTAATGAATCAGGATATCGATATTTCTCTTGCAAGAAAAGTGGTTTCTGATATTGTCCCTAGCATCAAACGCCGCGTGAGTATGGAATCTATCGTTCACGCCGTTTCTCAATTCTTTGAAGTGCCCGAAGACAAATTATTGGAATCCGGACGCGGGACCAAAGAAGTCGCCCACGCTCGCCAAGTCGCTATGTATCTCATGAAAACGCTGACCACGCTCAGTCTGAAAAGTGTGGGAACCCGTTTCGGGGATCGCGATCACTCTACCGTGGTTCATGCGATTAAGACGGTGGAAAAAGAAATGCAAGAAGACCCTGCATTTTCGCGCATTGTGGAAAATCTGAAAAATTCCATTCACGACTAAAGGGGATTTCTAAAATTCCGACAGAAATTTCAAAGGCAACCTGATGTTGCCTTTTCTGTTTTAAACTTTCATGACCATTACCACTTCGCAAGAGCGTTGGTGATAATTAGATCTTGAAGTTTTTCGATAGCACGCGTTTGTCCGTGACGATCTTCCGTTTCATTGCTCATGACATCATAAACACCATCAGCAGAAAGATTTTTACCTTCATAAATCATGCGTTCTTTGACGTTATCGTAAAAACGCACATTCACCTTCATGGTCACTCGGTAGGTTTCCACTTGGTCAGAACTGTTGTAATTTTCAGGTTTGTTGGTGTAGCTCAAAAGGGTGAGTTCAAAGTCGGCATTGGCATCCTGATTGACCAGGCGCACCGAACCTGCATTTTTCTGAAATAATTCCACCAGACCATCGCGCAAGG
>DBTP01000125.1 GCA_002307115.1 Fibrobacter sp. UBA1313 | reverse complement strand
ACAAACACCGCCATCTTTTAACATCGTCAACATATCATCTCCTAAGCGCCCAATACAATCACAGAGCATCAAAAAATTTTTAACTTGTAGAATATGGATAGTATACCTGTTACACAAGAGACCTACACCCAACTCACCCAAGAGTTGGATAATTTAAAAAAAGTACTCCGCCCCAATATCATCGAAGAGATTGCAGAGGCCCGTGCACAAGGTGATCTGAAGGAAAATTCAGAATATCACGCCGCAAAAGATCGTCAAGGCGAAATTGAAGACCGAATCCGCTTTTTAGAAGACCGGGTCGCACGCGCGAAAATCATCAAGTATGATCCTGCAAAATCCGATACCATCAAATTTGGAGCGACGGTCACCGTTAAAAATATGAAAACGGGTAAGCATCAGGAATACCAATTAGTATCTCCAGAAGGGGTCGATCCCGCCAACGGCAAAATCAGCTTTACAAGCCCCATTGGCAAAGCTCTCATGGGCACGTCCCGTGGAACGGTAGTCGACGTCACGACACCTAAGGGTATCAATCAGTTTGAAGTTCTAGACTACAAGTAGAACTCATACCCCCAGTCCTTGTTCTTGCTTTTTTATTGCGTTGCGTTCAGAGGTAACACATGATTCTCACACTCGTCGGCGATGACCTTTTTTCCAAAGAACGGCGCATTGATCAGTTCTTAGAGAAAACGCTCGGCGAAAGAAAAAACGACCCTCTCGCAAGGAAATTTCTTTTTGCGACAGACACGAGTATCCCTTCTATCGCGGATGCGGTGATGGAAGCCTGTGATTCTATGTCTATGTTTGCATCGGAACAAGTCGTTGTGGTGCGCAAAGGGGAAGCTCTCAAATCAGGTGATATAGACGCTCTCACCCATTGGCTTTCGACAAAACCAGATTGTAAACTTCTTTTAGAGTTTGAAAAGCTCGCGGCAAAGGCCACCAAAAAAGATTCTGGAGAAGGCGGCAAAGGCACCGGAGAACTCTATAAAATACTTAAGACCGTCGGGGAAATTGAGAAGTACGACTCTCCCCGCGAATGGGACATTCCCAAATGGATCACCGCTCACGTACAAACGAATCTCGGCAAACGCATAGAGCCAATGGCCGTAGAATACATCGCTAACGCTCTCGGCACTGACTTATCGATCATTGATGCTGAACTTCAGAAGATCATTCTTTTTGCGGGAGAGAGCAAGGAAATCACGTTAGAACAAGCGCGACTTATGGTCGTTCCACAACGTGAAATTGCGTCCTTTGAAATTCGAGAATCTTTCGGAAATCGCGATGCGCGTGCTTTTACACAAAAACTCAGAGAACTCCTAGATTCCAATGTCGATGGAGTTGCCATAGTTTCAGCCTTACAGTCCTATTCCGTGCGTCTACTCCATATTTGTTCTATGCTAGATAATGGGATGTCTCCCAAAGATATCGCCACCAAATTAGGCGTCAATGAATGGCTTTTTTGCACTAAACAGAACGAGCCCCGCAAAGCACGAAACTGGAACAAGCCTATTCTTTGCCGTGTGATCAAACGTCTCGGGGATCTCGATTATGAAATTAAAATGGGAAAATTTGAAAGCCGTATGAGCTTAGAAATCTCATTAGCATCTCTCGTGATTCGATAAATTTAATCTCATTGATCACGCTACTTTTAAAGCACTATTTTCATGCTATTTTCACAAATTTAATTGTGAAAAGTTCAAAAAAGTCAACAAAAAGAAAACCCGCAGTTCCTTATTTTATAAAGGTCTACGGGTTTTCTTTTGTTTTATAGCGTGTATGGGACTCGAACCCATGTTACCGGCGTGAGAGGCCAGCGTCCTGGACCACTAGACGAACACGCCAAACCGGTGAGCCCAATAGTAGAAAAATCAATCCTTAAAGTAAAGGTCTATATTGTTTTCCACTTTTGCTGAATTTTCCATAGCGGACATGTATTCATTAAACACAGTTGTATAACCAAAACGCCATGTGTTCACGAGTTCTTCCTGAACTGCGGCTTTTACAGCAGATTCAAGAGGAACTTTCTTTGAAATAACCTTCACCATCACAGCACCGCGATCCGTTGTGATCACAGGACCCCATTCACCCACTTTCTGTTTCAAAACATTGTAAAGCTTTGGATTCGCGTAACCAATTCCTGGCACATATCCATCAAAGGAAGCGGTGATAGTTTCCACTTTAACCTTTTCAATACTTGTATTTGCGCCCGAATCAGCAACAGCGACAGCCGTGGTGTCTGTGGTGTCCCGAGGAGCAACAGAAGGAATTGACTTTACCTTATCTGCAACGGAATTCAGATAATGAGCCGCATTCTCAGCAGATTTTTTCGCAAGCAAACTGTTCTTGATCTGACTAAAGAAAGACGCAACACTGCGAGAACCCGCAACAAGGCTGTCAGTCTTTGTAGCGACTAAAATAAAATCTTTATTCTTAAGAACCGCGGAAACCTTGCTATCAGAAAGATCTGGACGTTCTTTATTAACGAAGGCGAAGGCGGAAAGGCCATTCAAAAATCCAAGTTCAGGAATCATATCACCACGGCCAATCCAATCACTTGAACGAACAGGAACATGCTTCGCTTTAGCAGCATCTTCAAACTTGACATTATCATTTTCAACAGCGGTCTTGATAGAAGTCAAAATCTGTTCCAAACTATCAACCGTCTCAGAAGAAGCGGTCACCGTGAGAAGAATATGGGAAACTTTCACCTTCTCGGTGCCGGTGGAATCAATAATTTTTCCATGAGACTGGATGATATGGTAACCGAACTTTGTACGTACTGGTTCAGAAATAGCCCCTGAATCCAAAGCAAAAGCCACATCTTCAAATTCCTTCACCCAGGCGCCACGAGCGGTATAGTCACCCAAAACACCCCCTTCAGCGGCAGTGGTCAAATCCTCAGAAGCCACACGAGCCATTTCATCAAAGTTGGCAACCGAAGTAGTATCCTTCAATTGGAAATAAAGCGTCATCGCATACTCGCGAACTTTCGCATCATCATTTGCAGTGGCAACCACTGGGAGAACCGCATATTGCAACTTCGCCAAATCTTTCTCCACAAAAAAGCTATCCGGGTTTGCCGCAAAATAAGCATTCACGGTCAAGCTATCCACAGACTCTGCAGGAGCTTGAAAATCGTCACCCGAAACAACAGCCACTTCCAGTTCGTGCTCAGTCAAACGCTTCTCAACACTCCATTGAGCTTCAAGAGTCGTTGGGTGCACGTTTGCAGAGACAAACATTTGCAATTGTTTTGCAGGAATGGACATCGTCTCGAGGTCTTTTTCATAGTTTGCCATCGCCACCCATTCGTAAGCTTCAGGAGTATCCAACCAGCGGTCGTAAGCGTCCTTGTTGAAATTGGAATCTACGAGGAACTGAGGCAAGGTAGAAATGTAAGCTTGAATACGAGCGTTGGCGTCTTCTTTACTCGTTGCGGAAGATTGGATCGAATAGAGACGCTGTTGTGCTTCCTGGCCCACCATATTGCGAACGGCATCCGAATTATTGCGAAGCTCTGCTTTCATTTCAGCAACAGATGCCACCAACCCATTCTCTTCAATACGTTTCTTGAGTAACGCTTGCTGTACAAAGGAGCGGAAAACATCATTGCGAAGCTTCATGTATTGTTCGTCTTCAAGATGCGTATCTTTATAACGATTTTCCACGATTTTCTTTACACGCACATCATATTCAGCATAAGAGATAGGCTCCCCATCTACACGCCCAATCGGATACTGGTGATTTTGTGCCGGGGTACGATCCATAGCAAGAAGGCCCAACATAATGCCTACAGCAAAGATGGCAATAACCCATTTAGCGTTTTCGTTAATCCAAGTCAGCATAGAGGAAACTCCATAAAAATTGACTCGCCAAATTTAACAAAAAAATATGGTCCCCCACCCTTTTTAATTTGAGAAATCAAGGATTTCACAAACTAGGGCTAATAACTAGGGTGATTTTCTTTATCTAGCCGTTCCTAGTGATTTTTTCTATCATGGGAAAAGCCTTAAAAAATTATTCCAGAGGCTTTCTTTGTACGATATTTTAATCCTCGGTGCTGGTGTTTCCGGCCTTAGTGCGGCACTTCATGCAGCAGAAAACGGTCTTTCCGTACTTATATTAACGAAAGGCTCCCGTCCAGACGGATCTTCTAATTATGCCCAAGGTGGCATTGCGACCGTCACCGCTCCCTCAGACTCTTTCAAATTGCACATCGCGGATACCCTAGAAGCGGGAGCAGGCCTTTGCAAACAAGAAACCGTCAAAATTCTTACAGAACAAGGCCCAGCAACAATTGATCAGCTTGTGAAATGGGGGGTTCAATTTACCCCGGCCGAATCGATCGACACGAACATTCATTTTGACCTCCATTTAGAAGGGGGGCACAGTCAAAAACGAATTCTTCATGCGGCAGACCTTACTGGCAAAGAAATGATGCGTGCGCTTCTGGTCCAGTTACACAAGACCAAAAGCATTCACTTCTTAGAAAACTGCATTGTGGAAGATGTCATCATCGAAGGTACCAGCAATAAAAAACGTTGCGTTGGAGCAAAAGTCATCCATCAAAAAACAGGGACCGTTGAGGCTATTTATGCCAAAGCGATCATTCTTGCCACCGGTGGCGCAGGCCGTCTCTGGCTCCACACGACGAACCCGCCTGATGCATGCGGAGAAGGAATGGCTATTGCCGCCCGCGCGGGGGCTGCGCTACAAGACGTAGAATTCATGCAATTTCACCCGACCTCCCTTTATGCCCCGCAGCTCAAAAAGACGTTCCTTATTTCAGAAGCCGTTCGCGGATTTGGGGGTATCTTAAAAAACCACGAAGGGGAAGAATTCATGAATGGGGTCCATCCTCTCCGTTCCCTCGCCCCACGTGACATTGTTGCTCGCGCGATTCATTTTGAAATGGAGCGCACTGGCAAAGACTTTATGTACCTCGATCTCACGGCTCGCTCGTCTAAGGACATTCGTACTCATTTTCCCAATATTTATGCCAAATGTATGGAAGTGGGTACAGATATGACAAAGCAATGGATTCCTGTGGTTCCAGCAGCGCACTATATGTGTGGGGGTGTACTCGTTGATTCTTGGTCCCGCACCGAAATTCCAGGGCTCTATGCTTGCGGTGAAGTCGCAGCCACAGGGGTGCATGGGGCGAATCGCCTCGCCTCTAATTCCCTTTTGGAAAGCGTTGTATTTGCGCTTCGCGCTGTCGAAAATATACAGAAATCTGATATTCTAAAAACTTCTTTCCGCCCTCGAAAAATAAAACTGGAAAATGTGATTATTTCTGACGGAGCTCATTGGAAAAGACGCCGTCTTGCCCTTCAAAAGATCATGTGGGAAAAATGCGGCATCATCCGCTCCGTACAAGGTCTCACCATGGGACTTGAAAAAATTCAAGAATTTCTCATAGAAGTTGATGCGGCAATGAAAGTCAAAGGAGCCAAAAACTTGGCTCTTTTGGAATTTCGTAATGCGGTTCAAAATTCAAATCTTGTGATTCAAAGTGCCTTATTGCGCAAAGAATCTCGTGGACTTCAGTATATCACAGATTACCCCCAAATGATCAAGAATACCAAGCATCATAGCATTTATCTTTGTAAAGATTCAAAATAAATTCACGCATTTCTCCAACCTCTAGTAAGACAAATATTTACCCTAAACAAAATGATTGCTATAATTTAGGGTCATTTTTATTATTAATCATCAGAGGAGCTTTATGAGATTCTTTTTTTTGACGCTTTGTGCCCTTACGTTCACCTCGTTTGCTTTAGCTCAAACTGAGGGAGCCCCAACTACAGTGGCCCCTGTGCAAACAACTGAAGCACAGCCTAAACAGCCAGTGGTTGTTTATTATTACGCGCCTGCTGCAGAAGATAGCACCGCCATTTACCAGCAACATATCAATCGTTATAACGCAAGTGCTGCCTCATTTCGTTCCAAAGGGAGCTTCTTCTTGTTCGGGGGTATCGGTCTTACCACTCTTGGCATCGTTGCGATGATCGCCGGAGCAGGAGACCTTGACGAAACTTGTAACGACAACGGTTACGGCGGCACAACCTGTACCGCAGAAGGAAACGGGGTTGGATTATTCGCCTTTGGCTATGTAACCACTCTTGTGGGTGTCGCAGGTATCGGAACAGGTGTCACTCTCAAAATTATTGGGAGAAGCAAGTCACACAGAGCTCTACGCGAACAAAACAGATTAAACCAATATCAAAGCCGTTCGCAAAATGCGCCATTATCACAAATGGAACTCAAACTGATTCCTCAAATTGACTTGAATCATCAACGCGCGGGTGCCTCTCTCGCCTTGCAATTTTAACTCTCTGTTTAGAAGCACCTTGGAAACGCCTAAAAAATAGGGATCAAGGTGCTACAAAAAATGATAAAACGACTCGTTCATCCAAGGGAAAATGTTGTCTTTGGCTTCGATTTTAGAAAGGAAGTCTAGATCCGTTGCAGAGCCTGTTGAGAACATTTCGTATAAGCGCGTGAACTTTTCAAAATATTCGTGCAGTTGACTTTTTGCAAAATCTTCCGCAGAATGATTATGAATCATAAAAGCCCAATCCGAAGCTTGGAAAAGGGCAATTTCTCGTGCCATCTGGGCAAGAATTCGTTTTTGCATTTTGGACACGGGCTTCACCGCACTACACTCCCGAAAGCAAGCGAGCATCTTATAGCATAAGGGATAAATCCAATCCACTTCACTATTGATCCAAACCGATCCAAAACCGCCCTCGCCCCATGAAGAGAAGATCGGATGGTGCTTTTCAATATCGCCGCTATCCGGTTGCATTCCTTCTGTAGAAGCCATCTCTAGGGAATGAGAAGCCGCCGCTCTTTCAAATAGGCCTTCTATAAATTGAGGTCCTTCAAACCACCAATGGCCAAAAAGTTCCGCATCATAAGGACAAAGGATCGAAGGTTTCTGTGAATCCATCTGGGGAGCAAGCGACAGAATGGTGGCTTCCCTATTCGCAATAAATAATCGTGCATGCTCACGAGCCAAAAGCATCGCTTGCCACGGACGATAAATCGCCTTATTTTCGCCACCCGTAATGCGATAATATTTGAACCCCGTATCTATGGGGGTGTCACCCGCAAAGAAATACTCACCCAAGTAATCTTTGCCAAGTTCTTTACTAATATCTCTAAAAAATTCTCGATAATCAGGGTGCCCCGGATAGCCATGAGTGCGGCTCCACACTTCTACAGAGCTACTCTGTTCCCGTCCCATGCAGCAAAGCCCCGCAGGGGTCCTCATAGGCGAAAAGACACCATAACGAGGCGGAGGTGTCGCCAGTAAAACGCCATGCGTTTCCAAAAAGAAATACTCAAAGCCAAACTCAGCAAGTAAAGCATCCAAGCCATCAAAATAGCCACATTCCGGGAGCCAAAGTCCCTTGGGCTTTTTGTGAAACGCAGTTTCAAAAGCTTTAACCGTCAGTGCTAACTGGAAACGAATGGAACCCAAATCCGATTGATAGGCGGGTAAAAAAGGATGAGTCCCCACACACGTTAAAAGCGTAAGTTTGCCCCGAGATTCCAAAGAACGAAAAGTCGCGAGAACATCACGCCCACAGCGATGATCCCAAGTATCAATCAATTCTAATTGTCTTGTATGATAGAAACGAGCTATTTCGAGGAGTTCCGAATCGTTCGCTAAACGAACCAACTCTTTTTCGGAAAGAGCCAACTGTTCTTGTAAATGCCGCGTATAACGTTCCAAAAGCAATGAATCCGCAAGCATATGCAAAAGCGGAGCAGAAACACTTAAATTAAGCGTCCCGGGAATTCCCTTTTCGGCAAGTCGAGAAAGCGTCTGCACCAAAGGCAAATAAGTTTCGGAAAGCGCTTCAAACAACCAATTTTCTTCCAAAAATCGGTCGTAATCCGGATTGCGCACAAACGGGAGATGCGCATGCAAAAGCAGAAGGAGCTTTCCCTTGCCATTCATGTTCAAAGAAATTACTCCGTACGTTTTACGACAATAGGCACGATCGTTGTGGGGAAATCGCCATCCTTGTCTGTTGCAAATACGGGAATTACCTGCGTAGAATCAGGAAGATCCATTTCCAACGAGAACGTTCCGTCGGCATTGAGCGGAAAAGATTCTCCGCGTACTTGCAAATGAGCATCAGGGCGTGTACCCCCGTAAACAATAAGGCGAGTTTTGACCCACAAGAAAAAATCTTTCCCATAGTTCACAGAATCAACCGAAGCACCCACTAATGCACCACTAGAAAGGGAACCCGAAGAAAGAGATTCCGAGGAACTCGCGAGGCGTTCAAACCAAGAATTTGCCGAAGGACTGGTCAGACCAGAACTACCGAAACCACCAATTCCTGCACTACCGATAGAGGCTTTGAAAAAAGCATTGTCTGTTTCTGCACTGACCCCATCAAAACTAAACGTTTGCAAAGCAGAAGAATTCACAAAAGGAGAAAAATTACCAGATTGGTCCACAGAGCCAATGCTTGCAGAACAAGCGTAAGACCCTTGATTTTGTATATACCAGCTCTTTGCTTCTCTTGGTATTTCCACGTCGCGGAACTTGCGATTTTTGGCTTTGCGAACCGTTAAATCAGAGCTCACATCATAAAGGCGGAGCACTAATTTCGATCCACCGAGCATAGCATCGGCAAGACGCTTTTCACTCACATCCCAAAATGCGTGCATCCAATTCGGATCTCGCTGCATCAAAACCAAGTATTCGGGAGAAAAAGAGTGCTGAGAAGGATCCACAGGAGCCTTTGAAACTTTCTTAGTAGCGACCGACTTTGGAACCGTTTTTACTACAGGCTTCGCAGCGACTTTAGCGATGGGCTTTGCGGCTTCTTTTTTAGCAGACTTCACTACAGGTTTTTCAACGGCTTTCGCGGCCACAGACTTTGCGGATGATTTTGCGGCAGGCTTTGTGGTTTTCCTTTCGGTCACACTAGCCATTTTTTTTTCGATTTTAGCCACAGCACCTTTCACGGCAGATCTCACAGCTGCTTTTACACCGAGAGTCTTCTTCGCCGTGGGTTTTGCGGAAGTCTTACTTGTGGACGTTTTTTTCACTTGTTTTTTCTCACTCATTTTAGCTCCTTGGATTCCTTTAGCGATTATTCTGAGGTTTCATACCCCATGATCCAACCCCAGTCAGACCCAATGTAATTCCCACGAATTTTTCGTTCCAGAATGAATCGTTGTCAGATTCTCGTAATCCCCCCTGTACAGCGATGTCTAATTGTGTGCCACGACGACCCAGAGGAATTCCAACACCTAAAGAGCCACCATACTCAGTGACATCAGCAATGTACCAATCACGAGTCCACGCCCCAAGACGATAGGTGATTTTTTCCAAAAATTTGTCATAAACAACCTTACTTCCATCTCTTTGGTAGCCAACAGCCACAAGAAATTCAGTTTGCGTTTCTGTGGAATCCGCTAAATTCCAACCCCCTCCTATATTGGGAATATTTTTATCCCAACCACGGAGCATAAAATCAAACATCACATTGTGACGCTTTAGGAATTGATAATTCACGCCGGTGGCAAATGTTGCCGGCACATCAATTTCACGTGTTATTTTCGTGGGAACCAGCGTATCCGTTTGACTAAATTCAAAATTATATTCCAAATCATTTTCAAGAACATGAGCCGTTGTGTAGGAGAAATAATAGCTTGCATTACGCCCCTTGTACTCCATGGATCCTGTATAGTAGGCAGGGTGATTTTTTATTCCCCAAGTACCATCGACATTATCTGTAAGTTTTGAGTTATTCGTAGCCCAAGCATCATCTTCGGCAACGGCACTATTATCCGCCCCGAGCGTCAAATCACGAGAATTCCCGCCGACCACAAAATGTCCCGTGAAACCTAAAGAAATCCGGCGAAAAAAAGGCAACCGAAGTGCATAGGTCGGAGTCAACTCGTACAAACTTCCTTGATATTCCAATTTTGCCAAATTCGACGCCGAAGAATCTGAAACCTCCACGCGCAAACTCGAAGTGTACTCTTGCACCATACCTACCGCAATAGCCCCAAATCGTCCCAAGGGGAAAGAAAGCATCAGTGAAGGGATATCTAAAGAGGTGGTGGAATAAGAGGCATCCCCATTGGAAGCCGAAACAGTCTCATAAGAGATATCAGCCACAAGGCTTACTTTTTCTTCGAACGCCAAAATAGCGGGGTTCCACAAAGAAAGACCATCCCCCGTTTTTGCATGGCCCGCATTACCGCGGCCAAGGAAAGGAGCAGACAGACCATCATTCGATTTACCTAAAGCCTCTAATCCGATCAGGGACGCTGCTTGAGAGCAAATAATCAAAACAAGTACAGCAAACAAACTATTGCGGATCATTCGTCATCCCCCCTCTTCGTTGCAAGCCAAAGTTTTAACGACATTGGGCTCTTCATTTCTTCCGTAAAATCGTAACGAGAATAAGTCAAATAATCCATGAACATATAAACGGAATCTTCACCATCGCTCGTTTCATGGTCATAATAAAGCGAATCATAAGGAGCAAGCATAGAATAACCTAAACGCAATACAACCCGCAATTTAGCCCCTGCTCCCGCGCGGTTGATATAAGAGCGCACTCCGTATGTCATTTGCAATGACAAGGAATCCCCTTCCATAAACAACAGATTGGGATGTCCGTATTCAGTGATATATTTTTTATCCAGCTTATAACTTTCAGTCTTTTGTACTTCAGCCCCATTGCTATCCACAAAAGAAGCGATAGCAACCTGAACCGGGAACCCAAGTTCAGAGCCGTCCATGGAATTACTACGTCCCATAGTCAAACGCGCAAGCACCACCGCCTGACGCACATCCATACTATCGCCCTCGGTATAGGGGAAATCATCGCCATATAGATTCTCAAGAGCATTCAGAATTTTTTCCCCCGGAATATCCACCACCAAAGATTCCAAAACGCCACCATGCAGAATCAAACAATCTTTGCACGTTTCTTCGCTGGTGCTCACGAGACCCATGCGAAACGGCCATACGCTCTTAAAATCTGTATTGGTCACACGCATACGCATAAATGGCGACGGCGAAGAAGAAGGGCCATAGATGCGATACAACCGTTTGGAATGGGGAGCAGACATATGCAACTGTAGACGAGCTCCATCTTCTATGGTCATTAAATCTTTCACCAAGGAACCCGGCAAATCCAAACGAATGGCAGAATCAAGATTATTCACCTTGACCTTGTAGATCGTGTCCACAGAAGCAACATTCTTCCAGCCGCGCAACTCACGAAGCCAGATAGAATCTTTGATGTCACCTACGCTATCCAAGAAATCAGCCCCGGCACCCTTCTGTAGAATCCAGGAGTAGTTAATTTCCAGAGTTTCACCAATCGGAAGCGAATCCGCAATGCCTGCCTGGGCATAAAAAGCGGAATCCAAGTAAAGCGCAAGAAATGCGGCCCCGGAATCGGCATTCTGAAACTTTGAGAAAAAAGAACCGTCCCTGAAACAAAAATCAAAGACTAACTCATGATTCATCCCGGACACATTGCCCAAAACACCTTGGTACAATTGTTTGTGCGGGGTACTGTCAAAGCCCACCGCCGCAGAAACGGGATAAATGCTATCAATCGAAACCGTCTGCACTTTGTAACTCGAAGGGAAGCCCTGATCATCAAGCCAAGACACCAAAGAACTATCAGAGGAATCAAAAATACATGCCACTAAAGCCAAGGATGGCAGTAGCGCAAAAAAGAAAAGAAATACGGATTTCTTCACAGAAACTCCAATGAAAAATAAACTCGGTTGCAAATATACAAACTATTGATCTTATAGATTATTGCTAACTTTGAACTGTAAAATTTTTGAGGATACTATGAAGCCTTTTCATGCTCAGTTTCAAAATATCAATGGCACCGATACCTACCCTCTGGATCAGGTAATTTACAGAAGTACTGTTGATGGGAGTCTCCTCGAAGTCCGCCATGACCGTGAAGCTTTAGCAAGCCGTAGCCCCGCCGAATGGAAGAAACTCTTTGCCGAACGTCGCATGAGTTTCAAACCTGCCGATATGTCTGGCATTTGGAGCAAGCGTGAAATGGTACTCCCGGAAATCCCGGAAGAAGACATCGTGACCCTCCAAGAAGGCTGGAATCCCTTATTTGATGCAAGTGCGCTCGCCAAAGAACTCGGCATGAACAAGCTCTATGTCAAACTCTGCGGCAACTCCCACACCGGAAGTTTCAAAGACTTGGGTATGACCGTGCTCGTAAGCCAGGTCAATCACATGATCAAGAAAGGCGCCGCCATTGATGCCGTTGCCTGCGCAAGCACCGGGGACACCTCCGCCGCACTTTCCGCCTTCTGCGCCAAAGCGGGAATCCCTAGCATCGTATTTCTTCCGGCAGGCAAAACCAGCATCGCCCAGCTCATACAACCCATCAGCAACGGTAGCATCGTACTCGCTCTCGACACCGACTTTGATGGCTGCATGCAAATCGTGCAACAGGTTACCGCCGACAACCGCATTTACCTTGCGAACTCCATGAACAGCCTCCGCGTCGAAGGCCAGAAAACGATCAGCCCGGAAATCTGTCAGCAACTCGGTTGGCACGTCCCCGACACCATCATCATCCCCGGGGGGAACCTCGGCAACGTCAGTGCCCTCGCCAAAGGCTTTGACGACTGCCTCGCCATGGGTCTCATCGACAAAAAACCGCGCATCATCGTCGCCCAGGCCGAAAACGCCAACCCCTTCTACCAGGCCTATCAACGAGGCTTCGACAAACTCATTCCTGTCAAAGCGAAAAAAACTCTCGCGAGTGCCATCCAGATCGGCAACCCCGTAAGCTACCCCAAAGCAGAACGCGCCATCAAAAACTACAACGGCATGGTCCTCTCCGTTTCCGAACAGGAACTCGCCGATGCCGCCCACCGCGCCGATCGCACCGGGCTCTACTGCTGCCCGCACACCGGAGTCGCCCTCGGAGCACTCACCAAACTCCGCAGTGAAAATAAAATCGCCCCGGATGAAGAAGTCGTCGTCATCAGCACTGCGCATGGCCTCAAATTCACCGAATTCAAAGTCGCCTACCACGAAAATACACTCGAAGGCATTTCCTCAAAATTCGCCAATCCCATTTTCAAGGCCCCTGCAGAAATCGGCCCCGTCATGGACATCCTCAAAAAAGAAATGGCGAACCGCCGCCGGTAATTTTCACAGATTAACAACAAACTAAAAGCGACATCACTTCATGCCACTTTTTTTAATCTCTTCGGTTCAATTCCCCGTAGCTTGCGTACGATTTTGATTTCTATCGTGTTTAGAGGAGCAAAATGTGAAAAATCGAGGTTCTATTTCAAAGTAAAAATTTTCTGCCATAGCCGAGTTTTTTTGTTTCTAATCACCTTTTTTGGGTGCACCCAGACCACACCGCGCGCAAACGCAGAGATTTACTCTAGGCACCTCTAAAAATTGGTTTGCAAAAATAAGAGAAAAAGAAAAAAAATTATGGGTGCCTCAAGCATCCCTTTCTGCGTTCGCGTGAGGGGGCGTCACACGGATGTGCCGGGATCGTGAGCCCGGGGAGCCCCGCAGGGGCGAGTAGCACCCGACCGGCCCCTTTTCAAAGGAAATGATCGAAGGGCCGGGCACGCTCAAACCTCTAGGCAACGCATGGATACGGAACCGTTCTGAAAACCTTCGTGCAAGACTTTTACCGGCATTTGGGCATTCTTCATACCGAGGATATAGAGGAGCGGGAGATAATGCTCATTGGTAGGGATGGGCTTTTGGTACTGTGGTAATTTTTCTTGGTAATGAATGAGCGCGGTGATGTCGTCCGTATCGATTTTTTCCTGAATCCAGCGATCCGCAGCAAACGCCCAATGAAAGGGCGGAGCGTTTTCTTCAGGGTTGATTTCATACAAATTATGCACTACGTTACCGCTCCCTATAAGAAGAATGTCAGAAGCGACGTTTTTCCGAATTTTTTCCCCTAACTGATAATGCTCCTCTTCGGACTTGTCTACATCCAGACTGATTTCAAGAAGAGGAATATCGGCCTCAGGGAAGAGATGTTTCATCACCGCCCAGGCCGCATGATCTATGCCTCGCCGAAGATCCACCTTCACACCGATGCCTGCACTGGCGAGTTCGTTGGCAATGTTTTCAGAACCCTCCGGTGCATACTGAATTTCATACAAGGTTTCTGGAAAACCATAAAAATCATAGATCTGGTGCGGGTGAGGATTGCCCGTAATGTACGTTCCATGCGTTTGCCAGTGGGCAGAGATCACAAGAACCGCGCGGGGCTTGGGGATTTTACGCCCATAATGGTGCAGAAATTCCGTATAAGAATTCTTTTCTATGACATTCATCGGAGAACCGTGACCGATGAAAATGGGATGCAAAGAAGGGGTGTTCATGCAAGACCTGCTATTTCGCGGTCCAACGCGTCCTTGAATTTTCCGAGATGAATACCATCCACAAACAGATGGTTCACCTGTACGTTATAAGGCAAAAGAACTCGATTTTTTTCTTCCCTGAATTTTCCCAAAGTCACCCGAGGAACAGCGTCACCCTGCTTGAGATTCACCGTGTGATCAATGGCCGAAAAAGACACCCACGGAAGCAGAGAAAAGAAAACAAAATCATCCCGACCGACCCATTCCTCAAAAGGAAAATAGACCGTCTGCTTTTGGGAAATTTCTTTAGCCTTGACGATAAAGGTCTTTATCTCATCCTGCATGGGGGCATTCACCATTTTGAAAAGTTCCGAACCGGGGTTCATGTCCGTAAAGGACGGGTGCGTGATCTCATGGAGCACGACCGTTTCACCGCGAAGGCGGTACCGGAAATTTTCCACGGAATTCATGGCCTTCATAGACAAATAAATCAACGCAAGATTAAACGATACTTTCTGCTCCTGCGCCCACATTCTCACGAGCGTGACATCCACATCAAACGTAATGTTGTAAATGGGATAAGCGACCGCTTTGAAAAACATAAAATGCTGTTTTCTTTCCCAGGTATCAAGATTGATTTCTTTCATCATTTGTCCTTGTTATGAATAAAGCGGAGTTCTTCATGGAAGGCGCTGAAGACCCGATTACACTCGATTTTTTCGCGAAAGAGATCTCAATCGGTGAATCCATTTTTCCGCCGGGGGAAAAGACACTTCACAGGACACCCCGCTCACGAGCGCGCTGTTCGAAGAATTCACTTGGGTGCTCAGTCAGCATCTTTCACACAACGAACCGAGCAGGCTGCATTTTTGGAGTCGTAAACTTGAAAAATATCATCACTGTCACCTTCAAAATAATTCCCATATGCCATATCCGCACTCGATTCCGTAGCACTCCAGAAATACTCAGCAGCACCTATATACTTGAAGTCCCCATAGGAATTAAGCGTTCCCCCTGAGACTACAGAAAAACCGAATAAGTCTATGCCATTACCTGCTTCTTCATTAAGACCTTCCCAAGTCTTTATAGACCAGCCGGTTGTTGATTTCAAACTCATACCAATACCTTCATTGCCACCATATATATCCACATGTTCAGTCAAAGTATTCCAGTCGGGAATCGTTGGAATGTGCCACCCATGCGGGCAAACGCCCTGATGCGGCGTTTTAATGACACCCTCATCTACAGCCAATACACTATTGTAAGTAGAATTCAAATTCATTGCCACAGTCCATGGGTACAATCGGCCATATTTGGTACAATACGCCGCACTGTCACTATAACACCAACTGTTATCCACGGCGTAATTCAGGTTCTCTGCCATCCACGTTTGAGTGCCTATTTTTGTAGTCTTATAAACTTTGCTATCGCGTTCATCTATAAACGACCCAAGAGTTAATGTCAAAAAATGACTAAAATCATTTATTGTTGCCGAACTCAAAATCCATTCCCCATTTTTACAGTAACTTAATGCGTTTTTATCGCTAACAAAAACCTCTTCGCCTTCGTTTGCATTAGTGCAAGGTTCAAGTTGATCGTATTTAAATACGATTTTCAAGGTATCTGAGCTCTTTTGCGGTTGATCATATATACAGCGGACGGAACGGCCACTGTATTTGTTACACGAAAGGTCATTTATAAATGCTGCCCCAGTACGGTTAATTTGATGATAGTCCAAAAGCCAGCAATTTGCCAAGGAATCCCCATTAGCATCACCCGCAGATTCTGTTGCAGTCCAAAAAGAAGTTTTCTTACCCTCAGAGCTACCAAAAGTCATATTGCCATATTTATAATAGTAACCCGCAGAACGTACAGAAAAACCAAACCGGTCATCACTATCATCAAGAAGAGTCCCTGCGTAGTATTCTGGCCAACCAACCACACTTTCTAGGGTGGTTCCCACCTCATTGTCTCCGTTATACGCATTCACATAACCATATAAAGTCTCCCACTCTTCATTTGCAGGAACATGCCATCCTTCCGGACAGACACCTTGGTGAGGAGAATTGAGTTCCGAAACAGCACTTGTCGTTTCATACTTTTTTGAAATTTGCATTGCTGTAATCCAACTGTAGAGACGACCATATACAATGCAGGCACCAGCATTCCTGGCATAACACCAACTGGAGTCCGACTCTGGAAAGTAATTCAAATTTTCCGCCATCCACAGCTGCGTCCCGATCTTCGTAGTTCTATATGTTTGACCATCGCGTTCATCTGTCAATGTCCCATATTGAACATATGGATTGAAAAAGTAATCGTAACTGGACCGATTCTCTGTAGACGACGAGGATGGCATCTGTGAAGAGCTGGAGGAATTTATTTTACCAGAAGATATTCCAGAAGAAGAACTTTTTTCCAAGTCCACATTTTCCATCCACTCGCCACTGGTACAAACAAATTTGCTGTCAACTTCTGCGACATAAACAGATTCACCTTCATTTGTGGCAGAACATTCAAGCGTTGCCAAGTCTTCAACTTTTTCGATTTCATGGTCAGAATTTTCTGTGGACGAACTGGAGTCGTCATGGCAAGCTATAAACACAGTAGCGAGTGCCGTAGCTGCGACAATCGTGAAGAAAAAGTGCAATCGTTTCATTTTTAGTTTCCTTTTGGCTGAGGCATTCCTGATGAGCCAATCATCATTATTGGTACAACATGAACTATGTAAATTCGAACGGATGTGTCCCAACTCACTTTATTTGTCTGGTCGCACTCAGTCCTTGGCACACCGCAGCGAATACCCGCCCATCCTATCGTTGTTGCTCGAACGCACAGCGGCGTCGTTGTACTCCATGGTCCGTCCGTACGCGCGCGTAGCAGAGCCCTCTGTAGTCGACCACCAATTACCGAAGTTGCCAACGTTGTAGAAGTCCGACCCGTAGTAGCCGCCACCCGGCAGAGCAGAAAAACCATAGTCGTCCGTAATCGGGATGCCATTGTATTTCTTCCAGCCAGTCACCGATTTAAGTTTAATCCCTGCGAAATTAGAACCACCCACATAATCAACCAATGTGCCCCACTCCGCCCTACTAGGCACATGCCAACCCGTGGGACAAATCCCTTGCACTCCAGATGGGGAAAACTCACTGGAAGATGCCCCCGCCATAACTGTTACCCAATCGTAGAGACGACCATAAGTTGTACAAAAACTCGCTTGATTATTGTAACACCAAGAATTTCCACTGCTGGGTGTGTAATTGAGATTTTCTGCCATCCAGGTTTGGGTGCCGATCTTAGTCCATTTATAGGTTTTTGCAGGGCTTTCGCGATCATCGGTAAATGTACCGCAATTTTCTGCTGTTGCACACCAACCCGAAACGACTCCACTCGAACTTGATGAAGCCCCCGATGACGAAGAGCTAACGGCTACAACCGATGAACTGGATAAAGTCGCTGAGGAAAAAGAGTTAAGAGCCTTAATCGAAGAACTACTCAGCTCCGCAGTAAAAGAACTCGAGGATATAGTAGCAGCCACCAATGAGGAAGAACCAGCCTCGACAACTTCACTCGAACTTGATGAAACCTCTGATGAGCTAAAGTTACCGACTTCGTCAGTAGACGATGTCCCTGAATCGCTGCAAGAAAAAAATCCCATAGCGAACAACACACATAGAAAATGGGTCATTTGTTTTTGCATGGAAATATCCCTCACATTTTATTTTTCAAAATCTAACAAAAAAAGCACCTCGAAGAGGTGCTTCCTTACTTACAACAAGAAAACATCAGTTTTCATTGTTGCGCATTTCCACTTGTTCGCGGTCCATCGTATGTTGGAGATATTCCTTAAAGTCACGATCAATGTTCACGCCATCAAAATCAGCGGCATCTTGTTCCAACACGAACACAGCACTCGGGTTATCCAACCAACCGACAACGTCCACGCCTTCCAGCTTAAGGGATTTATCACCCGCAGCGGCAACCACATATTCCACAGAACTCTTAGCAACCCAGCCCTGACCACAAGGTGCCTTCACCAAAACAGCATCATCACCATCTTTCAAAATTTTCATGTCATCATTAAAACCAGCCGTGCATACAACACTGCCACCACCTTTTTCTTTGGTGAGATCCACATCACCACGTTTGGACTTCACGCTACTTGGTGCAGCGAAGGAAACGGCAACCAACAAAACCAGGACAGAGAACAAAATCTTCTTCATATCGATCCTCGACGGGTAATGCACCCTTTTCTCAATTTATCCCAAATATATGCTTTATTAATCGCAAACGGCAACTTTTTTTTCTTTTATATTCTGGGAACTATGAAAAAAATTCTTTTCACACTCGTTTTGTTTTGCCTTGCACTTGCTTTTACTGGAGCATTTTGCGTCTATCGGGGCATAGAAGCGCCATCCTCCCATGATACGTTTGCGGTTATAGACATCCCGAAAGGAGCCTCTGCCACCAAAATCGCTCAAATTTTGCAAAAAAAAGACTTAATTTCTTCGGAACGCCTATTCATTCTCTGGTGTCACTACCAAAAACCAACTCTGAAAGCAGGCTGGTATGAAATACCTCCAAGCCTGAGCATTAGACAACTTGTAGAATTCTTGGAAGAGGGTAAAAACGCAGTCCATAAAGTCACCATCCCGGAAGGTCGCGCTTCTTGGGAAATGCCTGCCTATCTTCAAAAAGCGTTCCCCAATCTGGACACCACCGAGTGGAACCGCCTGGTACATGACACCACTTTTACTCATGACTTGGGTGTCGTCGCAGATAACCTAGAAGGCTACTTGCTCCCGGAAACTTACCCGTTTTCCTACGACGCTAAAGAAAAAGATATTATAACTCAGATGGTGAAGGCGAACCTCCGACTCAAGACTGAATTTGAGGAAAAGGACAGCCCCATCTGGAAAAGACTCGGCGGGTGGCATCAGGTACTCACCCTCGCAAGCCTCGTTGAAGAAGAGACCGGAAAAGTCGATGAACGCCCTCTCATCGCGGGCGTATTTCTCAATAGACTTCGCCTAGGCATTTCGTTAGGTTCGGACCCCAGTGTGCGGTTCATCTTCAAAAATCTCACGGGGCCGATCTATAAAAGCCAGCTGGATTGTAACAGCCCATACAACACACGCAAATTTTTAGGACTGATGCCAGGCCCCATTTCCAACCCTGGCCGCAAGGCCATTGAAGCCGTACTCTACCCTCAAGGAACCCATCAACTTTACTTTGTAGCAAAAGATGATGGTTCTGGCACACACTACTTTAGCTCCTCCCTCAAAGAGCACAACAAATACCGAGATATCGCGGCACATAACCGCGGAGAAAAGTAAATGACGTTTTTGAAGTGTTGACACTTGTAAAAAAAGTCTTATGGATTTACCTTGTCTTTTAGAAACTTCACTGAAAGGGGCCCTCATGGAAAATCAGACGCAACAAAAAATCAGCGGGAGGGCGTTCGTCAGTTTTACCCTCCTTATCTCCTTCATTCTCATTTCCGTCACCGGTGTCATTCTGTATCTCGCCCCCACTGGAAGAGTCGCCTACTGGATTCAATGGACGCTTTTCGGGCTTTCCAAGGAACAATGGCAGGCCATTCATACGGTATTTTCGATTCTGTTTATCATCCTCGCTGTGATTCATTTGTTCTTTATTAATTGGAAGCTTTTCATTTCCTACCTTCGAAACAAAATGACTCAAAGCATTCCCAGAAAAAAGGAACTACTTCTTTCTGCCCTATTGACGCTTCTCATCTTCATCGGGATTCTTTTTTCAGTGCCGCCATTCCGCTCCATCATGAATTTAGGTAGCTATCTCACGGCATCCTGGGAAAATACCGAAACCGCTCCCCCCATTCCCCACGCGGAACTTCTTACCCTGACCGAACTCTCCCAAAGACTCGGCAATCTCAGCATCGAACAAATTGAAAACCGTCTGAAGGCAAACGGAATTCAGTTCACGTCAAGAGATCAGACGCTTGCAGACATTGGAAAAATAAACCACCTCGCCCCCATTGAGATTTACAATCTTATCACAGCCAAAGCTTCTACTGGCCAAAGTGGAACTGGGATTGGCAAGAAAACACTGGACGTAATCGCCAAAGAAAAGAACAAAGAGGTAGGCCAGATTCTTGAAATTTTAAAAGCGCATAATATCCGCGCCGAACAAGGGCAGACACTCAAAGAAATAGCCACGGAAAACGCGACAACCCCAAGCGAAATTTACGAGTGGATTCAGGAATAAGATTCAGTACCGATACACGACTCAAAATAAATGCGTTAATACTTCTGGAACGCTTATAAAAACTGGCTTTAAATCAATTTTAGACTTCGATGGGTTTGTTTTTGTTTGCTCACAAAAAGCGGCGATTTTGAACTGATTTTGCAATGTCAAGATTAATCAAATTCTTCTTTTGGACAGTAGTGGTACCGATATTAAAAAGGGTGACGTGAACAGGCCCTCATGAAGGGCAGTCTATACTATTGGCTCCAATATCTCCACATTTTTTTCGTTTTCATCAATAAATACGAAGGGAAGGAATCCGGAAAAGAAGTCGTTTTGAGGTTCCGCGCGCCCAAAGGTCAACGATGCTGGAGAGGCCTCGTTTGCTCTATTTATATAGTTCTAAAAATCTACAGGAGAGAGCTGACGGAAGGTTGGGAAACCGTTATAAAATGAGTCCAGCGAAGCAATGTCCTGAGAACCGAACGGAGTAAAAGTATTCCCGCCTGACCCCGTTACATACCCATTTAAGCAAAAAAAGCTCTGGAAAAAGACCGAAGAAATTCAATCTCAAGTGTCGGAATTTTATATACTTCAAAGGGTTTGGAAAGTTCCCATACCATAAATTTGTAACAAGGAGAGAATCATGGCTTTTGAATTGCCTAAATTGCCTTATGCTTATACAGCCCTTGAGCCTTATTATGATGCACAAACCTTGGAGATTCATTACTCCAAACATCACAACACTTATACTGTGAATTTTAATAAAGCGGTCGATGCGGCAGGACTCGAAGGAAAAACAGCAGAAGAAATTCTGACCTCTCTGGATTCTGTGCCCGCCGATAAGAAAACCGCTTTGGTGAATCATGGCGGAGGTTTCTGGAACCATAGTTTTTTATGGGAAAGCCTTGCCCCGAATGCTGGTGGTGAAGCCAAGGGAAATTTAGGTTCCGCGATTAAGGCCAAGTGGGGCTCTTTCGCGGCCTTCCAAGAAGTTTTCAGCGCGAAAGCGGTCGGGCACTTCGGAAGTGGCTGGGCTTGGCTGGTGGTGAATCAGAAAGGCGAGTTGGAGATTATGGACACGCACGATCAGGTTTGTCCTTTGACTCTCGGGTTGAAGCCTTTGATGGTGATTGACGTGTGGGAACACGCTTATTACTTGAAGTTCAAGAATGTGCGCCCGGACTGGGTGAAATCCTGGTGGAATATCGTGAACTGGGACAAGGCCGAGGAACGCTTTAACGCTATTTCAGGCTGAGTTCTTTTGGGGGGTAGCCGAAGACTACAGGCTGAGGCTAGGGGGCGATGGTTTGATGAACCGCGCAGAGCGACGCCCCCTTTCCCAAAATAATTTACAGGTCCTTTAAAATTATTTTGCGGCATGAAATTGATACGAGAAGCGTAACTGGTGAATGAGAAATTCCCTTCACCATTTTTAGTGACTGTGCAGTGAAGATTATTCTGAATTATTTTGTTGTGAAATGTGCCTGTCGAAAATTTTGATTTTGTGGTTCTAGGTTAGAGGCGGATTCACAAGAGTGAGGATGGTGGCGAATAATTTTCGTTTAAGAGTCGTTGTCCGTTTTAGAGTTTGTGCATTCACGA
Organism: Fibrobacter sp. UBA1313; assembly: GCA_002307115.1. GTDB lineage: Bacteria > Fibrobacterota > Fibrobacteria > Fibrobacterales > Fibrobacteraceae > UBA1313. The sequence continues at coordinate 142 of DBTP01000125.1, read as the reverse complement.
TTTTTTTGGAAAATAGAGATAGGATTTTTATGATTTTATTTTTTGCGTTGCTGATTCTCGCTTCCGTCTTTTCGGCGAAGGTTACGAACCGCTTCGGGATTCCCGTTTTGTTTGCGTTCCTTGCCGTGGGCGTGATTGTGGG
>DBTP01000189.1 GCA_002307115.1 Fibrobacter sp. UBA1313 | reverse complement strand
AGAACAGCGATTTCACACCCAGATGCAAAAGGCCGTTCAGCGGATCCTCACCCTTATTCATCGCATAATAAAGCGACACACTCCAGGATTCGCGATACTGGGTAAGGCCAAGGCCGTAGCTATACGAATCCACCCACCCCTGCTCCGGGCTCCGCGCACGATGTAGCGCCGGTTGGAAAAATAAGTGGAACGCCGTCTTAGGCAACCCTTGCCACTGCAAATCCATTTCCGTTGCCCCATAAGCACGACTGCGAAAAAATCCAGGTCGAAATCCCTTCAAATTATCAATGCCCCCTAAGGAATACAAATCTTCTAATCCATAGTCCTTGTTTGTCGGAAGAATAGTCCCTGCCCAAAAAGAAGATTGCAAAATAAAATTTCCATAAATCGGCATTAAATGTCTACCACTCCCCTCAAGGAATACCCGCACATCCGTAGAATCACTGAGTCTCTTTTTAAGTACTGTCATGGACGCATCCAGTCGCGAACCGGAACGGGGCAAAATAAAACGATCTTCATCGCGGTACTTCATTTCTAGACTCGTCGTCCATTCGTCATCTCCCACACCGCCCAAAATGGTAAACTCAAAATCAAAACCAATGGCACGCGCGATACCCGCCTCTAGACGCACATCTCGGTAAGAAGAATCCTCTTCAACATACCCCCGAAGAATTCCGCTCCATAAAGTCCCTAAAAGCCACGGTTCCTTATATGCAAAAGTGAGGTTCCGTTCCCACTCGCCCGTTTCTCCCGAAATCGAAAGATCGCGCGCCGTTCCATTGATGTTATAAAGATCCACAAGCAAGTTACCACTCCAGCCTCCCTCTTCCCCACTTGCGTATGTCAAATAACCTTCTAGGTGATTCGAACGCAGATCTGCCATCGAAAATAAAGGGATCAGACGGTTTCGTACCGGATCGCGGTAAAGCCGCACCGGAGCTGTTTTTTCATAATAACCATTCCGCGCCAATTTTTTCTCAGCACGGTCGAGATCTTCCAAAGATACAATGTCCCCTATTTCGAGTCCCGTTAATTTGCCGAATACTTCTTTTTGGGTTTTACCAGGCTCTTTATTTTCGGGTGGAGCCCACACCCAGGCTGAACCACGATCCAAATAAATCACGGCAAGACCGGAAGAATCCAATTCCCAAAAAACTTTTGCAAAAGGAAATCCGTGATTCAAGTGCCAATCTATTAATTGCCGATTTAATGCATCAATTTTAGCGCAAGGTTCGCCACTCAAATTCTGATACATGGAAGGCAACTCCGAATGGAATACCCCTTCAAGACGCACATTTTTCACAACACATTCTTCCCCAAAAGCGAGTGAGGTCGCTAACAGCATTCCCAAAATGAATAGTTCTCGTAACTTCATTAGAAAAAAGCCTTTGCTTCAGTGGAAAACTTTTGAAATACACCCTCTTCCGCATCGCCAAACCGCACAATATATCGTAAGGATAACGTCAAGAAATCATTGGCCTCCACACTCACCACACTTTCACCGCGATAAGTTGTTCCTTTGTCAAAACCGGAAACCATTTGATAGGGCAATACCTCTGAATCCGAAGAAACAGAAGTCATGCTAAACGTATTGACGACGGTGGCTCCCTTTTGGTTATCCCAAGAAAGTCCCAAACTGCCCTGTTTTAAAAAGGCATCTAAAGGAGAACTTTCATCCTTGCCATTTCCTTGCCGAATCCAACCGGCAGGCTCCACAGATAAATTCCAAAAAAGTTCTCTTCTCCACGAAAGTCGCGCCTCTCGAATTTCCCAATTCATCTTTTGGTAAGAAATAAGATCCACATATTCTAATCCCAATTCCGATGTCCATGTTTCTTTTTTTCGGCCACTGTAGATGCCCTCTAAATCGTGCCACAAGCGATTCTGAAAATAGCCTTGAGAAGTATTCTTCTTTTCACTTTCCGTACCCACTTTATATTCAATGGAGCCATCACCAGAGGGATGATTCCATTTTAATGCGCCTTCCATCGTAAAAATGCCACTGGACAAATTTCGTAAAGTCGGTCTCCACAAAGGCGGCAAATACAACCTCCCGCCCGTGGTATCGCGTCCTTCTGAAGATCCATCAAAAGCCAAAGAAATATCACGCACAAAACCCTGATTTACGCCAAAAAGTAATCCCGGATTCAAATTAAAATTCAACGTCATCTTAGCAGACGAAGCACACACCACATCGGCGGAATCGTCTCGGCCCATGCCCTCGTAAACATAATCCCCTTTATCCACACCCTCTACAAAAAGTCCCGTCAAACTATCATAAAGAACATCACCGGTCCCCGGAGCCACCGCCTTGTAAATAGCGATGTAAGGTTGTTCACTGGTGAGTCCCAAATCATAAGACGCCCTGCCAGAAAAAGTTTCGTTGGAATGACCCCATTCTATTGTTTGTTCTGTAATCCAGGAATCCGTATTCCCCGAAGTATCAAGCCATGTGCGCTTATATTGTAAAAGATGAGTCAGGGTAAAATTTTTGCCATTGTAATTGGCAGATTGATCCCACTCCGATAACTGAAGAGAATCTTCTAAAGATTCCTTAGCGTAACCTCTCCGCGCACGTTTTCCTAAAAGACTTTCACGAAGGGTCCACTCCTCCGGCCCCATTTCAAAGCCACCCGCAGCCTTCATTTGCTCTGATTGCAACTTTGTATCCAGAGAATCTTTGTACCACATGCCATAACTCCCAGAACCAAATGGGCGTACAAATCCGGAATTGAAAATGGCATTCACAAGGCCTTGGTAGCGTTCCACTTCCAGCTCCTGCACAGAAGCGACGCGGACCAAAGAAATCGAACTCGAGGCCACATTTCCTCTGTGATCCAAAAAGAGACGCGCCCGCGAAGAATTCCACAAAGAATCTTCAATACTTTGTCTATAGCCCCATTCCACACCCGTAAAGAAGGCATTGGGCAAACGAAAGCATGTTAAGAAATCATCATAGCGTAAACCACCGCCAAGGCCCACACTGTCAAGATCCCAGTCATTGCTTAACGTGTATGAATCCCAGTTGCGATCGGTGCCCTGATAGGATCCCGTGTTGTATCCTTGTTCAATATAGTCCCCTGAATTTTCCACTTTCCAAATACCATGTTTTTGCATGGCGGTGCTATCCGATGAAAGATGCCAACGAAAAGCCATCCCGTGAGGACCATTGACTTTATCCGAAACCGTATTGGTATCCATTTTTCCATAAACCATTTCGCCATCCGCAAACCACCGATCCTCGGCCTGCAAACGCATCCGCGCGCCCATGCGATCCAATCGCCAAGGGCGTTCCAAAGTGCCAAGCGTATCGGCACGGTCGAAAACACCCCCCGTATCCGCTTTGAGCATGGATAAATCATCGTCACTCCAAGTGCCCCGTTTCAAACGGTCTACATCACTTTCCAAACGGAACCCCGCCACATCTAACCAAATATTTTTTGATCGATAGTTTCCATCAGCGGCTTTCATTGCCTGGACGCCACCCGAATTGTAACCGTCGTATTCCACTCGAATTTCATCACTGGCACCAGGAATGATAAGTCCTTTAAAATCAAGCACACCCCCCGCATAATTCACCACGTAATCTTTTTCGCGAGAAAGTTTAACTCCATTCATCCAAACCGTTTCCGACTGGGGAACTACCGCCAAATAGAAATCCGTACCTGTACCAATTAAATAACCACTACGCTGCCCATCAACACCACTAAACACAGTAGAGATATGCTCTAATTCATCGTAACCCACAACGGCCCGCACTTCTGTGTGCCCCGCACGCACACCAGCGCCCGCACCTAGAGAACTACGGTTCAAACCCGATAAGCCCAAAGTATTTTGAATCCACGTCAAGTCGCCCAAATGCAAAAAGAAATGCGGGGATTCTACACGAAAATAGATTTGATCCACTTCTTCTAGGGTCGCTGTTCTTTGATCGCCGGCTTCGCGACCCACATCGGATAAGAGTGCATCTACAAAAATGGAAGGGGCGATTTCCCCTTGTACAGAGAGACGTAGTTCCTGATCGACCTGTGTGCCCCCATCACCAACCACCACTTGTATTGTCTTTGAGCCCCGCGTTTCTAATCGAAGAGAATCTGGCGTTTCTTGAGTTTCTACAACCGATGACTCTTTGTGTGAAATAGAATCACCCCAAACAGGAATTGAGTCCAGATCCAATCCAGACAAGGGCGAACGCGCGAATGCAACTATCGGCAACGCGATAAAAAGAACCCCAAGGGATTTCAAAATTAATGTCCTGCCGCTTCTACCTTAAACTGGCGGCTCGCTAAAAGTTTGCGACCTTGAACTAAATCCACACTCCACTCCCCGCTATGTAAAAGTTCTGGAGAAATGGAACTGGAACAAATACTATCCGATACTATGCAAGGCAAATTTTGAAGTGTATCCACACCCAAATACCAGATATGTCGAAAAGGTTCTTCTTTAGGTAGACCCAAACTCTTAGGGATCAGTGAATAATAATGGAGACGACTCCGTTCAGGAAAAGTCGAATCCACTCCGAATGGAGCACCACTCACAATATTGCGACAAACAACACTATACACTATTTTTTCGGGTTCCATATTTAATTGCTCCGATTCTTCCGAATCATGCAAACTCACAAATATCTGATGCCCTAAAAAACACAAAAAAAGGAGCACAAAAACCAGTGCTGTCTTTCTTAAATAACGAAATGGCGGAAGGCCAAGCAAAGAAAACCCCTATCGACGGAGCTTACTGGTATTTTGTGTAAACGCAGGCACTGCATCCACCAATTTTTCTACCAGAAGTTTATTGTAATCCTCAATACGATTCGGGAGCTTGGAACCAGGGAATATCTGAACCAAAAGCAGAGAATCTTCTACAGGCGCAATGTAAATAGAACGTTGCTCACCCGTATAAGAAACCGATTGAAACGAACACTCGCCAAGCATCATGCCTATTTGTTTTGCAGAATCAAAAGAGGCGGAGCTCAAAACCGCAAGGGGCGTCGCATCCATTCCGATAGAACCGACTTCAGCAACGATGGAACCATCACGGTGAGAAAGGACAACATAATCAGCCTTCACACTCGCTTGGTAAGCGAGCATAAGGCGACGTACCTTGTCAGCATCTTCAGTATATACAGCAAAATCGCTCATGTATTATCTCCACTCCAAAAAGGAATCGCTATTTCTTTTTTGGAACGTAAGGACGAAGTTCAATGTCATCTTCAGAAACTTCTTGTGTCGGCTTCTGTGCATCACGGCCAAAGGTCGGCATACGCGGTGTTGGCGTTCCACCAGCACCTGGCAAAGGACGTCCAAAAGGAGTCGCAGGAGCATTTTTTTGAAACATACCACCGTGAGGGGAAGGAGCAACATCAGCTGCGGGAGCCTTCGCCGCAAACGAAGGCATTCGAAACGGTAAACCAGAAGCATCAGGTCCACTCAAATCCGGCATTGAATTCGAACCCATCGGTAGAGTCGCTTTTGGTGGGACCGTGGACTGTGTTACAGAAAGACCTTCTTTGCTCAAAGTCACATCATGCACACCCGTATTGTGTACGCTCTCCGCTGCCTTGCGCAAAAAGCCCTGTTTCACATTGAATTTTTCAATCACCAACATAGCAATGGACTTCAATGTCGTGACCACACCTTTACCATTATGCGCGGTCGCTGGGAAAAAGGGAATGACACGAGGGTTCAAAAATTTGTTCATCTCATCAAGCGTAAACACATTTTCCATATCCCGTTTGTTGTATTGCAACACTAACGGAATATCATCTAATTCCATGCCATAATCCTGCAAGTTCTGGCGCAAATTTTGGAAGCTTTCCAAATTTTCTGCTTGGCGAGAACGTTGAGAATCAGCGACAAAAACAATCCCATCCACACCACGAAGCACAAGCTTACGGGTGCTATTGTAATAGACCTGACCTGGAACAGTATAAAGCTGGAATTTAGTTTTGAAACCTTTAATATCACCCAAATTGAGCGGTAGAAAATCAAAAAAGAGCGTGCGATCACCTTCTGTCGCAAGAGACACCATATCGGTGCGCTTGTCTTGAGGCATCTTCTGATGAATCACCTGAAGGTTCGTTGTCTTGCCGCTCAAACCAGGTCCGTAATAGACGACCTTACAGCTGATTTCACGAGTAGCGAAGTTGATTGAGGACATTCGATTTCCTTAATATTTATAACTAATCTAACAAAAATATAAGAACACCGTTTCGTTTTTCGCAAAAAAGCCCATTGGACCTAGTCCACCAAAAACAAAAGACCAGCAGCAGTGCCACTGGTCCCTTTAATCAAAGATCCATTAATTAAACCTTGACAAATCCGTTGACAACCTGAGCCACCTTGGCCTTATAGTTGGCAGCACGGTTTGCATTAAAACCCGCACGATTCTTAGCTGCAGCTTTATCAAGCATGCTGAAAAGATTCGGCATTTCCTTGAGGGCAAGATCTTTCGAAGTTGCAGTGCGGATAAGTTTCAGGCTCGTACGGATCGCAGAACGAACAGAACGGTTAACAGCGGTAGCTTTTTCGGCTTGACGCAAACGCTTTTTACATGACTGATGATGAGGCACCTTATATCTCCGGGTGAAAACCTTTTTTCTTGTTGGCGCAAATTTAACACATTCTCACTATTTGGTCAAGTCCGAGAAGTCCCAAAAGACCTATAGCCAAAAAGCGGAATAACTGGTCATTTTTAACAAAAATTCAAGAAATGGACCCATAATAAGGGAAATTGGACCCGGAAAAGGCAAAATCCACTCCCAGAGGACCACCCCCACCAACGGCCACATCCCTAAACGAAGAAACAAAAGATCGAAATTGCGGCTCAATCGAGGGGGTAGGAGCGCAGAAAGGACTTTTGCTCCATCCAAGGGGTAAATAGGAAGCAAGTTAAAGGCGGCGAGGGATAAATTAACCTGAACATAAATCTTCAAAAAATCCGAAATCAAAATTAAGAATGCACTGGGTCCTTGCATCGCTGGAATAATAAACTGAACGACCCCCATGTACAAGTTAAAGCCCACTATGGCCTGAAGTAAATTAGAAAGGGGCCCTGCGATAGAGACAATGCCCATGCCTCGATGACTATTTTTAAACCGAGTAGGGTCCACAGGTACGGGTTTTGCCCAGCCAATGCCGATGTTCTGAAAAGCCAAAAATAGAAGCATCATCGTCCCCAAAGGATCAAGATGATTCATGGGATTCAAACTTAGTCGTCCACGATCTTTTGCGGTGGTATCCCCTAGAAGAAGAGCCGCCAGCGCATGAGCGAACTCATGGAGAGAAAGCGCTAAAATCAAAGTGATAAAAAAAAGCGTACCGGAGCGCAGCGATTCATTCGTCATAGGTTTTAATAAGCCTCAAAAGCGGGGGTTTCCAAAAATTGTGTGCCGTAATGAACTTCTTCAATGGTTCCCAAGCGATAGACATTGCCCCCAGCAGCCTTTAGTACCCCATGACCGGCAGCAATATCCCATTCGTGAAGAGGCTTGCACCTCGGATAATAATCAGCAAAACCATCAGCAATGCGGCAAAACTTGAGACTAGAGCCGACTTCAATGGAAACGCCTCCCACTGCCGCCACAAAATCCATCGTAGGGCCATCTTTATGAAGTACACTCACCAGCACTTTGGACGGTGGACTATTCTTAGGATTATGGGGGGAAAATCGGGAGTCGCGTTTCAGAGATTGGTAGGAGGATTCCTCTAATGAATACAAATTAAGAGTGAATGCCTGGTGATCCCAACCAACAAAGAGTTCCCCTGTGGCAGGTGCGCTCACTAAACCAAGACTGACGACACCATCTTCAATGAGTGCTATATTCACAGTAAAATCATTTCTATGGGCTACAAATTCAGAAGTTCCATCAATGGGATCTATGAGAAAAAAGCGTTTCCAGGTACGCCGTACCTCCCAAGGTTCACTCGCGGTTTCTTCAGAGACCACAGGGATTGCAGGGAAATATTTTTGGAGTCCCTCAAGAATTATGCGATTAGCTTCTAGGTCTGCACTGGTTACAGGCGTTTCATCCGGCTTTTCAGAAATCGAAAAACCTTGAGTGAAAGCGCTCATGACAGCGGAGCTTGCGTCGCGCATGACCGAAAGAAGCGGGAACCAAGGCATTGAACTTAACATGGGTAGAAGATAGTTTTTTTAGCTTTGTCAACCATGATTCCATTTGTCAATCTCTCCTCACAACGGAATGCATACCGTGAAGAATTAGAAATCGCAACACAACGCGTTTACGATAGCGGGTGCTTTATTGGCGGGAAAGAAATTGAAGCCTTAGAAGCAGAACTCTCGACATATTCTGGAGCCACTCAGGCGATCACCTGTGCAAGTGGTACGGGAGCACTTCTATTGTCTTTACTCGCGTTGGATATTCGTGAAGGGGATGAAGTTATTGTTCCTGATTTTACTTTTGTAGCACCCGCAGAATGCGTGGCCTTGTTGGGAGCCATTCCAAAATTTGCCGATATTTCCAAAGACACTTTTTTGATTGATCCTGCCGCAGTCGAAGCGTTGATCACGCCCAAAACTAAAGGAATTATCGCGGTGGATCTTTTTGGACAATGCGTCAATTATGAGGCGCTAAAAAAGATTGCAAATACTTATGATCTCTGGATTATTGAAGATGCCGCGCAAAGTTTTGGGGCTTCACAATTTGGGAAAAAATCGGGGAATCTCACACGCATTGCGACTACTAGTTTTTACCCTTCAAAGCCTCTCGGTTGTTATGGCGATGGTGGTGCGGTTTTTACCGCGGACGAAAACTTAGCATCCCGTGTAAGAGCCTTGGCCAATCACGGTAGCACCGAACATTACGTTCATGAAAGCTTGGGAACGAATAGTCGTTTGGACGCATTGCAAGCAGCAGTACTGCGCGTCAAATTGCGCCACCTAGAAGACGAACTCATGATTCGTCGTCAAAATGCAGAAATTTATAATGCTTTCTTTGCCCATTTTAAAAATGTACAAACACCGACAATTGCCGCGGGTAATACCAGTACCTTTGCTCAATACACGCTCGTCACAGAAGATCGAACTTTTTGGGAAAAGAAATTTGCGAAAGCAGAAATTCCTACTTGCATCCATTATCCACAACCGCTCCATACACAGCCTTGTTTTGCAAATTTTGGGGCGCACAAAGTAAGTACTCCCCAAACAGAAGAACTCTGTGGCAAAGTTTTAAGCCTTCCAGTTTGTGCATTTACGGATGTGAAAGAAATACTCCTCCGTATTTCTTCTAAATCGTCTGAGTGAACCATACATCAA
>DBTP01000115.1:1513-4168 GCA_002307115.1 Fibrobacter sp. UBA1313 | reverse complement strand
TGGGGAAAGGTAGGTGAAAACGCAAAAGCCGTAACCGTGTATGCAGATGCGACTATTACTCTCCCGCTTATGGTTGCAGCTGTGCGTACACGCCTTCCAAAGAGGTGATTTTATGGAAAAGAAAAGCTGTATGATCCTTGCACTTGATGTTTCCGACAGGGAAGAAGCGCTCAAAATTGCAGAAGATGTCTCGGAATTCGTGGACGCTGTAAAGGTGGGTTACCCTCTAGTACTTGCTACCGGACTTGGAATTATCAGGGAACTTTCCGAGTTTGCTCCTATAATAGCCGATTTCAAGGTTGCCGATATTCCAAATACTAACCGCCTTATCTGCGAGCAGGTCTTTGAGGCAGGAGCCGATGCAGTTATTGTCCAGGGCTTTACAGGTCGGGACAGCCTTGATGCCTGCATTGAAGTTGCTTCCGAGTACCGGAAAGATGTGTTCGTGGTAAGTGAAATGAGCCACCCTGGTGGAGCCGAATTTATCCAGCCCGTCGGAGAGGCCATTGCAAAGATGGCAGGCGAAGCAGGAGCTTTTGGCCTTGTTGCACCCGCGACCAGACCGGAAAGAGTGAAGGCGATCAGAAAAATTATAGGCGACAAACTCACTATAATTTCGCCTGGAGTCGGTGCCCAGGGAGGAAAAGCGTCTGATGTTATTGCTGCAGGCGCAGACTGGGTAATTGTAGGAAGAAGCATTTACAAAGCAGAGTCCCCAAGAGAAGCTGCCAGAGAAATTGCTACCGAGATCGAGGCCGGAACCAACGGAGAAAACTGAAAAACGTTTTTCAGGATATTTCAGGACATGTTTTATATTTAAAATATTTTCTTTTTTCTGAAAGATATTTCTTATATTAACTGCATATACTATCTGAATATCAATTGAGTGCCTGTGATGAAAAATTTCGCTGATTTCATGATGAGCCCTATGAGTTCTGAGGCACAAAAATTGAGTACCTTATGCATTATATACAAAGAATACCATTCACTTAGTTTGTTCAAATCGTATTCATCAGGTTAAATATACGACATTTTGTGTGTGAATGTGTATTTTTCCCAAAATTCATCCAGTTATTTTTTAATGTTTTTGAATGATTTTATTGACGTTCGATGTTCTCTTGTCGTTTTCCAACAATATTCTGTTAGGTTCCATCTGGAGTAGATGGAGGGAGAAATATTATTTGCAGCCAATTCTTATTGTTTGATAAATTCCTTTGCCTTTGCTGATCCATACCATGTCACTTTGTCCTGTATTTATCTTGACTTTTGAACCGCTAGTAAATTTAATGGTTTTAGAGCCTTTTATTGCCCAATATTTTGATTTATTTGAATTTACACAAAAAATACTCTCATCTTAGATGATAAATAAATAGTTAGGGTTTAAGAGTTTATTTGATTTCAGCAAGAAATTCGTTTGTAAGGGCTTCATTTCTCGTTTTCGATCGAAGTCTACAGTTATTAACCCCAAACCCTAAATTATTAATATAGCAGAGATGTCAATAACAGATGCAGTGTTTCGATTTACAAACCCAACAATTTTTCCTTTTCTATTTGTCACATAAACTTTATTTCCGTCTGCAATTGCTGCAAATGCCAAATATGTCAAAATTCCACTCTCCAGCAGAAAAATCCGCTTCACTTGACATCCGATCCACAATTTCAGAAATCATGGGGTCTGTGCAGTCATTGATGCTTTTGCACTGGAAGCAAACCAGATGAGCGTGTGGCTTCATATTGGGATCAAATCTGGCCTGATCTTTCTCTAAATTCAATTCCTGGATCAAACCTGCCTCTTTCAAGATTTGAACAGTTTTATATATTGTTGCAAGACTGACTGTTGGATAGACCTTCTTGACTTCGTTATAAATTTTCTGAGCCGTTGGATGGGTATGATTGTGGAGAACAAATTGAACGATCGCGATTCTTTGGGGCTTAGCCTTGTATCCTTTTCCGCGGAGAGCTTTGATTATGGATGAGTCTGAGTCCTGAAGGCCATTCATACTCATTATTATGTAATAATCAATATTAAACAGATATCCATGGTTATAGAAGTTGACTACTGAACTAGAATAGGTTCTTCAAGGATAGTAAACTATTAGTTAATGATTAAAGGGGGAATACAACCAAAATAGGAGTCGTAAAACCTAAAGTAACGAACTTCCAGGATTGGAGAGACAAACTCGACAAGAGTATGACTGTTTGAATAATAGATTTATGTCGTTCATACCTTAAAGATAACAAATTGGACATGGCAAAACAGCATGTAAGAATTTCAAGCTCTTGTAACGCGGACCGAAATTAAGCCCTCTAGTAATCGGCACTCAATTTTTCCAAGAGGAGATAAGATTGAAGAGATTGCTACTAGAGATTTGGTCTTTCATTCATAATCAGTGGTGGGTAACGTTATGACTGACGACAGAAAGAACTCCGTAATGGACAGAACGAGCAAACTAGAAACCGACAGAGGCACGTTGAACCGTGACTGGTGGCCGAACCAGTTGAAGATCGAGATCCTGCACCAGCATTCTTCCAAGTCCAACCCTATGGACGAGGACTTCAACTATGCGAAAGAGTTCAAGAGCCTCGACCTGGCGGCTGTGAAGAAAGATCTCGAGTTGCTGATGACTGATTCACAGGACTGGTGGCCGGCGGACT
>DBTP01000115.1:612-1206 GCA_002307115.1 Fibrobacter sp. UBA1313 | reverse complement strand
GGCACAGCGCCGGCACCTACCGCGCCGGTGACGGTCGCGGCGGCAGCGGTCGGGGTCAGCAGCGCTTCGCGCCGCTCAACAGTTGGCCGGACAACGTCAACCTGGACAAGGCACGCCGCCTTCTCTGGCCGATCAAGCAGAAGTATGGTCGGAAAATTTCATGGGCCGACCTCATGATTCTTGCGGGTAACGTCGCCCTGGAAACGATGGGATTCAAAACGTTCGGTTTCGGAGGCGGTCGCGAGGATGTATGGGAGCCGGATCAGGACGTCTATTGGGGTTCTGAGGACACGTGGCTGGGTGGCGATAAACGCTACTCCGGTGACAGGGACCTCGAAAATCCGCTCGCTGCCGTGCAGATGGGGCTGATATACGTCAATCCGGAAGGCCCGAACGGCAACCCTGACCCGATCGCAGCGGCCAAGGATATCCGCGAGATTTTCGCTCGCATGTCCATGAATGATGAAGAGACCGTTGCGCTCATTGCTGGCGGTCATGCCTTCGGTAAAACCCATGGCGCCGGCCCTGCGTCTCATGTAGGGCCTGAACCAGAAGCGGCCAGTATAGAAGAGCAAGGCCTCGGTTGGAAGAGCA
>DBTP01000115.1:0-306 GCA_002307115.1 Fibrobacter sp. UBA1313 | reverse complement strand
GCGGCCTGGAAGTCACCTGGACCAACACACCAACGAAGTGGAGTAACAACTTCTTCAGGATCCTTTTCGGCTACGAGTGGGAATTGACGAAGAGCCCGGCCGGTGCATATCAGTGGCAACCTAAAGGTGGCGCAGGTACCGGCGCGATTCCGGACGCTCACGACCCTTCCAAGCGTCACGCGCCAAGCATGATGACCACTGACCTTTCCTTGAGGTTTGACCCCATCTACGAAAAGATTTCAAGGCACTTCTACGAGAACCCGGATCAATTAGCGGATGCATTCGCCCGCGCGTGGTTCAAGCTGA
>DBTP01000094.1 GCA_002307115.1 Fibrobacter sp. UBA1313 | reverse complement strand
TTGCTGGTGAACTTTTCGATAGCACTAAAGTTTTGATTCAGACAGTCAAGATGGTCATGGATAGTACGGTCGCCGCTCCCGAATTTCAGGCTCAGTTTAAAGGTCTTGTGAAGAATGCTGAACATTTAGAAGATCGTCTGCTGGTGATGGTTAACGAAACCGATCCACAGCTCAAACGCAGCCTCCACAGTTTGAATGCGGCGACCACGAAAGTGAATACCCTTTTGGATAGTACACAAGCTCCAATTCAGGGGCTCTTGACCCAATCCCAAGGGCTTATTAAAAACGCAGATGGTGTGATCGGTGAATTAGATACCGTCACAAAACGTCTCCTGGTCCTCACCGAGAAATTACAATCCAAAGATAACACCGCGGGCATTCTTCTCAACGATCATGAACTTCACGATGAGTTGGTCAAGACTGTAGAATCTGCGGATAGTCTCTTTCGGGTCATTCTCCAAGACGGCCTAGATATCAACGTAGACTTCTTTTGAGGACCTATGATTATTAAGTCTATCCCTGTCACCAATAAGCTTGGTGTTCATGCAAGACCCGCAGGAATGATTGTGAATATTACTGGACGCGCCAAAAGTGATGTCACAATCGTTTATGATGGAACTCGTGCTAATGCGAAAAGCATTTTGAATGTGATGATGCTCGCTATTACCCCAGGTTCTAGCGTGCAATTCGAAGTTTCTGGTGACGACGAACAAGATATTATGGTGCAATTGGAACAACTTTTCCATGACAACTTCAACGAAGAAGCCAATTAGGCCTCGAACCGTTCTGGTAGGGGTGGCAGCCTCTCCTGGCTATGCCATGGGGCCTATTCAAGCTATTGCCAACCGTTCTATTACTATTTCCGAAGAAAAACTTCCGCGGGAACGTCTCGCCCACGAAGAACAGCTTTTTTTAAAAGCACTCAACAATACCATTCGAGAAATCACCAGTCTGAAAGTGGCAACGGTCGAAAGATTGGGCATTAACGAAGCGCGCATTTTTGATGCACATCTTATGATTTTGAAAGATCCAACGCTGGTCAATTCCATCCTGGACAGAGTGAAAAAAGAAAGCATGAATGCGCGTTGGGCCGTTCACAGCAAGATTAAAGAGCTCATCGCTGAATTTGAGAAAAGCAAATCAGAATTGATGCGTGAAAGAGCCATGGATCTTCGCGACCTCTACAACCGCCTCCTCGCGGCCCTTGATGATTCCGGTCCTGTCATTGAAAATTTAACGATGACCTCTGGCACTGTTATTGTCGCTCACGAGTTGAGTCCCAGCACCTTAATTTCTCTTAAGAAGGAAGAAGTTATTGGTTTTGCTACGGACTCCGGTGGACGCACAAGCCATATCTCCATTTTAGCTCGTTCCATGCAGATTCCAGCCGTCTCTGGTCTTCGCAATGTTTCTGTGCTGATAGAGCCTGGAGATACGATTCTGATCAACGGCACCGGCGGCATGGTCATTATCAATCCGAACGATGAAGATATCCGCCACTACGAAGAAAAGCTTGCTGTGTTTATTAAACAAAAGCAAGAACTCTTCACCATGCGCCAATTGGAACCCATGACGCGTGACGGTAAGTATGTGACGTTGCATGCGAACATAGAACTCCCCCTCGAAGCAGACAATGTGCTCGATTTTGGAGCCTCTGGCATTGGTCTCTATCGTTCTGAATTTTTGTTCTTCCGTAAAGGGACGCCGACTTGTGAAGAGCAGGCCGAAGCCTACGGTTACATTTTGCGGACACTGAAGCCTTATCCTGTCATAATTCGCACATTGGACGCGGGTGGTGACAAACTGGTCTCCGATATTTCAGCGACAGATGAAGCGAATCCGTTTATGGGCTGGCGTTCTATTCGCGTTTGCTTAGACCGCAAAGATCTCTTTAAGGAACAACTTAAAGCGCTCCTTCTTGCTAGCAAAGAAGGCAACCTTCGCATTATGTTTCCTATGATCTCAGGACTCAATGAGTTGCGTGCGGCGAAAGCGCTTTTCCAGGAATGTCGCCACGAATTAACAGAACAAGGATTGGAATTTCCAGAGATTAAAATTGGCGCGATGATTGAAGTTCCTGCGGCCGTAATGATGGTGGATGCGATTGCCAAAGAAGTCGATTTTTTCAGTATCGGTACCAATGATCTGATTCAATTTACGCTCGCTGTAGATCGTACCAATGAACTTATTGCGAACATGTTTGAACCGCACCACCCTGCGATTTTGAACATGATTGACCGCATTGTGACTGCGGCGCACCGGGAAGGTATTATCGTGAGTGTCTGTGGAGAAATGAGTTCCGATCCTTTAAGCACCCTGGTTCTCGTGGGCCTTGATGTGGACGAACTTTCCATGACGCCTTGGAGTATTATGGAGTGCAAAAAAATTATTCGCTCCATTAATTACGAAGACGTTCGTGCGACAGCCAAAGCGGTTTTAAAATTAGATGACGCGCAAAGTGTCAATCGTTACCTACGCCAAAAATATTTGCAGACCATCACGGATCTTGGTATTTCAAGTTTTATTACTTCCCAGGATTTTGGATCAGACCTGGGAGATCCATAATGAGATTTATTTTTCTCTTTATTTTTGCGGCTATTTCTTGGATTTTTGCTGAACCAAAAGCGTTTGACAGTTTGGAATTTATTTCACCAGAAAAATTTCAAAATAAAGTCATTCGTTATGATCGAGTAAAACGCATTTGTGAAGACTCCACGGTAGCCCCAAATCTTCATGATTTTGCTTGTGCGGCATCCCTTTATTATGGTGAAAAATGGGATGCGGCTTACAAAGCATACGATTCCTTGCGCGGAAAAGATACTCTCCTCGATCAAAGTATTCTGATTCGAATGGCCCGTACCCGGCTTTATGATGGAGAACTCAAAAAGGTAAATAAAACGCTCGATCTTGGAAAACGGATGGAGAAAGACCCCGAATGGCAACAACAAGCGAGCCGAATCCGCATGGAAACGTTCCTTGCCAATAAAAAAAATCGTCCTAAGAAAAAAGCCGATTCTCTGGAGTCTTTTCTTAAAAAATATCCCCAAGGTCCTGAGTCTGACGAATTCCGTTATCGGCGTGCAGTCTTGTTAGAAAACGCACAGAAGTGGAATCTTGCTCAAAAAGCTTACCTTCGCGTGTTATCAGATTACTCAGAATTCGGGGATTCCGCATTTATCGCCATTCACCGCATTCGTGAATCTCACCATTCCGAAGAATCCATTGATGAAAAAATCACTTATGCCAATCGCATTTGTTTTAAAGGCATGAACAAGGAATGCCTTGCTTTGATTGATTCCATTTTTATTTTGGATTCTCTTAAAGCACCCGCGCGTGATACCACAAAAATTCCCAAAATGAAAACCGCCGAGGACTCCACCGTTTGGCGTTTAGCCCCAAGCACCTTGGATCTCAAAACTCGAATTAAACTCTGGGAAAAACGCGCCCTTGCTCTCCGCGGAGAAAAAGAAAACGTAGAAGCGATTAACACCTACCGTTTCTTGTTGGATTCTGTGGAAGTTCGCGCTAGCTGGATGCAATCATTGCTCCGTTTGCTCCGCACCGAAAATAAAACAGACGAAGCCAATTTAATCGATTCTCTTTTTCAAACTCGATTCAAGTATAGCCCAGAAAATGCCAATAACATTTGGGTCCGTGGTTTCGAATTTGAGCAAAACAAACGCTATGATGATGCCATTGCTACTTACAACGAGTTAGCGAGTTCTGAATTTCAAAATACCAACAAACACGAGTGGGCTAAATTTCGCATCGGATTTATTTACTTCAAACAAGGGCTTTACCCAGAAGCAGAAAAAGCGTTTATAGAAGCGCGCAATGAACCCTTCACCTGGAGTAGTAATGCCAGTCGCATGTTCCTTGCGGAAACCTATCTCAAGCAAGGAAAATTTGATCTTGCACGCGAAGCATACCTCGACTGTATTCGCGATTTTCCTCTCGGTTATTATGCAGCGCGCAGTCGCACAAAACTTGCTGGATTGAAATTATTGGATTCCGCTCAAATACCGTTCCTTTCTCCCCAAGTGCTTTCCGATGATTCCACACTCGCTTGGATTCGTTCCTCCCAACCCACAACAAAACGAGAGATCTCTTCTTACACTCCCGAAATTTTTTATCGTGTCAAGCATCTCTTAGAATCTGGGTTTACTGAAGAAGCCTACGACCTTTATGTGGAAGAAAGCAAGAACAACTATAACCGTTTGGATTTTCTCTATGAATATGGCAGACTTTTCTTAGAGGCGGGTGAAGTGACCAAAGGGTACAAACTTGCTAGGGATTTCCAAAATTTGATTGATCGTAAAAGTATGGGAGCGGCCCCTCGAAATGTACTCCGCTTTATTTACCCCATCCCTTATACCCGTCAAGTCGTTGTGAATTCCGGTTCTGGAATTAATCCTTTCTTTGTTTATAGCGTCATGCGACAAGAATCTTCTTTTAACTACCATGTGATCTCTGGTGCAGGAGCTCGTGGTTTATTGCAGATCATGCCCCCCACTGGAGCCCAATTAGCGAAAAGAGAATCGCTGGATACATTCATTCCTTCTATGCTTTTTAACCCTTACATGAATATTCGTTTGGGCATTCGCTATTTAACAGATCTTTTGATTGAATATAATCAAGACCCCATGTATGTCCTTTGTAATTATAATGCGGGTCCGAAACCCGCAAAACGTTGGGTCGAAAGTGGCAAGGGACTTGATTGGGATATCCGTGTTGAAGAAATTAGTTACTGGGAAACCCGGGAATATGTAAAACGCGTTCTTGGCAACTATTGGGTTTATGAAGAAGTTTGGAACGGTGTTCCACAATAGGTTTTTATAATGCTTTTCTTTTTCCTTACTATAGGCGCCTCTGTGTGCTTTGCTTGTGGCAATGTCATTTCTAAATCTGGCATTACGCAACTTTCGCAAAAACCGGATATCAAACATCCCCTGCATTTTGTGAAGGCTATTCTCAGCAATAAAAGATGGTGGTTAGGCTTTGCTATCGCTTGTTTGGCAAGCCTTGGAAATTACTCCGCAATGGCCCTCTACAATTTGAGCCTGGTAAAGCCCATGACCACATTGAACCCCGTGCTTACAGCCATCTTTGGATATGTTTTTCTAAAAGAAATTATCAACAAAAGAATCATCGCCGCCATTATTTGCGTTATCATCGGCATTTTAGTTGCCGCCTTTGATGTAGGAGAAAAAGCGGGGACTCAAAATATACCCGCGCTTTGGACATACACATTAATCATGTTCACCATCGCTTTCTCGACCAAACATTTCATCAAGAAAAGCGAAATCAGCGACTCCTTGATAATGGGGATTGGTTATGGAATCTCCGATGCTTTTTACAAAAGTCTCGCGATGAGTGCAACCGAAAAAGGAGTGGCTTTTTCTGGAACAGAGCTTATTTATTGGATCACAGATCTCCGTGTCTGGGGCTTTTTTGCGGCTTTTTCATTAGCATTTAGTTATACCCAAATTGCTTTTTCCCATGGGCGTGCTCTTTTTGTGATTCCCTTTAGCGCAGCCATTGGTGCCGCCGTTCCCATTCTTGCTGCAGCGGTTGTTTTTGGCGAACCATTCCCTCCGAAGAAGATCTTTTGTGTAGTTTTGGTGCTTATTGGTTCAAGTTTATTTATCTCCAGCCAAAAAGGACTCCATCCCCAAGGAGACAAGCATGAAAAAAATTGAAACCTGGTACCAGGCGACGGGCCATTGTGCGACTTCTGAATACGAAGTGGTGAGCTACCTATTTTTTGAAGCCGGCGTTAGCATGTTACAGGAACTTGATTCCAGCAATGCAGAACGAACTGACTTTTGCTTTTTTTCTGAATCCAAAGAAGACCGCGACCGCATTATTGCTCAATTCCCACAATATGAATTTATCCGCAACGAAGAGCCCGCAAAGGATTGGGACTTGTGGTGGCGCGAGCGTGCCGTGCCCGTTTCTGTGAGCAAGCGTTTGTGGGTGCGCCCCCCTTGGGTTGCCTTTGAATCCGAAGATCCCAAAGCCGTAATTTTGGAACTCGAAGCTAAAACAGCTTTTGGCACAGGCGAACACGCAACCACCGCACTCGTCGCCTCTCTCATGGAACAAATTCCTATGGAAGGGAAAATCGTTTTGGACATTGGTACGGGGACAGGAATCCTTGCCATGTTTGCCAAACGCTTGGGAGCGAAAATAGCAATCGGCACCGAAATCGATCCTTTGGCTCTCCCTTGCATTGCTGAAAATTTTGCAAAGAACGGATTCGAAACGAGTGGAGCGGTCCTCGGCTTTCTAGATATTTTTAAAGAAGACGCCTATTTCGATGTCATTGTTTGCAACATGATCCGCAGTGAGCTCTGGCCCCTCCGAGACGACATTGAAAGCCGGTTACTCCCCGGTGCTGATTTAATTCTTTCTGGACAATTAACCGCCGAGAAAGACTACATCCTTAACTGGTTTACAGAAAGCGGCTTTGTTATCGAAGCAGAAGCATCAAAAGAAGAATGGTGGGGCGTTCATGCCAAAAGAATCTAAAGCGATCCTCGACGCGATCGTGAACCGCAGATGTATCCGGGAATTTTCCATGGAAGTCGTCTCGGATGAAATTATTCAAACGATATTAGAAGTGGCGGGGCGTTCCCCTTCCAGCAAAAACACGCAACCGTGGAAGTTGACCCTTTTTCAAGGAGCCGCTCTCGATGCGCTACGTGCTGATTTTTTAGATTCCTTCGACACGGGAAAACATTTTTACCCGGAATTTCCTTGCGAACTTATTTCTGAGTATCGTGCCCGCGCTGTTGCTTTGGGAAAAGCCATCTTTGCATACAAAGGATTTACCCGAGAAGACATGGACAAAAGAAAGGTACACAATCGTCTGAACTACCAATTTTTTGATGCCCCTCAGATGTTCATTCTGAGTGTTGACAAAAAGGCTTACCATGAGGGAACCTTAGTAGATTGTGGTATTTTTGCCGCTAATTTGATGCTCGCTGTGGAAGGCGTCGGTTTGGGAAGTTGCCCACAAATGAGTACGCTCGTATACCCGAACTTACTGCGTCGTCATATTCCCCAAGGGGACCAGCAATTGTTCTTAATGTCTCTCCCCTTTGGTTACCCCAAAGAAGGCAGTCACATCAATGATTTTATCTCCACTCGTGAGCCCATTGAAAACTGGTTCACCGTTTTAAAATAACCAAAGCCAAATCTGTTACTACTTTTAGGACACTATGAGTACTCCTCTTTTTCTCCGTGCTTTACAAGGCGAAGTAACCGAAACTAAACCTGTGTGGCTCATGCGCCAGGCGGGGCGTTATCTCCCTGAATACAGGGAAGTGCGCAAGCGTTTTACGAACTTTCTTGATTTTGTAGCCGATGCAGAAGCAGCAGCAACTGTGACAGTACAGCCAGTCAACCGATTTGGGCTCGATGCAGCCATTCTTTTCAGCGACATCCTGGTGACACTTCCCCCGATGGGAATCGACTTAAAGTTCATCTCTGGAATGGGACCGGTCGTGGAGCGCCCTATTCAAAGTGAATCGAGCATAAAGGCGCTCACAAATTTCGATTGCGAGAAAGTGCTTCCCTTCACGAAACTCGCGATCGAAAAGACAAAGCGCAAGCTCCCCCCAGCGACGCCTCTCCTGGGCTTTGTCGGCGGCCCCCTCACCCTTGCTTCTTACGCCATCGAAGGCAAAAGCAGCAAGGACCTGCAAGAAACGAAAAAACTTTTCTACCGCGAGCCATTCGCTTACGAAGCACTCCTTACTCACATCGCAAACATTACCGGAGAATATCTCGCACTCCAGGCGAAGTGGGGCTGTGACGCGTTAGTCATCATGGATAGCTGGGCAGGGCATCTCTCGATTGCCGATTACCGCCAAATGGCACTCCCCTACACGCAAATCGTTCTCGATAAAGTACGCAAAGGAACTAATGCTCCTGTGCTCCATTACGCAAACGGCGCGGGACACCTTCTTAATGAAATTGAAACCCTAAACTTCAGTGCCATAGGACTCGATTGGCGAACAGATCTGGCGACAACATTGCAGACTCACCCTACAACGGTCTTTCAGGGCAATCTGGATCCGGCCATGCTTTTTGCCCCTGCGGAAACGATCCAGACGCGCACTCGCGAAATCATGGATCTGCTCAAAGGGCGCGCCCATATCATGAACTTAGGCCACGGAGTCCTTCCCCAAACCCCTATTGAAGGCGTACAAGCGTTTATTGATGCGGTTCGGGGTAATTTTCTATAACCAAAAATCGGTTCCTACAAAGCAACATTAATACCACCCCTTTCTGCAAAGCAATTTTGGGGAATTATATAATTAAGGGAGCCTCTAAGACTTTTTGCCTTCGCAATGTTGCTCTATTTTTCAAACTTGTGCACTAAAATAGATAAGGCCCCTATATAAGGTTCCAATTTTTAGAAGTGTTCTTCATTGTAAAATCCGCTTTCTAAAAAAATCGCCAAACGTTCTCATAAAAACAAATAAAAATTATCGAAATCCTTTTAATTTTTAAATTAAACTATTAATTAGATAAATTTTAACCATTTTAATAAAATTTTAGTTCTCAAAATAATTCTCATTTTTTACATTTCGGCCCCTGTTTTTTAGATATATTGATTCCCGTAACAGGGAGTTGCTCGATGATGAAATTAGGTTCTTTTCTCGTGCCTTTGGTGGTTGCTTCCGCAGTCGTTGCCGCCACACCAGATTTTGGCATGTACGGTTTTGCCACGCTTGACGGAAGTACCACGGGTGGCGCCGGGGGAACGGTCGTCAAGGTGTCCTCTTTTAGTAACCTCAAACAGTATGCGGAAGTTCTGGAGACCCCTTACGTCATCTTGGTCGAAGGCGAAATCAACACCAACATTGCGGTTAAAATCAACACCGATGGTGCCGTAGATGCCTCCGGAACTATCAGCACCACTTACGGGGAACTGATTGCTGTTGGTAACAATAAGACAATCGTAGGCCTTGGCTCTTCCGCATTCCTCAACCGCGTCGGACTTTCGATTCAGAAAAAGCATAACATTATTATTCGCAACATTAAATTCACCATGAGCGATGTCCCTATCAGCAAAACGGACGAAAACAAAGTCGTCGCTTATCGGAACGGTGCTGAAGTGGTTTTGAACGATCCGGATTGCATCAACATTCAGGCGGACTCTGCTGCGGATAGCTGGGCTGAAAAAAATGTGCAGGCGTCCTACAATATCTGGATTGACCACTGCGAATTCTACAATGCCGCAACAGACAATAAGGATCGTTACGATGGCTTGCTTGATGCCAAAAACAACATCTATAATGCGACATTCAGTTGGAACTACTTCCATGACCATCATAAAGGCTCGCTCATCGGGAACAGCAATGGAGACAGCCTCCGCCACGAAATCACCTTTCATCACAACTACTATAAGAATATCGATGCACGCCAACCCATGATGCGCTACTCCATGAGCCACCTTTACAACAACTATGTTGAAGGGAATTCCGGCTCCGGAAATGGCCCCAATGTTCGCAAGGGTTCGAATTTGTATATCGAAAAAAATCACTACGCCTCTTTGAGTCAAGCGATATTTTATGGCGATGACGGAAAAGCCACAATTGTCGGAAACAAGTATGACGGCTGCGGGGCCTTGATGTCCAGTGGATGCGGGTCCAAAACCATGCGTATCC
>DBTP01000206.1 GCA_002307115.1 Fibrobacter sp. UBA1313 | reverse complement strand
ATCGAAAGTGTCATGAATAGCAGTACACGGAGGGTTGAAGTTGTTCTCTTTTTTGGATAAACAAGAAACGAATAAATTCACGATTGTTTCTCAATAACAGCTCTATTGTGCAGATAAAAATTTTATGAACAACGTTCTAGTCACAGCCCACTCTTCACCGATGGCATCGGCACAATACTCGGCATCATGATGCCCGGAAATACGAATTCGATACCAGATTAAAGAAAATGCGCAGCAGTAAAATGATTGAACGTCTCCCTGGCCGAAAAAACTCACGACCATTCAAAGTCGGCAAATTATTTGATTCGCCTACTGACGCATCTTTCAAGCTGAAAGTCGAAACCATAGTGGATTATTGCGGTTCCCATGGATCTCCTTATTTTCTATTATTTACCTCTGCATGAGGTTGTTGTCAGCACAATTCACTCACTGTGAGGCTTAGAAAATATGAATCATAAAGTTTTAGTTACCGGGGTTGCTGGGTTTATTGGCAACGAAATAGCTTTGAAACTGGCCGCACGGGGTGATTTTATCGTTGGCATTGATAATCTCAACAGCTATTATGATGTTTCCCTGAAACGCGCGCGGCTTGCCCGTTTGCCCTCCTCTGTCCAATTTATCGAAATGGATCTCGCCGATGGGGCGGCTCTCCGTAATCTTTTTGTCTCTCAAAAATTTGACATGGTTCTGAATCTTGCGGCCCAAGCCGGAGTACGCTATAGTCTTGAAAATCCACAGACCTATATTGATTCCAATGTCACTGGATTTTTAAACGTATTGGAATGTTGCCGATATTTTCCGGTACAACATCTGGTCTATGCCAGTTCATCCTCCGTTTATGGTGAAAATGACAGTGTCCCGTTTTCTACAAATGATCGTGTCGACAATCCGTTAAGCCTTTATGCCGCGACTAAAAAGATGAACGAACTGATGGCGAGTACCTACCGTCACTTGTTTGGAATTCGTTCCACAGGGCTCCGATTTTTCACGGTTTATGGCCCTTGGGGACGTCCTGACATGGCCCCGATGCTTTTTGCCAAAGCCATTAATGCAGGCAAACCTATTTCCGTCTTTAACAATGGGGATATGCGCCGTGATTTTACTTTTGTCGAAGATATTGTAGAAGGAACCATTCGAGTTTTGGACTGGGATGGTGGCGATGGTTCTCAGCATGTATTTAACATTGGTCGCGGGGAACCTATCCCTCTGTTACGTTTCATAGAAATCCTTGAAGATGCCCTCGGCAAAAAAGCCATCAAGAATATGATGCCCATGCAACCTGGCGATGTCCCTGTCACTTGGGCAGATACAAAAGCTTTAGAGATTGCCGTCAACTATCGCCCCCAAATAACACTTGAAGAAGGCGTTCGTCGTTTCGCAGAATGGTATAAAAAATATTATCAGAGCTAAGCTCCCAAACGTTTCCTTACTCATCTGCAAAATTTTTTATAAGTGTATAGCCTACAAATTCTTTGTATGTATTTTAGGGGCTTGAAAACAGATAAAATAAGCGCGGATAGAGACATGCGTAACCAAAGTACGATACTAGTCCGGACTGACCCTAATCCTTTTGTACTTGATCTCCTATGCCTGCGATGCCCATAATGCCGATGAGGCCCTCCTCATACATTAGTTTCTATACAGTGGCTCATGAACTGGACTCCCTATTTCCGGATAAAGTCCTCCTACGAAATGCAAATGAAAAAGATTTCGTCATTATCTTAAATTCTGGAAACATCTCCTCAGCGTCTGGAGAATCGAGGTGGTACTCGACGACTATGTTCTACGCCTCTTCGCTGTTAATCGATGGAGATGGATTCATCGTGTTTAGGAACTTGTGTTGGTTTAATAGATTTTTTTAATCTTTCCTTTTGCCCCTGATATTATGTTCTGTTTCATTATTGTGTACCCCCTCAATTCAGGTCAAGACGATGAGTTCAAGACAGATTGCCATTGGATGTCCACCTAGCCTTCCGTAATAATTAGTATCTTTCATCTTGATTGATTCGTTCTAAGTAGCTGATTAATCATTTGCCTTCAAAATCCTTTTTATAGAAACATTTAAGATTTTCAATGCTATTATGAAATATGATTATGTGATTGTGGGAACCGGATTGTTTGGTTCGATTTTTGCCTGCGAAAAGACAAAACAAGGTAAAAAGTGTTTAGTGATTGATAAACGTCCGCATCTCGGTGAAAACTGTTATACCCAATCCAGCGAAGGGATCAATGTTCACATATACGGAGCTCCTATTTTTCATACAAGCAATAAGCGGGTGTGGGATTATATGAATTCGCTGATGGAGTTTAATAGATTCACCAATTCGCCGATTGCCAGATATCAGGATGAAATGTACAACGTGCCATTTAATATAAAAACCTTTCATCAACTGTGGGGGGGCATAACTCCAGAAGAAACCATTTCGTTCGTGGGTTCCGATATACATGAAAAGCCTATAAACAATTATAGCTTCGCGGGCTATAAGTATTATGATATGGATGATGTTGTGGAAATGGCTTTGCAGGAAGCACTATGTCCCAATTAAAAACGACTACACTCAAAGGAATGATGTGGAGCACCGTTGAAAAATTTTCAACGCAAGGCATCAGTTTCTTTTTCACAATAATCCTCGCCCGGTTGCTCAGCCCTTCCGACTACGGCATCATTGCAATGATGTCAATTTTCTTTGCTATTTGCCAAACTTTTATTGATAGTGGCTTTGCAAATGCCCTTATACGAAAAATAGATCGTACTGAAAAAGACAAAGCTACCATATTTTATTTTAATATAATCGTTGGTATTATCTGTTACGGGATCATTTTTATTCTCGCACCCTACATAGCCCAATTTTATAATATACCCACACTCAAGCCTCTGGCACGAATTCTCGGGCTCAACCTCATATTGCAATCTTTCTGCATCATTCAGCAAGTCGAGCTAACCTGTAAAATTAATTTTAAGATGCAAGCAAAAATTTCACTGATTGCAGTAACAGCCTCTGGAACTGTCGGTTTATGTTTGGCTTATAAAGGCCTAGGCGTATGGTCTCTAGCCATCCAATCACTTACCCAAACAACTATTCGAACCATTCTCCTCTGGATTTTAGTCCGTTGGAGCCCCAGAGAAAAATTTTCAAAAGAATCCTTTCACTACCTATTTTCTTATGGATCAAGACTTTTAATGTCCAGCCTTCTGGACACAATCTATAAAAACATCTATCCTCTGGTCATTGGTAAATTCTACACGCCGGCTCAATTGGGAACCTATTCCCGTGCCTTGCATTTTGGACAATTTCCATCATCCACATTCACGGGAATTTTGCAACGTGTTTCCTTTCCCGTTTTAAGCACAATTCAAAACGAAACGGAACGTTTAAAGAACAACTATATAAAATTTTTAAAACTTTCCACATTCTTAATATTTCCAATGATGCTACTTTTGGTTGCTCTGGCAAAGCCTTTGGTGTTATTCCTGTTAACAGACAAATGGAACGGCGTCATTCCACTCTTACAAATTTTATGTTTTAGCCTCATGTGGTATCCCGTTCATGCGATCAACCTGAATCTTTTGCAAGTAAAAGGACGTTCGGATTTATTTTTACGTCTTGAAATCATCAAAAAATGCGTTGGCGTTGCAATACTTATCATCACACTCCCCAGGGGCATAACGGCCATGTGCTATGGCATGGTCGTATCTTCTTACCTATCACTGACTATCAATACTTATTATACGGGAAAACTTATTTCCATAGGATTTTTTAAACAAATGCAGTTTTTACTCCCCATATTCCTGAACAGCCTTATAATGTGCTTGATCACGTGGGGATTAACCCATATCATTCAAAGCTATTTGCTACAATTAATCATTTGTGGAACACTCGGGGTTGTTTATTATGTGGTTTCTAACATTCTCATAAAATCCCCCGAATTAAAAGAAATTCTTTCGATCATGAGAAAAAAATAAATGGAAAAACGTACAATCACGGTTACCTCGCCTTTATTGCCAAGTCTTGAAGAATTTATTCCACTACTTAAAGATATTTGGAAACGCAAATGGCTCACAAACAATGGTCACTACCATCAGGAACTTGAAAAGGCCTTGTGTGAATACTTAGGCGTAAAATATCTCAGCCTTTTTACCAATGGCACACTGCCACTCATTACTGCATTACAAGCTTTACGCATTACTGGAGAAGTAATAACAACCCCCTATAGCTTTGTCGCCACGACTCATGCACTCTGGTGGAACGGAATTAAACCTGTATTTGTCGATGTCGATTCTAATACGGGAAATATCAATCCGGATAAAATT
The DNA here is from genome assembly GCA_002307115.1 of Fibrobacter sp. UBA1313. Lineage (GTDB taxonomy): Bacteria > Fibrobacterota > Fibrobacteria > Fibrobacterales > Fibrobacteraceae > UBA1313. The sequence goes on along the minus strand of DBTP01000206.1, from coordinate 4,588 downwards.
GAAGCCGCAATCACTCCTCGAACCACCGCAATTCTCCCCGTGCATGTATACGGTAATCCTTGCGATGTAGAACGCATCAAAAAAATTGCGGATACCTATGGACTTAAAGTCATTTACGATGCGGCCCATGCTTTCGGTGTAAAAATCAACGAAAAGTCCATTCTGGAATATGGTAATCTTTCTACCCTCAGTTTCCATGCAACCAAAGTCTACAACACCATCGAAGGTGGAGCGCTCATCTGTAATTCTGCCGAAGAAAAACAGCATATAGACTATCTCAAAAATTTTGGTTTCGCAGGAGAAACGACCGTCGTCGCCCCTGGAATCAATTCCAAAATGGATGAGGTCCGGGCTGCTTATGGGTTGCTCAATTTGAAACAGGTAGATGCAGCGATTGCCAAACGTCAACATATCGTGCAACTATATCAAGATGGCCTTGCAGAAACCAAGGGAATTAGATTACTCAAAGACATGGACGGAATACGGCACAATCACGCTTATTTCCCTATTTTTATTAATGAAAAGGAATACGGCATGGACCGTGATTCTCTTTATGAGAAAATGAAAAGTCAGAATATTTTCGGGCGCCGTTATTTTTACCCGCTTATCAGCAATTTTGCTACATACCGAGGACTGGAATCGGCGTATCCAGATAACTTACCCATTGCCAATCAATTAGCCAACGAAGTCATCTGCCTCCCGATTTACGCGGGATTGGAAGATGAAGATGTAAAAAGCATCATAAAAATCATAGCGAGATAAAGAATGCTGAAATTAGCCATTGTTGGTGCCGGACGTATGGCCCGGACCTATGCCATACGAGCGAAAGAATTGAATATAGAAGTACATATATTTGCTTGGGAAAAAGGTGCCATAGCCAAATCGTTTGCAGACAAATTCCATGATATTTCCATATACGAAAAAGACACGATTGTCAGTCTTTGCGAAAAAAACGGAATTACGGGGATGTTGCCAACAACAGAAAAAACTATTGAAGTTGCCGCATATATTGCAGAAAAACTGGGTTTGATAAGCCTGCCACTAAAGATTGCAGAAAATATAACCAGCAAATTCTGGGTTAGAGAACAAGCCAGAGGCTTAAAATTCCTGCATCAGCCAGAATTTTTACAAGTCCAAGACATCAATTCCATTAACATAAAAAATTTCCCAGTCATAGTAAAACCGGCTTCAGCAGGAGGAAAACAGGGAATAACAGTCGTGTATGAAGAATCCGAACTTTCAGACGCTCTGCACTATGCCAAAGATGCAGCAAGTGATAAAGGAATCATCATAGAACAGTTTTTATCTTATGGCCAAGAATATTCCATAGAAAGTTTGTCATTTAATAACAAACACCACATTATACAAATTACACAAAAAGACAGTTCTGGCGCTCCACATTGCGTGGAACTCGGTCATCGTCAACCGGCAGATCTCTCGGAGGAGATGAAAAATAAAATCATCAAAGCAATAACAGAATTATTGAATGCTGTCAATTTTAACCATGGACCCGCTCATACCGAAATCAAAATAGTTGACGATAAGATATTTCTGATCGAATTGAACTCTCGTCCAGGAGGAGACCAGATATCCTACCCATTAACAGAACTTAGCACGGGCTATAAATATATTACGGGAATCATACTATCCTCTTTCGGCGTTTACTATGATCCCAGCTTCTATAGCGGGGTCCAAAGATATTCGGGAATTCTGTTCATTTCAAAACAGACCGCACACTTGAAAAAAATATTCGATAACTGTGATGGTGAAAAATGGCTATATGAAAAGCACAAAGTCTCAGAAGATCTTCAGGAAATAACACATAATGACAGTGACAGCGTAAACTACTTTATATATTCATCCTCAGAAAAACCAGATTTTTTACCTTAAAAAAAATGAAAATTTTACATATCTGCACCGACGAAAAATTCATTGATTCTGCAATTGATCAATTTGTTTTTTTTGAAAATATAGTGTCTGTTTTTTACATTTACTCAAAAACAGATAAACCTTTATATGTCAAAAATCATAGTTCTAATATTCTTTTCTTCAAAGACAGAAACGAACTCATTGCTGCAGCAAATGCTCAGACAGTGGATTTTGTCGTTTTGCATTCACTATGTCTGTCCTATACGAGTCTTTTGCAAATTAAACATCGGCTCATTTGGTTTTCTTGGGGATACGATGTTTATTCTGACAAAAATTCTTATGAAAAAAAATTGATTCCATTGTCTCTTTTTAAACCTCAGACAAAAAAATGTATTTATAACAAAAGAAAAATTTTAAAAAATAAAATAAAGCGTTTATTGGCTCTTCTGGGGATAAAGACAGAACGCCAAGCTAATTATGATAAACTGACATCAAAAATAGATTACATCGCAACTCCATTTTTTGAAGAATTTAAGTTGATCAAAGATCGGGCACGCATATTTGTTCCCTTTTCATATGGTCCAGTCAAGCAGTTCAATTTTTATAATGATGTCACTATAACGCCATCTCAAGAGTGTACTTGTGGATTATTGGGAAACAGCTTAGATCCAACGAATAATCATATTGACGTTTTACAAAAATTGGAATCATTCCAACGCGAACTTTCAATAATCATTCCGATTAGTTATTCAGGAACAAGTTTATACAAAGAACAATTGAAAAATTATATCTCAACTCTGAAGCATTTAAAATGCAACACGCTGGAATCATTTATTGACAGGAATACTTATTTTCAATTCTTGAGCCAATGTCAATTTTCTATTTTCGGTCATATCCGTCAACAGGCGACAGGAAACATTTCCCAGATGCTTTATATCGGCAGCAAGGTTTTTTTGTACAAGGATTCCATTGGTTATAAACATTATAAATCATTAGGATATCACATTTATACAATCGAAAATGACTTAACTTCTGATTTTATAAAAATTCCGCTGTCGCAACAGGCAATAGAAAATAACCGCGAGATAGCACTTAAAGAGTATGATTCTGATGCTTATTTAAAAACAATAAAAAGTTTTTTTGACACTTTGGATATGAATACAAAAGAACCCGTTAATCTTTCATAACCAAAGGCAACATATCTTTACACGCTTTAAGTCCCACTTTGGGAGTAAGCAAAGAATAATCTGAATCAAAGCCCTCAACCCATTTTATAATTTGCAAAGGAACATCAACCCCAGCCAAGTGCGTGAAGGGATATTGTCCTCCAAAGCGGCAGTTCATTTCCAGCGGATAGATACTTTTTTCTTCTGAAACGAAACAATCTACATCTAAAATGCCAATATGTTTCAATTTTTGAGAAATCGCTTTTGCGATAGAGATAAAAGGGGCTGCATCAACAATTTCGGCAATATCCGTTTCTCCGGCTCGCATGGCAATTTTTTTCTTGGCAAAGACCGTGACATAATTTCCAGACAAATCATTTAAAATTTCGATGCCATATTCATTCCCTGGCATTCTTCCCTGAATCAGGATACAAGCAGACTGATCTGCCATCGATTCAAAGCGCAGATAAGTCCTAAAAATATCTTTTGAGAGCTTCTGATATAAAACATCCAGCTCTTCAATATTTTCTACACAGTAAATGCCAATGCTACCCATTCCCCATCTAGGTTTTAAAAAAAGTGGAAATTGTAATTCTCCTGAATTTAAAGCACTCTTTGCTAAATTCAAATCAATATATGTTCGTGGCTGTTTTAAATCAAGATTTCTAAAAAACTCATAAGTTTTCCATTTATCATTACAAATATCGACAGATTCACAAGAAGAAACTAAAAGATTTACGCCAATGCGGGTAAAAGAATCTCTATGCCCGGCCAAAATAGGCAGATCAATATCAAAAAGCGAAATCAAAACCTCAATTTGATGTGATAGGCAGTACTCTAACAAAAAATCAATATAGGAAGAGTCATAAATTGCTGGAGTTAGAATGTGGTCATCTGCTTTCAGCAACGCATTCGTTATAACGCTGTTCCCGGCAAAAACTTTGCCTTTTCCCGAAAGAGCATTTTGAAAATACTCAACCATGTACGAACGACGTCCAACAGAAGAAAGAAATATATTCATGAGACATTACCCTGAGCAGTGCATTTGTTTATTCATCACGGTGACAAGATAATCCATATCATTTAAAGAATACCTTTGATCACAAGTATAATCAGGCAGCAGAACATTTTTCCTTGTACAGATATTTTCTAAAACAAGCGAAAATGCAGTCCTTCCAGAAAAAACGTAATCATTCCTTTTGTACTCCGAGAATTTATACAAATCCATTTCCGAATTTTTGAGAGACAGTTGCTCTTCAGCAAGAGGAATATTTCCTCCTATTTCTAAAAGATTATGCATTTTTAATGTTTCTACCTTATACTTCCTTGGAGGTCTGCAAAATATAGTCAAATTCAAAACCGTCCCATAATAGTGTCGGCGGCGGAATGTGCCAGAGGCACGTGAGACAAAAGTTACTTTAAAATTAAAGTAGAAAGGAGCTCTCAATGACCCCCGAAAAGCATCAGAAAGAGACACAAGTACTGGATGCCCCCCAGCGCCGCCATCTGACCCCCGAATACAAACTTCGTATACTACAGGAGATCGATTCCCG
>DBTP01000059.1 GCA_002307115.1 Fibrobacter sp. UBA1313 | reverse complement strand
CCGTGCGAGCGTTCGTTGTGCCAGATGTCGAATGGCGCTTTGGAAGGGATGTAGACGAGGCTCCAGAATTCCTGAGATCCTTCGGCGTGACTGTGGCTCCAGGCGGCGGGTTCGGTGCCTTCGTGGGCGACGACATTGAAGAATTCTTTGTACTGATCTTCTGTGATTTCTTTTTCGGGGCGACGCCAGAGAGCGGATTTTTCGTTGAGGCGTTCCGGTTCTTTGATTTCCAATTCGCCCTTGTCATTTTTTACGGGTTCTGGGTGGAGATAAATGCCGTAGGCGACAAATTCACTGTACTTTTGAACGACATTTTTGACTTGCCATTCGCTCGCGTATTCCTGCGAATCTTCGTCTTCTTTGAGGTAAAGGGTGATTTTGGTTCCGGCTTCTCCTTTGGGGGCGTCTGTGATTTCAAAATCGCCAGTGCCTGCTGAGGTCCAGAGGTACCCTTGCGTTTCGCCTGCTTTGCGGGAGAGGACTTCGACTTTGTCTGCGACAATAAAGGAGGAATAGAAGCCGACTCCGAATTGACCGATGAGATCGACGCTCGCTTTGTCCCCGTCTTTGAGGCCCTGCACGAATTTCTTGGTGCCGGAGCGGGCGATGGTGCCTAAGTTGCTGATGAGTTCTTCACGGTTCATGCCGATGCCGTTGTCTTCGACCGTGAGGAATTTTCCTTCTTTGTTGACTTTGATATCAATACGAAGCTGGGTTCCTGCGGGGAGCAGGCTTGCATCGGAAAGGGAAAGGAATCGACGTTTGTCAAGGGCATCGGCCGCGTTGGAAACGAGTTCGCGGAGGAAAATTTCCTTGTTGCTGTACAAGGAGTGAATCATTAAATGAAGAAGGTCGCGTACTTCTGTTTGAAATTCCATTTTTTCTGTTGCCATAGAGTGGTTCTCCGTTAGTTTGTTAATAATTTAATTAGCGAATAAAGATTAAGCCTAAAATACCGACTGCCCATACGTAGTAGGAAAAGTAATGCAGTTTTCCTTTTTGGACAAAATTCAAAAGCCATTTGAGGGCGATGATGCCGCTGATAAAGGCGACCACGACTCCGCAAATAAGAGCAAAATCAATGTTGCCAGTGTTCGCGCATGTGAGAACATCGGTTCCGGCGCCACGGCACTTAAACCAGTCTATAAATGCTAGGAGAGCCGCTCCGCCCACGGCAGGGAGGCTCATCAGAAAGCTGAATTCGCCCGCGTATTTGCGGTTGACGCCTATGAAAAGCATGGAAGAGATGGTGGAACCGCTGCGGCTGATGCCCGGGATACAGGCAATCCCTTGAATGGTGCCTACAATAAGAGCTCTCCACCAGTTCATTTCAACGCCGGCAACTTCGGGGTGTTTACTTCCGGTACGCGCCCATTGGGTGGCAAAAAGGAATGTGCCTGTCACAAGCAAAGCATAGCAGACAAAGCGGGGATTCTCGAAAAGAGATTCTATGGCATCTTTAAACCCGAGGCCGATGATAGCGGTAGGGACGGAGGCGATGATAATATACAGGGCATAACGCAACTCTTCTTTGTCTCGTTTCAAGCAACCGACAATCAATTTCCAGAGTTTTTTGCGGAAAACAAGGATGACGGCGAGGAGCGTTCCGACGTGGAGCATGACATCGAAAAGAATGCCCACTTGCTGCATATTGAGAATGTGCTCCCCAAGAACCAGGTGACCAGAACTAGAGATAGGGAGGAACTCAGCGAGCCCCTGAACAAGTCCGAGAATGAGAGATTCTATCATGAGCCCAAATATAGAAAACTCTACTGTGGTTGACCTTTATGTATATTGAACACAGGCTGTTTTTTCTCTTCATTGAGGTTTTGCTACATGGTTCGACAAGGACTATTTTCCTTGGTTTTCTGGGTTATTGTGGGTGTCCTGACGGTAGGCTTTTCGTTTGCCCGTACTTCGGCTGAAGATCAACCACACCATTATACTTTTGCTAATGCCAAGAAGAAAATGGATCAGATTTATTATGGGGATCTGATGGAAACGCTTTACTGCGGTTGTAAGTATACGAGTAACCACAACCCCAATGGGATTGATTTTGCCCCCTGCGGATTTCAGCCGAGGAAGAATGTCAACCGGGCGAGTCGCATTGAGTGGGAACATGTGGTGACTGCGCACAACATGGGAAACGCAAGGCAGTGCTGGCACAAAGTGGGCAAAAAAAGTGCGAGAGAAAACTGCACAGAAACGGATACGGCGTTTGGAATTATGGAAGGCGATTTGCACAACTTGATGCCTTCCATCGGTGAAGTGAATGGCGACCGCAGTAATTTTATGTATTCTCAGTGGACAAATACACCAGAGCCCCTGTATGGAACCTGTCAGACGATCATTGATTTCAAGAACCGCAAAGTGCAACCTCGCCCGGAATCCCGTGGGATCATCGCGCGCATTAGTTTTTACATGGAAAAAGAGTACGGAATTACCATTTCCGATAAAAACCGACGTCTTTTTGAAATATGGGATAAGGAACACCCGGTGACCTTACGGGAATGTGTTCGCGATGAGCGCATTGCGAAGGTGCAGGGGAACCACAATTCTTTTGTGGCGAGTCATTGTTCCGATAAGTCTTCCATCGAGAAAAATGATTTGAGGAAATAGCTATCTTATGTAGTTTAATAGGCTACTCAAGAATAAAAAATCCCTTTTTGGAACTTTTCGGCTGTGAACGGCGTGGTTAGTTATTCCTCTTGGCGGGTATGGTTCAAATATCGTCATCGAATGCTTCCTATTCTCGCTTGTTCTCGCTCAAAAATCTGTCAAAAGCGAGTTTTTGAGTCGCCTGTGAATGACCGTTGTGCGAATGAAATTTTTGTGTTAAAGGAGAATAATTTGTGGTGTCTGTGATCTCTGTATTGACCGCCGTTCCCCTTTGGGAATTGGCTATCATATTTTTTGCGAAGGTGGCGGAAGTTTCTTTAGGGACCTTGCGCCAAATATTGATTAACAAGGGCTTCCGCAGAGAAGGCACGTTTCTCTCTTTCTTTGAAATTTCTTTGTGGGTATTTGTGGCTTCTCGTGTAATTTTGGGAATTGCGGATGCTCCTATCAAGGGCGTTATGTACAGCATTGGTTTTGCTGCCGGCGTGTACATTGGATCTTGTCTCGAGGAGCGTCTTGCTTTTGGATGTGTGCTGGTGCAGATGATCACTTCGGAAGACTCCGGGCGAAATATTGCAGGTCTCCTTCGCGCGAAGGGCTATGGCGTGACGACTTCACATGCGGAAGGGAAGGACAGCCATAAAATGGTGCTGATGATTTTTGCGAACCGGAAAGGGATGAAAAAAATGGTGAAGTATATCCAGGAAATTGATAAGGGTGTGCTCATTGTGACGAATGAAGTTTCTTCTCTTTACGGGGGCTATTTTCCGAAGTGGAAGCACGTTGCCAAATAGTTTAATTTGTATTTAATTTCTTGTGTTCGATTTCCCGTAACTTGCTTCGGCTTTGATTGCTATCGTTTTTTGACGAACGAATATGTGAAGAATTAAGGTCGGAAAAGGAATACAAATAATTATTCAGAGACCAACAACGATCTCTTTTGGATGAAATGCGATTCCATTCGATCGAAAATAAATCGATTTCCCCTTTTTTCTTTTTATTGAGTGTACATTTATTTAATAATGGATAAAAAGGAAGGGACATTTGAAAAAGACTTTTTGCGGGGTACTTCCGGGGAGTGATGATTGCTAACTTTCGGGGTGGATTTATTTCGAAAGAGGACTCTGATATGTGGAAAACGAAAGGAACCATCCCTTATTTTTTATCTGTATTTGCAGTGACGTTTGTACAGATGGGGTGCTTTGTTTTAACACAGAAAGTTTTTTCAGCGACCTCTAGTGGCGAGGATCTTATTTTTCAAAGTGCCCTGTTACAAGGGCTTTTTCTTTTGCCTTATCTTTTTATGATGACGCCTGCGAGTTTTCTTTCGAATAAGTTTCCTAAAGAAAAAGTAATGGCTTGGAGCAGTCTCTCCATGACTTTGACCACGGTCGTTATGGCACTTTCTTATACTTTAGGGTTTCCTCGGGTGGGTTACGCCTGTACGTTGTTGCTCGCAATGGCATTTGCGGTACATAGTCCTGCAAAGTACGGTATTTTGAAAGAAATGTACGGGACGCGCTACTTGGGATATGCGAATGCTTATTTGCAAATTATTTCTATTGCGGCTCTCGTGGCATCTTCTTGGGCGATGATTGCTGGATTCTCGATCGTTCGCTCTGCATTTGATGAAATGCCTCCTTTAATGGATTTATTGTTTACGTCACTTGCTTTGCCTTGGATTTTGGTCGGCATCAGCCTATTGGGTTTGGTGAGTTCTTTTTTGATTCCCACCGTGGGCAGTGAAGATCGCCGCATAAAAATGCGTTCTGTGAAGCAGACTTTCCGATCCACCTGGACAAATCCCGTGGTGCGCGCCTGTATTATTGGTCTTTCACTTTTCTGGGGAATGGCGCAGGTATTTGTGTTAGTTTTCCAAGATACTTCTGGGACGGAGATTTTAACCATTCTTCAGCAGAGTATTGGTGTCGCCTTTGGGGGACTTGTGGTAGGTTCCATTGTCGCCGCTCGCGCTTCCCGTGATTTTATTGAAACAGGTCTTGTGCCCATGGGGGCGTTGGGAGCCTCGGCGAGCATGTTTCTCATCGCTTTTGCCGAATCGCCTTTTATTCTCGCGGTTTTATTCGGGCTGGTGGGCTTTTTCGGCGGGCTTTTTGTGGTGGCGTTGCAATCACTTTTGCAGTTTTATACGAAGCCCACGAATGCGGGGCGGGTACTTGCAGTGAGTAATGCGATCCAAACATTGGTGCTGATTGTATTCCTTATTATCCATGTTTTGCTTTTGAATTATACTCCTTTGACCACCCAAAGATTATTTCTCGGGCTTGCGGTTATTTCTTTTGTGGGTTTTGCCTGGGCGCTTCGAAAAATGCCTCAGGCGTTGCTGCGTTCTCTGTTGCGCACATTCTTTAGCGGTTATAAACTAAAGGCGATTGGCGTTCAGAACATTCCGGATGAGGGCCCCATTCTTTTGGTAGGGAACCATCATAGTTTCATTGACTGGGCGGTGCTTCAGATGTCCAGTCCACGGCCCCTCCGCATTGCCTCCAATAAGGATCATTTTGAACGCTGGTATTTGCGCTGGGTTTTGAAACGGCTTGGAATGATCCGCATTGATCGCAAAGATCCGGAAGCGGCGATGCAAACCATTCGTGAAGCCCTTTTGAATGGAGAAGCGGTCGCTATTTTCCCGGAAGGGGAAGTTTCCAAGTCACCGCATGTGGGGCCTTTTGTTTTTGATTTTTCTTCTGCCGTGAAAGACACTGAGACTGTGGTTATCCCTTTTTATATTCAGGGATTGTGGGGGAGTCGTCATAGTCATATGAGTGCCGCCAACATGTTTGGACCCGCTTCCACGCATATTATTACGGTCGCTTTCGGGGAATCGTTACCTGCCACGACTCCTGCGAATACGATTCGCAATATGGTTCGGGAAATTTCCATTGATGCTTGGACAAATTCTATTTCCTATTACCGTCCGCTCGCGTCTTCCTGGTTACGCGCCTGTAAAAAACTGGTGCGCTCGGGCCCTGCGATTTATAGCCCCGATGGAGCTCATGTTTCCGGTTATAAACTGATTGCAGCCTCTCTCGCCTTCAGCAAGGCTCTCAAAAAGAAAACGCATGGGCAAAAAAATGTGGGCATTCTACTCCCGCCGAGTCCTGCGGGTGTCATTTCCAATTTGGCACTCTGGATTCTGGGGAAAACGAACGTCAATTTGAATTACACTTCTTCGCCAAGTATTGTCGCACTCTGCATTGAAAAAGCCGAAATAAAAACTTTAGTGACCAGTCGTTTATTCCTTGAAAAATTGAAAATGAAGGGCGTAGATTATTTTCCGCTTTCTTCCCAATGTGAAATTCTTTTTGCAGAAGACATTAAATCTTCTATCCCTACGCCTGTGATGCTAGGCCATTTGCTTGCAGGCGTTCTTTTACCGTCCTTCCTTTTGGAAATTTGTTACTTCAAACATGTGAAACTATCGGATACGGCGGCTATTATGTTTAGTTCCGGTTCCGAGGGCCTTCCGAAAGGAATTATGCTCACTCACAAGAACATGATTGGGAACATTCAGCAGATGTCTTGCATTTTGAATGTGACCCCAGGCGATGTGATGCTCGCGGAGCTTCCGTTGTTCCATTCCTTTGGGCTCACAGTCACGATCCTCATTAATTTAATGGAGGGGTGCCCGATTGTGACCGTCGCGGACCCTACGGATGTGAAAACCATGGCGCGCGTGTGTGCCGAGTTCAAAACGACGGTTCTCGTGGGAACGCCCACCTTCCTTCGTGCTTTTACCGTGAATCGTCTGGTACACCCCATGGTATTCGATCACATGCGTTTGATTATCGCGGGAGCGGAAAAATTGCGTCCCGAGATGCAGGAAGCGTTCCGGCTCAAGTTCGGTAAAGAAGTATTTGAGGGCTATGGCTGTACGGAGACAACGCCTGTGGCTTCGGTGAATACGCCCAATGTGCTGCTGGATGACTTTATGACCATGCAGGTGAATAACAAACCTGGAACGGTCGGGATGGCGATTCCCGGGACGCGATTCCGGGTGGTGGACCCTGAGACGAATGTGGAACTTCCTATCGGTACGGAGGGGATGATTCTCATTGGCGGTTGCCAAGTGATGAAAGGCTACTTAAAAGACCCCATGCGCACTGCCGAAGCCATTGTGGAAATGGATGGCAAGCGCTGGTATCGCACGGGCGACAAAGGTTATCTCGATGAAGACGGATTCCTCACCATTGTGGATCGCTACAGCCGCTTTGCCAAAATGGGGGGCGAAATGATTTCTTTAGGAGCCGTGGAAATTCGGATCAATGAATCCAAAGTGCTCCAAGGGGCCGATTATCTGGTGACTGCGATTCCTGATAAAGTGAAAGGCGAATGCGTGGTTTTACTGTATCATGGCGAAATGGAACCCGATGCGGTGCTCCGTGAACTCCGCAAATCCGGTATTCCTCCGCTCATGATGCCGGGGCTCGCTTTTAATGTGGAAACGGTCCCCAAACTCGGCAGTGGTAAAGCTGATTTTACTGAAGCCAAGAAATTGGCAAAAAAATTGGCCCAAATCGAAGAATAACGCCGTTTTCTGCTTTTAAAAATCCTTTACTTCGATTTTACATGGGCTTCGGGGGGCTTTTACATAGGGACTCTACATTGGGGTTATGAAACAAAAACACACAACCCAAAAGGAGTCTTTTATGACAAAGAATATATTAATTGCGTTCCCCGTCGCCTGTGCTATAATGATAGGAATGATCGGGTGCAATGAGCCTCTCGCCTTTGATAAAAAGCGCGAAATTTCGGTGGTGACCCGCGAAGCTGGTTCTGGAACTCGGGGAGCTTTCGTCGAACTCACGGGGATTCTCGTAAAAGTCGATGGCAAGAAAACAGACAATACTACGAAAGAGGCCTTGACGATTGATGGGACTCAGGCGGTGATGAGTAACGTCGGTGGCAATGAATACGCCATTGGTTATATCTCTCTCGGTTCTCTGAATGCTTCGGTGAAGGCGATCTCCGTGAATGGAGTGACACCCAGTGCTGCTACGGTCAAAGATGCCACTTATCCTATCGCGCGTCCTTTCAATATTGCGGTCAAGGATAGCGTGAGCCCACTTTCTCAGGATTTCATTAACTTTATTTTAAGTGATGCGGGTCAAAAAGTGGTGGAAGAGAATGGCTATGTCTCTGTGGTTCAGGGCAACACTTATGAGCCTACCAAACTTTCTGGCAAGATTGTGATCGCGGGTTCCTCTTCGGTATCCCCGGTGATGGAAAAATTGAAAGAAGCTTATCTTGCCCTTAATCCAAATGTGGAAATCGAAATCCAAACCAATGATTCCTCTGCGGGTATGGTCGCTGCAAAAGAGGGCACTTGCGATATCGGTATGGCTTCTCGTGAACTCAAGGAAAGCGAAGCCACCGACTTGCGCGCCATTGTGATTGCAAGAGATGGTATCGCGATCGTTGTGAACAACAAAAACCCTTTGAAAAACATAACCATGGCTACCCTTCGTGAGGTGTACATGGGAGCAATCCGCAGTTGGGAGGCGGTCGTTGAGTAAGGTTGCAAAACTTTGGAAAGAGAGAATCATGGAGGGCGTCTTCTTAATAGCCGCCCTTACTTCTATTCTATCTGTCTTTTTGATTTGTCTCTTTTTGTTTGTGAACGGCATTCCCGGCATGGCAAAAATTGGCGTGTTCAATTTTTTGCTGGGTACGGAATGGGCACCGACGGATACTCCTGCGAGTTTTGGCATTTTCCCGATGATCTTGGGAAGTTTGTATGTCACTGCAGGAGCTATTATCATCGGTGTTTCCATTGGACTTTTCACGGCTATTTTCCTTGCGAAATTTTGTCCTGAACGCATTCACCGCGTGCTGAAACCTGCGGTGGACATCTTGGCAGGAATTCCTTCGGTGGTGTACGGCTTTTTTGGAATTGTGGTGATGGTTCCTTTTGTGAGAACCTATTTCGGAGGCTCCGGGAGTAGTATTCTCACGGCATCCGTGCTTCTCGGCATTATGATTCTCCCTACCATCATCGGCGTCGCGGAATCTGCGATACGGGCGGTTCCTGAAAATTATTATGAGGGAGCTCTCGCTTTGGGGGCGACTCATGAACGCGGTGTTTTTTTCGCGGTACTTCCTGCAGCAACGTCAGGAATTATGGCAGGCGTGGTTCTCGGCATCGGAAGAGCGATTGGGGAAACCATGGCGGTGATTCTCGTGGCAGGAAACCAGGCGCGAATGCCCACGGGCGTTTTGGGGGGCATACGGACGCTGACCGCGAATATCGTCCTCGAAATGGGTTATGCCGCGGATCTTCACAGAGAAGCGTTAATTGCTACTGGGGTTGTGCTTTTCGTATTTATTCTTATGATCAATCTTTTGTTTTCTCTTCTCAAGCGGAGACAGGCAAGATGAAACAAAATAGGCTTCAAAGTATCAATGAAAATACCTGGAAACAGAAGTGGGCTTCCTATAAGCGAAATCCCTTTTCGCTGTTGCTTTTCATTTTGGTGCTCTTTGCCACATCCATAACCATTCTGACGATGACGTTTCTTGTAGGTTATATTCTTATCAAAGGGATTCCCTATGTGACACCGGATATTTTTTCATGGAATTACACTTCTGAGAATGTCTCCTTTATGCCTGCGATAGTCAATACGCTGATTCTTGTCATAGGAGCCCTCTTGTTGGCGGCTCCGCTAGGAATTTTTGCCGCCATTTATCTTGTAGAATACGCCAAGCGGGGAAATAAGCTGGTTTCTATTGTGCGAGTGACTTCAGAAACGCTTTCAGGAATTCCCTCAATCGTTTTTGGTTTATTCGGGATGCTCTTTTTTGTGACGGCGCTTCACTTTGGCTATTCGCTTCTCGCAGGTATTTTCACCGTGGCGATTATGATTCTTCCTTTGATTATGCGTACAACAGAAGAGGCTCTGAAATCGGTGCCGGATATTTACCGCGAGGGGAGTTTTGGTTTGGGTGCGGGCAAACTGCGGACCGTAAGTTGCATTGTGCTTCCTGCGGCGGTTCCTGGAATTCTTGCGGGTATTATTCTTTCGGTGGGGCGTGTGGTGGGGGAAACCGCGGCACTCGTTTACACCGCAGGGACTGTGGCTGAATTCCCGAAAGGTATTTTTTCTTCAGGCCGTTCGCTTTCCGTGCACATGTACGCGCTTTCCAGAGAAGGACTCCACACCGATCAGGCTTATGCCACAGCCGTGATGCTTCTTTTGATGGTTCTTTTTATTAATTGGTTTTCGACAAAGATGGCGTCAAAGATTACTAGGAAATGATTATGGACAAAATAATTGTAAAAGATGTGGATTTATTTTACGGCAATTTTCAAGCCCTCAAAAAAGTCAATTTGCGCGTGGAAAGCAATAAAATTATCGCTTTTATCGGACCTTCGGGTTGTGGAAAGTCGACGCTTTTAAAGTCGCTCAACCGCATGAATGATCTTGTGGAAGGATGTCGCATTACCGGGGAACTCACATTGGATGGGCAACGCATTTATGGGGACATTGATGTCAATGAACTTCGGAAGCGGGTGGGCATGGTGTTTCAAAAACCGAATCCGTTCCCCATGAGTGTTTATGATAATGTGGCTTTCGGGCCGCGCACACACGGCGTTCGCTCCAAAGTCGCTCTGGATGAAATCGTAGAGACTTCTTTGAAAAATGCGGCCATTTGGGAAGAACTCAAGGATCGTCTCAAAAAAAGCGCGTTGGGGCTTTCCGGGGGCCAGCAACAGCGTCTTTGCATTGCGAGAGCGCTTGCCGTGCAACCAGAAGTTTTGCTCATGGACGAACCCACCAGCGCCTTGGATCCTATTTCCACAGCGAAAATTGAAGACCTTGTTTTGGAACTCAAAAAAAATTATACAATTGTCATGGTGACTCATAATATGCAGCAAGCAACCCGAGTCTCTGACAAAACCGCATTCTTCCTCTTGGGAGAAATTATCGAAAGCGGTGAAACAGATAGCCTATTTTCAATGCCTCACGATAAGAGGACAGAAGATTACATTACCGGGAGGTTTGGATAATGAGAACACGTTTTGACATACAGCTGGAAACGCTGAACAATGAAATTATTGAAATGGGTGCTTTAGTTGAGCAAGCCATGAGCAATGCGGTTGATGCCTTGTTACACCAGAGTATTGATTTGGCGCAAAAGAATATTGACTTTGACAAAGATATAGATCAGAAAATGAAAGAAATTGAAAGCCTTTGCTTAAAGTTGCTTTTAAGTCAGCAGCCTGTGGCAAGAGACCTCCGCTTAATTTCTGCCGCGCTCAAAATGGTTTCTGATTTAGAACGTATTGGGGATCAATGTGCCGACATTTCAGAGATCGTATTGACGCTTCCTCCAGGTGCTGATACCAATCATTTGAATCTGATTCCGCGGATGGCAAGTGCTACAAAAAAAATGGTTTCCGAAAGTGTAGATGCTTTTGTAAACCGCGATATGGCTCTCGCCCGTTCGGTTTGCGATTACGATGATGTGGTGGATAACCTTTTTAATGAAGTGCGCAGGGATTTAATCTCGAAAATTCGGGATAATTTGGAAGATGGAGAATGTATTATTGATTTACTCATGATAGCGAAGTATTTTGAACGTATTGGTGATCATTCGGTGAATGTGGCAAAATGGGTAATTTTTTCTATTACAGGGATACGCAATGGGGTGGGTTACCTCGCGAGTTTTGATGATATGAAGGACAAATAAGATGATTTATATTGTGGAAGATGATAGAGAAATCCGTGAAATGGAAACTTACGCCTTGCAAAGCGCAGGCTTTCAAGTCGTGGCCTTTTCGGAAGGGATTCCTTTTTTCAAGGCTCTGGAAACGGATATTCCTGATCTTGTAATCTTGGACATTATGCTTCCCAATAGCGATGGTCTCACCATTTTGAAACGTCTGCACTCTTTACCTAAAACTAAAAATATTCCTGTGATGATGGTGACTGCGCGCACTTCGGAATTGGATAAAGTCAAGGGGCTTGATGCCGGTGCCGATGACTATTTAACAAAACCTTTCGGGATCATGGAATTTTTAGCGAGAACCAAAGCGCTCCTCCGCCGTAGTGCCCCCAAGCTTGAAGAAACAAATAACTTTATCCGTTGGCAAAAAATTGAAATCGATGATTCCAAGCATCTCGTCACGGTAGAAGAAAAACCTTGTGAATTGACGTTTAAGGAATATGAGCTTCTCAAACTCTTGTGTGCTTCTCCCAACCGGGTATTTTCCCGGGAGCAGATTATGGATCACGTTTGGGGCGGCGGAGATTATTTAGTCGAATCCCGAACGATTGACATGCATGTGAAAACATTGCGCCAAAAATTGGGTGAAAGTGGCCAGTATATTAAAACGATTCGTAACGTCGGTTACAAAGTAGGGGATTAAGTTGTGAAAGAAAGAATCAGTTTTAACCTTTTTTATATAGGGCTCCTTTCCGCCATTATCGCGATGGTGGTAACGGCGGGAGCCTTTAGAAGTAGTGTTGAAAAACAAACACAAATTGATTTAAAAGAAGAAGCCTCTTTAGTTGCTAAAATTTATCCGTACCTTGTCGACAAAAGTGAACTCAGACGATTTGCCTCGCACACTTTGCGTATCACGCTTATTTCTTCGGAAGGCGTGGTTCTCGTAGAAAGTGACGCGGATGCGAATCACATGGAAAACCATTTGACTCGCCCGGAAGTCGTTCAGGCATTGAAAACAGGGACTGGTGAAAGTTTTCGTCCCTCTATGACTTTGTCGACAGATATTTACTATTACGCGAAACTCCTTCCTGACGGAAATATCATGCGGCTGGGCATTCGCAAAAGCAGTGCTGTATCCGTATTTTCAGATGTGTATCCTTATTTGGCACTTCTTTTGATAGGGATATTAATTGTCTCTATTTTCGTGGCGCGTCTGCTTTCTAAAAACTTTTTGAAGCCCATTCAGGCGATGGCTGAGAATATTGATTCTGTGGATTTTGCCGGTGAAAAAACGATAGTCTATAAAGAATTGGTTCCCTTTGTGCACAAAATTCGTGCCCAGCAGGAGAATATTCAGAAACAGATGCGTCGATTAGAACGCGAACGGAGTAAACTCGCCATTCTGATGCAGAATATGCCGGAAGGTTTTATTTTACTGGATCAACGGAAAAATGTGTTGATGATAAATGAAGTTGCCAAGCAGTACTTGCATGTAGAAGAAAAAGTGGAGTTCAAAAATATCCTCTATTTTTCGAGAAATATTCCATTGAATCACGCCATTGAAATTGCTTTTGAAGGCAAACGGCATGAAGGCGAGATGAGCCTAGAGGGTCGTTTGTTCCAAATAATTGTGAATCCTGTTCTGATGGGAGAAGAACTATCGGGCATCATCTGCCTTATTTTTGATATCACCGATAAAAAGAATTTGGTACAAATTAAGGAAGAATTCACCGCCAATGCCTCTCATGAACTCAAAACGCCACTGACTTCCATTTCGGGTTATGCGGAAATGATTGAAAATCAGATGGTGAAACCGAGTGACATCCCTGAATTTGCAGGGAAGATACACAAAGAAGCAAACCGCCTTTTGGCTTTGACCAATGATATTATCAAGCTCTCGGAACTGGATGAATCCAAAGGTGTCAAACCGGGCGATGATCAAGTCGATCTTAAGGAAATTGTGCAGGAATGCATTACATTGCT
>DBTP01000043.1:10578-11430 GCA_002307115.1 Fibrobacter sp. UBA1313 | reverse complement strand
GTGCAGAGGGAAAGTCTTTTGAGGGCGAAGTTTGTACGCATGGTCAGCCACTCAATGCCGCTGGCGCTTCTACAGAAGAAACCATTCGCCGTTTGGGCGGAGATTCTGAAAAGCCATTCCAAGTTTTTCCAGAAGTAAAGGCCGCGTTTGAAATTCGGAGAGAAGAGCTTCGAAATATGGTTGCAGAATGGAAAAAGAAAAAATCCATTTGGGATGCAGCTAACCCTGAAAAGGCTCACATGCTAGTGTCTTGGCTTACCGGAAATGGGATTACTTTAGACCTCAAAAATTTGGTTCAAAAAGAGGGTGTTGCGACTCGCGTTAACTCGGGTACCGTTTTGGGTTACCTTGCGGAAAATTATAAGAACATCATTTGTAGTTCCGCAGACCTTTCTAATAGTGACAACACACAATCATTCTTAAATAAGACAACCATTATGCGCCCCCATGATTTTAAGGGTGCTTTTGTTCAGGTGGGTGTCGCTGAACTGACCATGGGCGCTATCGCTTGTGGCATTGCATTGCATGGCGGGCTTTATCCGATTTGTGCGACGTTCTTTGTCTTTAGTGATTTTATGAAACCGGTCATCCGTATGGCCGCTTTGCAGGGGCTTCCTGTGAAATACGTGTTCACGCATGATAGTTTCCGCGTAGGCGAAGATGGGCCCACGCACCAGCCGATTGAACACGAAACTCAAATTCGTTTGTTGGAAGAGCTCACCAAAGAAAATGGTCAAGCTGAAATGTTGGTGCTCCGCCCTGCAGACGCTGCAGAAACCAGTGTCGCTTGGGAAATGGCTTTTGAAAATAAGCATAGTCCGACGGCTTTGATCTTGACTCGCCAAGCGGTGG
>DBTP01000043.1:8173-10242 GCA_002307115.1 Fibrobacter sp. UBA1313 | reverse complement strand
ATTGTGAGCGATAATACCACTTCTGGTAAGGCTCCAAATCTTACGCTGGTGGCGAACGGCTCTGATGTGCTTTTAGAACATGAGGCGGCAGAAAAACTCCGTGCCGAAGGACTTGCTGTTCGTGTGGTTTCCATGATTAGTCCTCGTCTTTTCCGTTTGCAACCGAAGGCTTACCAAGATTCTATTTTGGTTCCTTGGACTCCCGTTCTTGCGCTCTCTAGTGGTCTTCCGTTATTTTTTCAGCGTATTGTGGGTGGTTTCGGAAAGACAATTGGTCTCGAACGTTTTGGTGCTTCTGCTCCGGCTGGGGTATTAGAAAAAAAATTCGGCTATGTCCCAGAAGCGGTTGTTGCGGAATCTAAAAAGTATCTGGAAGAGTTTCAAAAGAACGTTGCTGATTTTAAAATAGCGAATGCCTAAAGAAATAAGGGCGTTTTTAAAACTATTTGAGACTCAGTAATCGCAGAATAAGAATTCGTGATATTGGCTAATAGGAATAGCGAGTCTGCGTGTAGTGTTTAATCAATGATGATTTCAAGAACGAGACTGGGGAATAACACCTTGAGTCTCGTTTCCATAAGTTGGCGACACATACGAAAAAGAGGGAGATTCATCAGTGCATCGTCCACAGGGCGAATTGTCACTTCAATCTCATAACAACTTCCCATATGGAAAATGTGAAATTTTTCCAATTTGAAAATGGGGTCTAAAGAAGTCACAATAATATTTTCTACACGGTGTCTCAACTGGGGCTTTTGTACGGTGCGCCCAACAAGAGAGAAAAAAGAATTACTTACGATCTGAATAGGCGCGCGGAGTAAGAATAGTGAAATGATAATCACTATAATAGAGTCTCCAATGTAGTTGAGAAAATGAAAAGGGGAGGAGGTGGGGACAAGCGCCACCACGACGAGAGCCACTCCTGTTCCACAAGTGACAAGCATATCCATAAAGGCCCCGACTGTTTCGGCTTTCAGAATAGGACTTTGTTTTTCGGTTTTTTCAAATCGACGCTTGTAGAAAAACCATGTGGCGATACAGGCAAAAATCATGGTTACAGTGTAGATCATCAGAGGAATAATTTTCAGAGGCTCCGGTAGTTCCTCTTTGCTGTAGGCAACAATGTTCGCGGCTCCCTGGAGGATGGCGTAGACGGTTATTCCAATCAGCAATATTCCTTGTAAAAAAGCATAAATATTTTCAACACTATAAAATCCGAGTGGGTATTTTTCGCTGGTGAAATCCTTTTGGCGGGTAATGCGCATAGCAACAAAAAAGCTCAGCGCAGAAATGAAACTAAAATTGCCATCCAGTGCAAGGGCATAAGAATTGGCGAAATAATAGCCTATCCAGCCGCAAAAGCCCATAAAAATATTGATCCATATCCCTATTTGAAGTGTGTTTACTTCCATCGTTTTAAAACGAGTCGGGTCTTTGCTTTTGACAACGAGACGTGATAGGTGTCGTGACTTTTTGCTTGTGGCTTTTAGCATATCCCTATGAATGTAACATAACGTGATGCGTTTCGCAATAAGGCTAACGGTTGCATTTTTTAGAAATTATCTTTCAAAAAGGTTGTCTTATTTAGGAGGTTCTATGCGATTGCCATCCATGATGTTTGCTTTTTTCCTAGTGAGTTCTGCTCTGTTTGCAGACGAAATTTCTTCATCGACAGTGGAATCGTCCTCTTCTGTTTATATTGGTAATGTGTGCGATACGCTTAAACTCCATAGTGATGTAGCTTCGAGAACGATGCAGCTTCGTTTAGATACAATTCGCGAATCGGTGTGGGAAGGCTTGCTTTCTGCTCCGGGGAGTGCTTCTGTCACGACCATGATTCACCGAGATCTGAGGAACCTTGTGCCGATCAAGACGAGTTCACCTTATTCTATCCCTGTGGCTTTGGCTGCTCAATGCTTGGTATCTGAAAATCAATACACTTGGGCAGATTATAGTTCGAATGCTTGGCTCGAAGACTCTTTGAACGTGAATACTCGGCTTTACGATATTCGTGATGTTGCCTTAGGGGATTACAATAGTTCCAATACCTACAATTGGCTTGCTTTTAC
>DBTP01000043.1:0-7918 GCA_002307115.1 Fibrobacter sp. UBA1313 | reverse complement strand
CAGGGTGCTTGGCCCACAGATGATGGCTTTGAGGCTTATGAACTGATGCTCTCCCACACATTCGATGTGCATGCGATTACTTGGCATGGGTATTCCATTTATTATGATACGACAGTCACTGTTGTGGGGGCTTCTACGACAACTAAAATAAGCTATCACATTTCGAGTGCGGTCGCTTTGGACTCTACTACTGTGTTTACGTCGGTAACGTCTAATGTTCCTTCAGGGAAGTTAGTGAAGGTACAGATGTTACGCATTATGCTTTCTGATGAAAAGCTGATTACTAAACAAGAACCGCCAACGGCTATTGCTAAGGTTCCCAAAACGCACTACTTGTTACGTTACAAAATTACTCCGACAACTGGCGGTTACTTGGTGCGTGGACCACAAGGGGAAGTTCCTCAAATGCGGAGTCTGAAAGGATCTGTTGTGAATGCTACAGAGGCTGTGAAACCGGGTCTCTATATTGTCTCGGTACCTAAGAGCAGTTGGCAGAAGATAGTTATTGACCGCTAGTTTATGTGGATGAAAAGAAAGGCTCGCTTTAATGGCGAGCCTTTTTCATTTTAAGCACTATGAACTTGAGCTTGTGCTTCCATTTCTAAACGATGAGCTCGGTGCAACTCAATAACGTTACCGAAGTATTGCATAAAACTCAAAACGCCAACGGCGAGGAAGCCGACTGCATAAAGAGCGAGGAACGGCCCAATGATCAATTTTTGGGCCCCAATGTATTCTAAAAGACCGAAGATGCAGTAGCAACCAACGATGAGTTCAAGAGTGGCAATGACTGGGAACTTTTGAGCGTAATGGGTGAGGGACTTGGCGCCTTTCTTCGGAGTGCGAACGAAAGAACCTTTATGACCCATGACAGCAGAAAAAACAGCGCGCGAGTTGCTTACTGCAATGCCGACACCCAATGCCATTAATATAGGCATTGAAAGCAAACGTACTTTCCAACCTGTATATCCGGAGCAACGTTGAGCGACAAAGTAAAGCGTAGAAGGTGCAATAGCAGCGAGGAAAATAAAACCAAAACCAATGGCGAACATCCAACTAGGAATGCCGCGCACAGGTTCAAACCAAGCGAGGAGAGGGAAAGCACAAAGAGCTGTGAAAAGCATGCAAGGATGAATCGAGTAGTGGGTCGTATGCATAAAGGCCCCCAACTTGACACGGAAAGGAATATTTGCTTTGAATACTTTAGGAAGAATTTTCATTGCCGTTTGAATAGAACCCTTGGCCCAACGATATTGCTGCGCTTTGAATGCGTTAATATCATTCGGGAGTTCTGCAGGGACGATGACATCAAAAACAAATTTCATCCGCCAACCAGCGAGCTGACTGCGATAGGAAAGATCCATATCTTCCGTAAGCGTATCGCCTTCCCAACCGCCAGCATCAATAATTGCTTGCTTGCGCCAAACCCCTGCTGTACCGTTAAAGTTCATGAACAAGTCACCCCAGCTACGTGCGGACTGTTCCACCACAAAGTGACCATCAATACCAATAGACTGAGCGAGAGTAAGACCCGATTCGGTGCGGTTTAAGTGACCCCAACGGCCTTGAATCAAGCCAACTTGAGAATCCAGAACCATATAAGGAACTGTCTTGAGGAGGAAGTCCTTTTCTGGAACAAAGTCGGCATCAAAAATGGCTAAGTATTCACCCTTCGCGATTTCCATTCCATCTTTAAGAGCGCCAGCCTTGTAATCTTTGCGATTGGTGCGATGAATGAGAACGATGTCAAAACCCCTAGCTTGCATTTCTGCAACTTTGCGGGTGGTTACTTCATAGCACTCATCAGTAGAGTCATCTAAAACCTGAATTTCGTGTTTGTCTTTTGGGTAGTCAATGGCGCAAACGGCATCAATAAGACGCTCTACGCAGTTGGCTTCGTTGTAGACTGGTAACTGCGTTGTCACCATGGGTAGATCATCCATAGTGTGTTCGCGATAGAACTGAAGAAGATCTTTTCGATCTTTCAGTCGAACTCGGCGACTATTTTTCAAGAATAGATAAATGCTGGCGTAGCAGTTAAAGCCATAGGCCACAAGTCCAATGCCTGCGATTACGTAGACAACGAACATGATATCGAGTAAAATTTGGTTGACCATCGTGAAAAAAGCCTTTGCATTATTGTATGCTTGGCGCCAAATATAGAAAGGGCTTTTCAACTTTGCTACATTGATTTTACATTTTATGCGTAAAAATTATTCGTCAAAAACCCCCTTGCAAAAATGGCTTGCCGTGAATAGCACATCTCCAAATCTCGGGGAGGCGTTACGAACGCTTTTAGGGCACGCTTGGGTAGGAATTTTTCGTCGCACATTACCAAAGAATCCCCCGTTTTCTCCTGAAAAAGCCATTTCAATGGCAATGCAGCTTCCTGAAGAGACGTTGCCAGATGGCTTTTTGCTTTGGGTTTCTCAACCGCTCCTTTATGCAGAGGCCATTATTTCTTTTTGTGAAAATTCAGAATTTGTGAATGTTTCTTCTTTTTTACTATCCTCAGCCGCTGAAAAAGGCTCTCTAAATCTACGGGGGGTGCGTTGTCCATTGAATGCAATACGAGTAAAAGTGGTTTTGGAAGGACTTTCACCTGATGAGGAGTTGGAAATTCTCTTAGACGATGGGGCTCCTATTGAAAATGTGCCCCAGGCGCTTGTTGCAGAAGGGCATTCGGTCTTGTTACGTGAAAAAAAAGGCGATTATTGGCTTTTGCGAGTACGCAAACGAGGGAATACAAAGTAGATTAGGTGCATGAAAAATAGGATTCTTATTATAGGAGATGAACTTTTTGGACAAGAAGGCCAAGCGGCTACTCTGTTCTCTGAGTTGCTTCTCTCTGAAAATCCTACGAGGCCCATTCAGTTTGCCATTTATGCTCCCGTAAAATTAACCTTATCGGCGCTGCTTTCACGGGCTCCTGCGGATATATTGGGTAAAAAGGCGGGGCGTATTTTGCTTGGGGTCGGCTTACATGAGCTGAAGACCCAGATGAATGCAGAAAAAACGTTTGAGGCATACCACGCTTTGATTCAGGAGATCCTTTCAAAAACGACATCAGTCCTTTATTTAGTGACAATTCCTCAAGAATCATTGCCGGAATGGGCTTCCGAAGTGAAGGCTTTGAATGCGAGGTTGGCCGCTCTAGATGATAATGATCGGATTCATGTGCTTGATTTTGCGGCTTCCGTTGCGGAGTACAATGAATTGCAATTGGCAAGGGGCAAATTTGCCCGTAGTCTTTATGATGAATCAGACCAGTCAACATCCCTTTGTCACATGTTGCTAGGTCTTTTCATTCAGAAGCAGATTTTTAACACTAATAAGGAGATCCCATGAACGATTTTGACCGATTTTCAGCTAAAAATGCAGCTATGAGCCGTGCTTGGGAAATGACGGGCGATAAGAAAAAAGAAGAAAAAAAGGAATACAAGCCCGCGGAACCTAAGATGGGTATTTGTGATGTTTGTAAACAAGAAGCGCTAGTGCGGCCTCATCGTTCTAGACAGACGGATCGCACCGATGGGGCTGCGAGTTTTGGCTCTGTCGTTAAGAACTATTGTGAAAAGTGCTTTCCGAAGAGTAAAAAAGATCTGAATACACCGCCGCCTCCTTCTGCTAAACAAGTGAAAAACTTGTTGAAGGGAGCCAAAAAAGGTTTATTCTAGGGTTATTTCATTCGGATAAGATCTTAATATTCGTTTAAAATAAGAAGCGTGCCCTTAACGGGGACGCTTCTTATTTTTAAATTGGGACCTTTTGTTATGAATGGAGTTGTATTTATGACGGCCCAAATACGTTCCGCCTTGAAGAATACATTATCAGTATTAACCCCGGAGCTTATAAAGTCGTTCCGTCGGGGATATACTAAAGCGGACTTTTCCAAAGATCTTATGTCTGGCGTCATTGTAGGAATACTCGCTCTTCCCTTGGCGATTGCTTTTGCCATTGCATCTGGTGTGGGGCCGGAAAAGGGTCTTTATACGGCAATCATTGCGGGCTTTTTGATTGCTTGTTTGGGGGGTAGCCGTTTTCAGATTGGCGGACCCACGGGGGCTTTCATTGTTGTCGTTTTTGGTATTGTTCGCGAGTACGGCTACGATGGGTTAGCGACGGCTACTTTGATGGCGGGTGTCATGCTTGTCATTTTTGGTATCGCTAAGTTTGGCTCCATTATTAAGTTTGTTCCATTCCCTGTCACTGTTGGGTTTACTGCCGGTATCGCGGTTATCATCATGTTGGGGCAAGTTCCGAATTTCTTTGGTCTTCATTTTGCTTCTGGTATTAAAGAACCTGCGGATGCTATTGGAAAAATTAAGTTGTATGCAACTTCTTTAGATTCTATTAATCTTTATTCTGTGATCATTGGTATTGTGGCTCTTTTGATTTGCATCTATTGGCCTCGCGTTTCGAAAAAGGTTCCTGGCTCGCTGATTGCTATTCTCGTGACCACTGCTTTTGTGAAAATTTTAGGTTGGGATTCTCTCCATGAAGTGATAACTATTGGCGCTAAGAATCATATTCCGAGCGGTTTTCCTGTTCCTGCAATGCCGAACATTAGCATCGAAATGATGCAAAAAGTGTTCCAGCCAGCATTGACGATTGCTTTATTGGGTGCTATTGAATCGCTTTTGAGCGCCGTGGTGGCTGATGGAATGACTGGCACAAAGCATCGTTCCAATACAGAATTGGTGGGTCAGGGGATTGCTAATATTATTTCCCCTATTTTTGGTGGGATTCCTGCGACAGGCGCCATTGCCCGTACTGCAACGAACATTCGTAATGGGGGTACTAGCCCTGTTTCTGGCATTGTTCATGCCATGGTTCTCCTCATGATTATGCTTGTTTTTGGAAAGTATGCGGAAATGATTCCGATGGCTGCTTTGGCGGCGATTCTTTTTCAAGTTGCCTATAATATGTCTGGTTACCGTATCTTCATTAAATTATTCAAAGCTCCGAAGAGTGACATTACGGTTCTTTTGATTACTTTCGCACTGACCGTTATTATTGACTTGACTGTGGCTATTGAAGTGGGAGTTTTGCTTGCTGCGGTATTGTTCATTCGCCGCATGGCAGAAGTGGCAGAAGTGGATTCCGTGACGAGCGAGCTTCGTGAGGATGATGAAGAAGTGGCGGATCCGAATAACTTAGCGGCTCGCCAGGTACCAAAAGGCGTGATTGTGTATGAAATTGCGGGTTCTCTTTTCTTTGGTGCGATTGATAAATTTAATAGCGTTTTGGAAGAAGTTTCGGGACATCCGAAAGTCCTTATTTTGCGGATGCGACAGGTGCCCTCCATTGATGCGGCGGGGATCAAAATGATTGAAGAATTATTTATGCGTAGCAAAAAAGAGGGGACGACACTTCTGCTTTCGGGTGTCCATGCTCAGCCGATTCTGGCTTTGACCCGTGCGGGTGTGATGAAGGAACTAGGAGAAGAGAATGTTCTTGGTAATATTGACGCTGCTTTGAACCGTTCTCGTGAAATTTTAGGCCTTCCATTGGTGGAAACCCATATTCCTTTTGTTCCTTCGGTGGCTTGGGAGGAGAATCTTGAAAAACCTTGGATTCCTGAAAATGCAAATGGTATTGTTGCGGAAGAATCGCCGGAAGTGATCGTGGAACGGGTCACCGAGATGAATATGCAGGCGATTAAAGACGAAGTTAAAGATTATGATGATAAGGATGGTTCAAAATAGATTTGAAACTCGGTTTAGATGAATAAAAAAGCGGCCTTGGTGGGTCGCTTTTAACATTTAAAAACAGAGTGACGCACGCCATAGTTCTTTTTTCTCGGGACTACTTTCGCGTGAGGTGATAGTTACAAATTAATTTTTAGAGAGGCCGTTGAGTGATTCTTGAAGAATTTTTTGTAGACGTTCTCTACCTGTGGCAATAGGATGAGCCAGTAGTACTTCTTCCGCAAAGGCGCGCATGAGAATCCGATGAGCGTCTGTGAAAGAGATGCCGCGAGATTGCAGATAGTAAATGGACTCGGCGTCGAGAGTTCCGCAGGTATTGCCGTGAGTACATTCCACGTCATCATGATAAATTTTGAGCACGGGTTTCACGGATATTTTAGCGTCTTCACTGATAAGAATTGTGTTGACGAGTTGAGAGGATAGTGTTCCTGTGCAGTGAGTGCCCACAATGACAGCCCCATCGTAACTGGCGTAGGCGCTATCCCCTAAAAGATTTCTCACAAATTGTGAACTGGTGCAATGGGGTGCTTTGTGTTCAATGCGCAAATGAACATGCGTACTCGCCATACCTTTATTCAAGTTTAGAGAACGGTATTCAAAATGACTGTTTTCGCCTTCGAGTTTGACAACCCCAGAAAGGCGCATCGTAGCACTGGTTTCGTTGAGATCAAGGACGCGAACAGTGGAGCCTTCTGCTAGGTGAATTTCGAAATGACGAAATCGGATTGCTCCTTCGTGACCTTTTTCTGCGGAAAACAGTTCCAGTTCCGCATCTTTTCCTACAAAAATATCCAAACGTTCAGAAGCAAAGTCCCTATCACTGATGTTTTCTAAAAGCTCCAAAGAAACTTTTGCGCCTTGACCAATTTCAAAAACGGTGTGGGCATTTTCATCGCGCGGTTTGAGAATACCTTGTTCGACTGCATTCTTAGCAATCATTTTAGAAAGCGTTTTAGCACCAAAAGCGATGGGCAGAAGGGCCGCAATATCGGTTTCGTTAGCAAGATCCAATGAAAATGGAGACGGAACGGATGTTTTTGCAGATGGTGTTAGAGGTGTTGTTGTCGCTGGGATTTCAAGCGTTTGTAACTGAGTCGCTAATAGGCGCAATTTGGAAACGGGGAAAAAGGTCCAAGCTTCATCGCGCTGTTTTGGAATACCCAGAGCTAAAATTTTTTGAATCGCTTCTCGCTGCATTAGGCTTCCTCAGTAATCCAATCGTAGCCCAGCTCTTCTAACTTTAATGCGAGTTCCGGGCCGCCAGAAAGGACGATTTTGCCACGGTGGAGCACATGTACAAAATGGGGCTTCACATAATCTAGAAGACGTTGATAATGAGTTACCAAAATGACTGCGCGAGAAGAATCCATAATATGATTGATTCCGTTTGCTACAATGCGGAGCGCATCAATATCCAGACCGGAGTCTGTTTCATCTAAGAAAGAAATGCGAGGTTCGAGCATTGCCATCTGCAAAATTTCGTTGCGTTTTTTTTCGCCACCCGAGAAGCCATCGTTCAAACCGCGTTCACGGTAGCGCTCATCCATTTCCAAAAGTTCCATGCTGGAGTTGAGACGCGTTTTGAATTCTTCATCAGAAATTTTTGGTTCTTTGCGATAAGCTCTTTGGGAATCCATCGCCATACGCAAAAATTCCACATTAGGAACTCCGGGAATTTCGATGGGATATTGCATGCTGATAAAGAAGCCTTCATTGGCGCGGGCGCTGACATCCATGCTTAGCAAATCTTTACCGTTGAGGAAAACAGAACCCCCATCGACATGGTAAGCGGGGTGTCCACTGATCACTTTCGATAGTGTACTTTTGCCGGAACCGTTCAAACCCATAATGGCGTGAATTTCACCTGGCTTCACTTCTAGGTTAATCCCTTTGAGAATTTGGGTTCCATCATTGAGGCTGGCTTTAAGATTTTGAATTGATAACATAGGGTAAATTTAGATTTTTTCGTTAGTGTTCATGAGGCTTTGACGCGTTTCTAGTATTTCATGGAACAACGTACTCGGGTCCATAAGCCCTTTTTGACTTTTTTGTTGTAACAAAAGTAAGTGTTTGGAAAGGGCGTGAATATCCATACGGAGCTGCATGTTGGAGTCTGTACTTTCTACTTGTTTGAGGGCATTGCGGAGTCTTTCGCAGGTTCGATTTTCCAAGGAGATTAAACTTTCCAAAAATTCTTTTTGTGCACA
>DBTP01000218.1:520-3446 GCA_002307115.1 Fibrobacter sp. UBA1313 | reverse complement strand
AGAGGATTCATTTTCCCGGGTTCGGAAATTTATGATGGGCTCGCCAATACGTGGGACTACGGTCCTTATGGTGCTGAACTGAAACGCAATATCAAGGATCTCTGGTGGAAAAAGTTTGTCGCTTCCCGCTCAGATGTCCTCGGCCTCGATAGTTCGATTTTCTTAAATCCGCGCGTTTGGCAGGCTTCTGGCCACGTGGGTAACTTCTCTGACCCGCTGGTGGATTGCAAAGCGTGTCGCGAGCGTTTCCGCGCCGATCATCTTCTCGAAGAAAAATTGGGCGAAGGCTGCACTGTCGGTAAGAACTTTACAGACATTGCCCAGATGATGAAGGACAATGAAATTCCTTGCCCTAAGTGTGGCAAAAAAGATTTCACCGAACCGCGCGCCTTTAACTTGATGTTCCAAACCGAGATCGGTGTTGTCGAAGGGGCGGGTAACAAGGTTTTTCTCCGTCCGGAAACCGCTCAGGGGATTTTCATCAATTTCAAGAATATTATGGACAACGTTCGCCCTCGAATTCCGTTTGGAGTGGGTCAGATTGGTAAATCTTTCCGTAACGAAATCACTCCGGGGAACTTTATTTTTCGCACTCGCGAATTTGAACAGATGGAACTGGAGTTTTTCTGTGAACCCGGTACAGAGGTCGAATGGTACAACTACTGGAAGGCCTTTTGTATGCAATGGTTGGGCGAAATCGGAATCAACAAGGATAAGCTCCGCCTCCGTGAGCACGCAAAGGAAGAGCTTTCCCATTATTCGAACGGAACCTCCGATGTAGAATACAACTACCCGTTTGGCTGGGGCGAAGTCTGGGGCATTGCCTCTCGCACCGATTTTGATTTGACCCAGCATCAGAACGCCTCTCGTGTGAAGCTTGAGTACTACGATGCTATCAACAACAAGCGTTACATCCCTTACGTTGTGGAACCCTCCCTCGGTGTAGATCGTCTTTTGTTGGTACTCCTTTGCGATGCCTATGAAGTTGAAAAATTGGATGATGGGGAAGAACGCGTGGTGTTGCATTTCCACCCGAAAATTGCTCCTGTCAAGGCGGCGATTCTCCCGCTCGTGAAGAAAGGCAAAGTGAAGGATGTGGCCGATGAACTTTTCCAGAAGCTCATTCAACGCTGGAATGTGGAATACGATGAAACGCAGTCTATCGGCAAACGTTATCGTCGCCAAGATGAGCTCGGTACTCCGTACTGCATTACTGTGGACTTTGACACCATCGGCGAAGGGGACAATGTGAACCCGGAGCATAAGGGTATGGTGACGGTTCGTGACCGCGATTCTATGAAACAAGAATGGGTGGCACTCGACCAACTTGAAAACTGGCTCTTCACTCACTTGCAATGATTATCTAGCCCGAAAGGTTAACACTTTTCGGGCGTTTAATCTACATTCAGAGTATGCTAAATCAAATCAAAGACTTTCGTAACAAAATTCGACACCTCGAACGTTGGCAGAAGGTTTCTTTGCTTGCAGTGGCAATTGCAATACCCGCAGGCATTATGATTGCATCGTTCATTATTCTCGCATTAAAATCCAGTAATAACAAGAGGCGCTAATGTTTTCGAAGCGGCTTCCCAAGGACCTTACGGATAGTCCTTTTTTTGAAGCACTTTCTTTAGCAAAAAAAGCAGAGGCTTACATTGATTTAACTGTGAGCACTCCCTTGGCCGTTGGCCTTGCCCCGAATTTAATGTCTGCTATTTCTCAAACACAAGATCGCTGGGCCACTTGGGATCCATCGGCTTGTGGCGCCACTTTTGCGCGTGAGGCTGTCGCCAAGTATTATGCAGAACGGGGTGGCTCATTTTCTCCAGAGGAAATTCTTTTAACGGCGAGCACGAGCGAAGCCTACTCCCTCATTTTCAAAACCTTTTGCGATGCGGGAGATACCGTACTCACGCCGCTCCCCGGGTATCCCTTGTTGGATACGCTTGCGGGTTTAGAATATTTGCAATGTTATCCCTATTTCTTAAAACAGCGAGGAAGTCATTGGGCTCTTGACGAGGAAACGCTCCTCTCCGCTCCAGACACCGCAAAAATACTTTTACTCATTTCGCCTCACAACCCTACAGGCTACTGCATCTCCGAACGGGAATGGAGAACGGTTCTCGATTTTTGTGCCGAACGCAAAATGATCATTGTCGTAGACGAAGTTTTTGGAGATTATCTCCATGATGCTAAAACGGTGCGTTCTTGGCTCTGGAATTCTGTAGAGGTCCCTGTCTTTTGGCTGAATGGTTTAAGCAAAACGGTCGGTTCCCCGGAGCTCAAATTGGGATGGATTGCGTACCACGCAGGTATCCATCAGGAGAAGGTAAAAAGGGCTCTCGAATATGTGGCGGATGCTTACCTGAGTGTATCTTCTACCGCGCAGGCTCTCGCAGAACCACTCCTTGTGAATTCTTTAGAATACCAGAAAAGCATACAAATTCGTTTGCAAAATAATCTGACAACGCTTCGCCATGCATTTCCGGATACTAAAATGCTCCCGAATGTGCAGGGGGGGTGGTACGCGGCAATTCATATTCAAGGTGCAGACGATGAGAAACTCACGCTTCAGTTGCTTACAGAAGCTCATGTGTTGACGCAACCCGGTTTTTTCTTTGATTTTAATACCGATGGCTGGATTGTAGTCAGTCTACTTGCCGAAGAATCTCTCTTTAGTAAAGGCGTTACGGCGATTCAAAAGTTTTTATAATCGCTTCACTAGGCAATGCGTTTTTTATTAACAAACTAATTCAATCTATCTTCTATGGCGAAAAACGCTGGTTCATGCTTTTAAACAGCGGTTAATCATGGTGTTATTGAGGCCTGTGACATTCACTTCGGTATCTCGATCCTGATCACAAATAAGTTTTTTATTGCGATGTGCCATAGTCAATCGGTTGCGGTGTCACGTTGTTCCATCCTC
>DBTP01000218.1:0-271 GCA_002307115.1 Fibrobacter sp. UBA1313 | reverse complement strand
GGTGTCACGTTGTTCCATCCTCACCCCTGCGGGGCTGACCTGAAGGTCAGCTCTGCGAAGCCTGATGTTCCCTAGAGGGAACCGGCTTCTTGTGGTTGCGGTGTCACGTTGTTCCATCGGGGTTGCAGAGTCTCACTGCAAAAATGAATGGCCTTCGAGTTTTAGCAGTTTCTCTTTCATGGGGATTCCGTGAGCGAATCCCGTGAGGGAGCCGTCGGTACCGATGACCCGGTGGCAGGGGATGAGAATCGCCATCGGATTTCTGTGAATG
>DBTP01000089.1 GCA_002307115.1 Fibrobacter sp. UBA1313 | reverse complement strand
TCACTTTCCCCTGGCACATTCCGAAGCAAAAAGCCATTCATCACGGATTGCTTTCTGAAATTATCATTGATATAGCTCTTGTTCTCCAGCAAAATCCCGACTGGATAGATCTTTCAGATTCAACATTTTCATATATTAGGATGTAGGAAATATTATGCTATACAACGAAGACAGAATTATCACAGATAAAGTAGAAATAGATGCTCGTCAGAGCATATTTTCTGCTGCGGGCCGTCTTGCTGTCGCTGAAGCAAAACGCCATGGACTCCCTATCACCTACACGGCCAAGGGCAGAATTATCAAGGAATACGCCGATGGAAAACTGGAGATCCTCGGCACCGTGAAACCGGATGTCCGCATCCCGGCACGGAGCATCACACTGAAATGAACGAGCCGAAAGTCAAGCGACTTCGGATATTCGCTGGCCCGAACGGTTCCGGTAAATCCACGCTTTATGATTACCTTATCAGCAAGAATTATTTCAAAACTTATTTTCATATCAATCCAGATGAGATAACGAAAGAACTTCCCATAGGTTTAAATCTCGAAAGCTATCCGATTCAGTTTGATGAAAACCGGCTCAAAGAATACCTCTCGAAATCCTCATTTCAAAAAAATACTGAGCAGAACATCGCGGAACAAGTTCTAGTGACAGGAAAAAATATTCGTAGCAAAGAAGCAAACGATATTACTTACCTGTCGGCAGCTATCGCCGAATTCATAAGGCAAGAAATGCTCCTCTCCGAATCATCATTTTCGTTTGAATCTGTTTTTTCGCATCCCTCGAAAGTCGATTTCATTCGACAGGCGAAAGAAGCAGGATACAAGACATATCTCTACTTCATCGCAACCCAGGATTACCAGATAAATCAGGAAAGGGTACTCAACAGGGTACAGTTGGGCGAACACGATGTTCCTCCAGATAAAATTCGGACCGTTACTACAAAACAATGGACAATCTTTACGAAGCTCTCCGTCTCACTGACAGAGCTTTCCTTTTTGATAATTCAGAATATTCAGAGACTCACACATACCAGATGTTCGTCAAAAAAAGTTCAGATCAATTACATTTTGAAACCGACAAAATTCCAGAATGGTTTCGGTTGTTTGTGCTGGATAAAATGCAATACTGATCTCCAATACCAAGAAGAAAACATATCTTTGACTTTCTTTTCAGGAGTCGGAGATGCCTTCCACAGAATCCCTTGCGGACACCGCCATTTTACTTGGCGTTTTATTCATAATTGGTTCCGCTTTTTTCACCATTTCCATTTTCAAACGCAAAAAAACTCTCGTTGTCAAGAGATCTCTGAAAGTCAAAACTTATCGGGGGCACCCTCAGCCGAAACCACGTTGGGTCAGACGCGAACTGATCCGCATTAAGGCACACGTTCCCCTCGCGGGAGTGAGACAGGTAGCGGATATATTCAACAGGAATTTCGCTCCGAAAACGGGGGTGAGTGTCGGAAAGACTTTTGTGTACGTGGTGCTCCGGGACAATATTTACGAGGTGGAAAAGCTGAGGAAAAAGTGGAAGTATCGCATTCCAAAGCCGATGACAAAGAACCTCGTCTGGGGAATGGATATGACGGGGGTGCAGGCAAGGAGCAACAAAGACAATGAGAAAGGAAAAAACACAACGGCGACAATTCTCGGCATTCTCGATCACGGGACAAGAAAATGCCTTTCGCTGAAAAGTATTTCGGACAAGGCTTCAATTACGCTTTTAAAGGCCTTGATTGCAGTGATTGAAGCGTATGGAAAGCCAAAAGCGGTTCGTACGGACAACGAGAGCGTATTCGTGTCCAAACTATTTCGGTTCGGATTATGGATTCTAGGAATCAGACACCAACGGACACAGGTCCATTGCCCCTGGCAGAACGGTCGTATCGAACGGTTCTTTGGAACGTTCAAGTCCTGTTCGGACAGAGTGATTTTCAATGCAAAAAAGATCCAGTTTGCGCTGGATGAATTTCAGTTCTGGTACAATATCGTGAGACCTCACAGACATCTTGGCGGACTAACTCCGCAGGAGGTTTGGACAGAACTCTCCCCCTTCGTGAGGCCTTCGGCACTCGCTACCGCTCTACTCACTCCGGGAGAGAGTCACCGCCAGACCTCTCTCGCCTCTGTGAAGCAGTGCACAAAATTCAGCGGATGGAATGGATTATTGAAAGGATATCTACTGGATTACAGATAAAGTAATTTTATATTGACGGGGATACTGTACCCTGTACGCAAAAATCAGGGTATTGTTGCAGATATTTTTGTGATTTTGCCCTGTTTATGACAACTTTTCAGGTGTCGTTAGTCACCTTTTTTCATTTCGGACAGCGGACGGGATAACGCTGCCCTGAGCATCCAGCAAGGGGCGATACACAGTCCCTGTACCATTCAGACGATAACCACCGCCCGGAAAATAGCGGCGCGCCATGGATTCCGTTGAAACACCAAAAGGAGAGGTACTACGCTTATAAATACCGATGCCCGGGATTTCCGTCTCGGACTCCTGATTTCCGCTGATCCATGAAGTGCGTTCCCGGACGTGTGAACCACTCTCATCATAATCCATGCGCCTTGTCGTATACGTATTCGCAGAACTGACACCATCCCAGGTCAGGCTGGACATGGCACCCACATCTCCGAAACTATAGGCTATGTAAGGCAAACCTGCACGGTTATTGCGATAAGCAACAGACGCATGACGGTCCAGGAATATGGCTCCTGCGGGGTCATATTCCACTAGCTCAGATGCCTTACACATAAATAAATTCTCCCTAACAGACCTAAAGATATTAAAAAACATGTAATTCCCATTATCAAAAAGTCGAAAAATGGGTGGGTATAAGCACCTTATAAAAATCACAAATTATGAAATTTGAAAAAAAGCTCCTAGGAACCTAACGAGTCTCACGAATCCGAACTAAAGCACATTTGAAAAATGATTAAGAACAAGAAACTCAAAATCACTATAAAACAAAAAAAGTACCCGTTTCCCCTATTTCCTAGCACCATCATCTGTTTCTGCAAATTTTATCAAGCTCATTTCTTGATGGTGAAAGTATACTTAGAGTATGACTGCCGATAAGCCAGAAATAATGCCAATATCACGAGCGGAGTTTAATTCTCTTGCACTATTTCAAAAGGTGTCCTTTGAAAGTTTGGCTGGGTACTTACTGAACTGCGCCATCATCAAAGCCTCTCCCCACGATGTTCTGATTAGTCCACAAGCGGAAAAACGCCGAGTGCTGATCTTGATTGATGGTCTTTTGGAAGTGCGCATGAATGGTCCTGAAGGCTTTTACTTGGATGATGTTTCTCCAGGAGCGTGCGTTGGTGAAATGTCCGTTTTTGATAATGCGGATCCAAGCGCGTGGGTGATCGCCAAAAAGCCGAGTCGGCTCCTAGAAATTGAGCCTTCTATCGCTCTTGCCATGCTGAATGCGTCCCACGATCTTTGTCTAAACCTATTGCACATTTTGAGCCAACGGGTGCGTTATAGCAATAAAATTGTGTATGCGGATCAGCACCATATTCGTTGCATTGAAGAGAACGCCATGGTGGATTCTTTGACAGGACTTCACAATCGCCGCTGGCTGGAAGAGATGTACACACGAGAAATGCAACGTAGTAATTCGGGTAATTTTTTACTCGTCGCATTTATGATCGATATCGATCACTTTAAGAATATCAACGATAACTATGGGCATTTGGCAGGCGATCAGGTTTTGATCAGCGTGGCCCGCGCGCTGGTGCAGTGTTTACGTCCCTCTGACATGCCTGTGCGTTTTGGGGGCGAAGAGTTTTCTGTTTTCCTTCCTGGAACAACCCCTGAGAATGCAGCGAAGGTAGCGGAACGTATTCGCACCGCCATAGAAAAAAATTCCATTTCTTTACAAGATGGTTCTATTATCTCGGTCACTGTAAGCGTGGGTTATGCGGAACGTACGGA
Organism: Fibrobacter sp. UBA1313; assembly: GCA_002307115.1. Classification (GTDB taxonomy): domain Bacteria; phylum Fibrobacterota; class Fibrobacteria; order Fibrobacterales; family Fibrobacteraceae; genus UBA1313. Next base: position 3,570 of record DBTP01000089.1, on the reverse strand, counting down.
TGGAGATTCCGTGAAATCCCTGTTGGACAAGGCAGACCAAGCGCTTTACAATGCAAAAAATACGGGACGCAACCGCACTTGTTTTTGTTTGGGAACGCCTCCCGCTTAGCGCCCCTCTGAATATTCATTTTCTATAACCAGAAAAGCCTATTCCCTCTGAGGAAAAGAGGCTTTGCAGAGCTGACCCGCGAGTCAGCCCCATAGGGGTCAGGATGGAACAACGTGACATCGCAACCAATCGACGGGGACTTTATTTGCAGAGTTTGTCTTTAACAGAAGCCGCAAACGCACCCAGACTCGGGTCGCGGGCCCCCATGAGAAGAATGGTGTCCCCAGGTTCCGCAATCGCTGTCATTTCTGTGGCACAATTATCGCGGTTCTCAATGTAATGTGCTTCGCTCCCCAGAGCTAAAATATCATCGGCAAGATCGCCCGAAGAAATATCCCGCGTGACTGTTCCGCCCGCATAATAAATTTCACTAAAGTAGATGCAATCATTTGTGTGATCGGTAGATGCGGGACGAAGCACCTTATGAATTTCCACCACAAGGTCGTTTCTTAAAAAGCGTGTGGGGCCATAACCATGCGGTTGGAACCAAGCGATGACTCGCCCGGTAGTGAATGCTTGTACGCTCAAAATACTCGCCGCAATTTTCGCTGGGTTGTGGGCAAAGTCATCCACTAAGGTGATGCCATTGAAAGTACCAAGAATCTGGTGCCGCCGATGAATGCCTGCGAAAGAACGGAGAGCCTCGGCAGAGGTGTGGAGGTTTACCCCCGCCTGAAGTGCAGCAGCCACTGCGGCAAGGGCATTTTCCATGTTGTGGCGCCCTGGAAAGGGAAGTTCAAACTTCACCAAATCCGCCTTATGACGCACACGAAAAACAATGCCTGTCCCTTTAGCCGCAAAGTCAAGCCCTTGAACCCCATTGTAACTTTCAAAACCAAAATCAAATTCACGACCCGCACTGTATTGCTTTGCCAAAGGGTGCGCATCGTTCACAATGAGTGTTTTACCGTTATTCAAAATATTCTTCGCAAACTGGGCAAAAATTATCTGCAACTCAGAGAGTTCTTTGTGGTCTTTATCCACATTCAAAATGATACCCACTTCGGGCTCGTAGCGCACCAAAGTGCCATCACTTTCATCCGCTTCAACAACGAGCCATTCGCCAGAACCGGCAACTGCATTTCCAATTTTGCCAAGCTTCTCTAAATCCACAAGGCCCGCTCCCGTCATCACTGAGGGGGACAAACCCGCATAATTCAAAATGTGATAAATCATCCCCGTGACAGTACTTTTGCCACTCGTGCCACTCACGGCAATGGTCTTTACACTCCGGGAAATCATCGCCAGCATTTCGCTCCGATGCATCACAGGAACGCCCAATTCACGGGCGCGCTTTAAATCCGGGTTGGTATCTTCAATGGCCGTACTGAGAACGACAGCCGTCAAATCTGAAGTCACCCCAGAGCCATCTTGCGCAAAACAGCGAACACCCTCGGCTTCGAGTTGCTTTTTCACAAGTGGAGTCTCTTGTTCCGCAAATTGCCGATCAGAGCCGCTCACCGCATAGCCCTTACCCGCAAGATACTGCGCAATGGCACTCATGCCAACACCAGCAACACCAATAAAGAAATATTTTTCAGACAAATTCATTTGTGAAAACATTCCAAAAAATTTTATTTCAAAATCGCAGGGTCAATGGTCGGTTCGTGACCAGGGGCGACTATTTCCACATATTCAGGGAGTTCTCCCCGCTTAATTGCGGCCCTTTCTGCTTTTTTCCGCTGCTTCTCAAGTTCAATTTCCTTTTTGCGTGCTCTTCGATCCTTCGCTATCTGATAACGTTCGGCACGAGAAAGGCGTTCTTTGAACTCGGGTTCTTCGTAGGGGTAAAAATCCTCTTCATAGATTTCGGGGGCTTCGTCCGCAAGCATCATGTCCTGTTCAAAGTCACGGAACCCGATTTCAGAATCAAAGGTCGGCACGTCACAAGGACATTCTTTGCGAAGGTATTTCAAAACCTTTTGAAACGAAGATTCCAAAGGCACCTTGAAGGTCATGGATTTGCCTGTCGTGGGGTGTACCAAAGTAATTTTCACTGCCTGCAACAACTGTGCTGGAGACATTTCCAAAGCCTTTGTAGCGATGTCTCGGAAAAGCGGAGGCACACGACCAAGACAATGGTCGCGACCTTCATAAGTGGGGTCCCCAAAAACAGGTTGACCCATGTGACGCATGTGAACGCGAATCTGATGGGTGCGTCCCGTTTCCAATTGCAATTCCATAAGGGTTGCAATGGAGAAAAATTCTTTGGCTTTGTAATGAGTGCGAGCTTCTTTGCCCTCAGAAGTCACCGCTTGACGCACACGATTGCGAGCATCTCTCCCGAGTGGAGCATCAATGACACCTTCTAAGTCCCGCGGATGGCCCCAAATGAGGGCGGTATAGGTGCGGTGCAGCGTATGGGATTCGAGCTGTTCTGCCAAATGACGGTGCGCATGGTCATTTTTAGCAACCACCATAAGGCCCGGAGTATCTTTATCCAAACGATGAACAATGCCTGGGCGAAGCGTCCCATTAATAGAAGATAGTTGACCTTTGAAATGGTACAAAAGACCCGCCGCAAGAGTCCCTTTACTGGCACCGCTTCCGGGATGCACCACCAAATTGCGAGGCTTATTGATAATTACAATATCATCATCCTCATAAATGATATCGAGATCCATTTTTTCGGGTTCGAGGGTGGAGGCTAACTTTTCCGGCAACTCCAGGACTTCGAATTCCATGGCCTTATCAATGCGCAAATTTTTGGAAACAGGAACCCCATCACAAAGCACTTTGTCTTTCAGGATGAGTTTCTGAATATCGGTGCGCGAAAAATCTACAAGCGAGGCCTGCAAAAATTTGTCGATACGGGAGCCTATGTCTTTTTCACTTGCAATTATTTTTTGCGTCATTTTTGGCGATCTCTGTCTTGTGAGATTTTTTTAGAAGTTTATAAACAAACGGAGCTAATAAAACAATAGAGACACCTACTGTCACAAAACAGTCTGCCACATTGAACGTGGGCCACCGCTGCATAATGAAGTCAGGGAAATCGCAGTCGATAAAATCCACCACTTTCCCTATGCGCATACGATCTATAAAATTGCCGAGCGCACCACAGACAATCATCGAAATACCTATACGGCTGAGCCAATCTGATTTCTTGACAGAACGGTAAAACCAAGCCAAAACAGCCACAGCAATCAAAGACAAAATCAAAAAGAAAAGAGTGGGGGAAAGGAAAGGGACAATATCCTGGGGACGACTACTGAATGCAGCCCCCGGATTATAAGCCAACTGAAAGCGAAAAAGATCCCCAATCACATGAACAATCTCGCCATGTGGTGCTTCAAAAGACGGACTCAAATGACCTTCAGCCCACTTCTTAGTAAGTTGATCTAGCCCCAGTCCCACGACAATGAGAGCTAGGTGAAACTTAAAAGAACTGAGTGTTTTTTCAATAGAAGATTTCATGCCCTAGCCCTTATATTTTCAAACTTGGTGAGAATCCAGCGGTT
>DBTP01000121.1:793-3050 GCA_002307115.1 Fibrobacter sp. UBA1313 | reverse complement strand
ATACCAAAAGAAAAAAGACCATAACCACAATAAAGATCTAAAAGCCGATGTTGTGGCGTTACCTTCAGCAAGCGAGAGGCCTGTTCTAGCATGTGCGGAATCTGAGATTCGTTAATTTGGCTAAAGCCCGTCACGGGGTATTTTAATCGGAATTTTCCGAGATCGAGGGATAGTTCACGAGGACCGTAGAGCGACTTAAAAGCAAGAGCATCTGTGGGGCGCGAAGTTTCAAGGTAATAATCGGAACATGTGGGATCAAAGTAAACATGAGCGGCCGTTACTTTCAAAGGCAAGTCTTGTAAATACACCGCCATTTGTTTTAACTTACGAACCACCGTTGCATCCATTTTGAAAACATTGAACAAAACCACTCGATAACGATAAGAACCCCGAATAATAATCCAATTTAAAGCCTCAGCCAGCGGCAAGAAAGCGGGCGTCGATAGTTTCTTTGCCAAAAATTCATAAATCGCATTATGTTCATCCGGTTCCAAGACAGAAGAAAGCCTAGTATCTTCATCTTGGCTTGTAGCAAACCCGAGCACAAATTTTCCATGAAGAAAGTTGGCGCGACGCTTTGTGGTGGTGCGATAGCCGCGAGGAATAGGACTTGCAATGAGAGATTCGATTCTGCCTTCAATGTTATTGTTTCTACAAAAAAGTGCAAAAGCTTGTTGTTTGATTTCAAGTTCATCTCGATACTCAAGAACACTTAAAAGCTCCCCAGGTACATTAGAAAGCACTGAAGGATAAAATTGTCTTATGGCTTCTTGAAAATACATAAGCTCCCCTTATTTCAAAACCGTCATTGGTTTATTTAAAATACGAATTAATTGATAGGGTTCACCGGACTCATCTACACGTTCTTTGCCTGTAAAGTCTAGGAGCACCATGGAAAAACCTTTTTTACTCTTCAATGAGAGAACACGGGAGCTATTCGCAAATTGAAACCGAATAATTTCAAGGGAATCTTTATAGGATGCCGCACTCACCTGAGTGATTGAGGAATCCCGCATTTCAGTTTCTTCTATTTGCGCCCCACCCAAAGAATCGAGAATCATTTTAACCTGAACGCCTTCACAATCTTCACAAGGTAAACGCCCTACATAAGTCCCCGCAAGTGTTTTAGGCACGTCAAGCGCAGGAAGTTTGGATAATACTGGTTTAGGCTGTTCTTCACGAGAACTTTCCGAACAAGCGCAAAAAACCAAAAGGAGAAAAGGGATCCACCATTTTTTCATGCACGCAATGTAGCTAAATGATTAAGCGCGCCCACTATTGCGTTCCCAAAAACACCCGTCACGAAATCCTTGAATAGAGGAATCCTCGGATGCCAAATCCAAACGTTTTTCCGCGAAGAGGCAATATTCTTTTTCGCGCTCCACGCCCAAATACTGTCGATGCAGTTTCTTTGCCACAACGGCAGTGGTGCCTGAGCCTACAAAAGGATCAAACACAAGGTTCCCTTCAACGGAACTCGCAAGGATCAATTTAGCAATGAGTTTTTCCGGTTTCTGTGTGGGGTGATCCGTATTTTCTGGCATGGACCAGAAGGGAACCGAAATATCCGTCCAAAGATTTGAGGGTGCCGTTTCACGGAACTTTTCATTTCCATTGTCGATCCAATCTTTAGGAACCCCCGCTGCATCGCGGTAGGGGGCAATGACTTTACGTTTTAAGCGCACCGCATCGAGATTAAAATCATACTTGTCCGAAACGGTGCAATACCAAATATCTTCGCTTGAGTTTTTCCAATTACTTTTAGCACCTCGTCCTTTTTCACGTTCCCAAGTGATGCGGTTGCGAATGGTGAAATGCTCGCGGAGAACCCGTTCTACCGAACTCGAACTTTGCCACTCCGTGCATACATAGAGACTCGCGGTGGGTTTAAGCACACGGCAAAGAGGCTCAATCCAAGTGCGCAGCCAGGTTTCATATTCTTCTACAGTCGTTTTCGAAAAAGCGCGTTCACTATAAATTTTGGTCATATTGTACGGAGGATCCGTCACCACTAAATCTATACATGCCGAAGGGAGTTTTTCTATGGCTTGGATACAATTTCCCCAAAGAATCTTATTTTGAGGAATCGGCCCGGAAGAAAATTTCTCCACAGATTCAAGACTCGATGCGAATCGGATTTGATCTTCATCGGTGAGAGTAATGGTGCGATTGCGGGGAGCGCGTTCTGTAGTCATGGTATGAATCAAGAATTTCTATTCGTAGGGCAAGAAATGTACCACGCGAAAGCCGCGGGTAT
>DBTP01000121.1:0-500 GCA_002307115.1 Fibrobacter sp. UBA1313 | reverse complement strand
TTAGAGGCTAAAGAGGGTGCCGTGGTATTCCAGGATCCACCACGATAAACTCGTTTGCTTCCCTGAGAGGAGGGCCCCGTGGGATTAGAGAGTTCTGCGACGATATCATAAGCAGAATACCAATCGGAACACCATTCACTTACATTCCCTGCCATGTCATACAAATTCCATGCATTGGGAGTTTTACTTGCTACGTTGATATAACCCGCAGTACTTGCATACTGAGCATAGGTGATCGCGGTGGCCGTTCCCCAATAATACTCGGTGGTTGTCCCTGCACGAATCGCGTATTCCCATTCTGCTTCCGTAGGAAGGCGAACAGACTCACTCGTGTAATTCGCTTGAATGTCCAGTAAGACACCCCCGGGGCCGATGGAAGAATATGTGTAAGCGGTATCCATTTTTAGCATTTTGGAAAGCGCGTTGCAAAAGAGTACCGCATCGAACCAAGACACATTCGCGACAGGCAAAGAATCTCCATATAATTTCTGCACGGGGAG
>DBTP01000139.1:4727-5341 GCA_002307115.1 Fibrobacter sp. UBA1313 | reverse complement strand
TGCTCTCCCGATACACAGAATATAGTCAAAGTTTGAAAGGGGGTCAACAAAAAGCCAATCACGATGTCAATGTGGTTTACCCCGGTGTCCAATTTGTCTATTTCACAGGACACCTGGATGGCACAGGCGTCGATGGCACACTCAATCAAATTTTTCAAGGCGCGCGGGTGAAGATGGAAAATAAAGATTTATTCTAAATACGTGTAGCCGTACAATCCCGAGCGGTAGATATTCAAAAATTCTTTGCCTTCTTGCAAAGTAATCTTACTGTCCTTGACAGAGCGTGCCACCCAGTTTTCCATCGTGCGCACCAAAGCCTTGTCGCTAAAATTCACATATTCAAGAACATCTTCCACGGACTCGCCATCAATGATCTTTTCAATATTGTACGAATCTTCATCACAGACAATATGCACCGCGTTGGTATCGCCAAAAAGATTATGCAAGTCGCCCAGTATTTCCTGATACGCGCCTACGAGATACACGGCCATAAAGTAAGGTTCACCCTCTTTCAACGGGTGTAAGGGGAGAGTACGGGAAACTTCACCACCACGTACAAACATATCAATTTTGCCATCGGAATCGCACGTCACATCTTGGAGAGTCGCCTCTAC
>DBTP01000139.1:2234-4452 GCA_002307115.1 Fibrobacter sp. UBA1313 | reverse complement strand
GTTGGCTCCTGATCTAAACGCTGAATCGGCATAATCGGGAAAATCTGGTCGATTGCCCAACTATCCGGCAAGCTCTGAAACAAGGAAAAATTACCAAAATATTTTTCTGCCAAAAGGCGAGAAAGGCCGCTCAGTTCATACGGCGGGTGACGTAAATCTTTCGCAAGTTGTTCCACCTTGCGGGCAATGCTCCAGAATAAACGTTCTGACATCGCGCGGGTCAACAGGTCCACGGAACCCATTTTGAACCCACTCAAGGCATCATCGTTAATCTGCATCGCATCATGCCAACTTTCCAATAAATTTTTGAGTGTGAGACCTGTGTATAAGTTGTACAAATCCCGAATGCTTTCAGGAGCATCCGCATCAATCTCATGAACTTCTTCATCAAAAAAGGCGGGAGAAGCTGTTTCCAAAATATTAAACACCAACACGGAATGATGCGCAGAAAGAGCGCGTCCCGTTTCGGTAATCACATTCGGATGCGGTAAATCAAATTTTTCACAGGTCTCGTAAATCGCATAAATCACGTCATTCGCATACTCTTGAATGGAGTAGTTCACCGAACTCGCATTCGTGCTCCGGGAGCCATCGTAATCAACCCCTAAACCACCCCCCACATCCACATATTCGAGTTGCATTCCCGATTGCTTAATCTGCGCGTAGAACTGCGATACCTCGCGAAGCCCCGACTTGATTTTACGGATATTCGTGATCTGGCTACCCAGATGAAAATGGATCAGCTTAAAGCAATCGCACATTTCCTCTTGGGTGATATAATCCATCGCTTCTAAAAGATCGGAGCTATTCAAACCGAACTTACTGTGATAACCACCGGATTCTTCCCACTTGCCGGAGCCGTTGCTTGCGAGTTTGATGCGAATGCCAATATTAGGGCGGACACCAATGCGGCGGGAAAGATCCACCAGCATATGCAATTCATTCATCTTTTCAACAACGATGTAGATGTTTTTCCCCATCTTCTGCGCTAAAAGCGCAAGTTCGATAAAGTCTTCATCCTTGTATCCATTGCAGATAATGAGCGCTTCCGGGTTGTCCATATTGGCGAGTACCGCGTGGAGTTCCGGCTTGCTCCCCGCTTCAAGACCAATATTAAACTTTTTTCCGTGGCGAACGACCTCTTCCAGAACGGCGCGTTGCTGGTTCACCTTAATGGGGAAAACGTTGTAATAGGTACCGCTAAAGCCATATTCTTTAATGGCTTTGCTAAAGCATTCATTAATTTTTTCAATACGGGAATCCAGAATATCTGGAAAACGAAGAAGCATTGGCGTGGAAACATCACGAATCGCAAGATCCTGAATCAGGTTATAAAGATCTATTTCTGGCCCTTTGTCGCGCAAAGGCTTGACCGTCGCATGGCCCTGTTCATTGATGTCAAAATAGTTGATTCCCCACCCTTTAACATTGTACAACTCGCGGGAATCATCTATGCGCCATTTTTTCATTTCTATAGTATCCTCGGAAGAGAGGTGAATTTCGCGAAACGATAGAAAAATACATCCTGCCCTACTCAGCGGTTTTAGCTAAATTTAATGACTGAAACCTTTATCCGAGTTTGTACCATGCAGATCCCTGAAGCGTCCAACTTTATTCAAGAAATTATCGTTAACGATTTGACTACTGGAAAGCGCACTGAAGTGCACACTCGGTTCCCACCGGAACCCAATGGCTACTTGCATATTGGTCATGCGAAGAGCATTTGCCTCAACTTTGGAACCGCCCTCAAATTCGGTGGAAAAACAAATCTCCGTTTTGATGACACCAATCCGACCAAAGAGGACGTGGAATACGTGGATTCTATCCGCGAAGACGTTCACTGGCTAGGTTTTGACTGGGAAGACCGCGAATACTATGCGAGTGACTATTACGAACAAACGTATGAATTTGCCGAAAAACTGATTCAACTCGGCAAAGCTTATGTATGTGAGCTCCAGGGCGATGACGTGAGCACCTACCGCGGCACCCTCACGGAAGCGGGCAAGCCAAGCCCCTGGCGCGACCGTCCCATCGAAGAAAATCTGGATCTCTTCCGTCGCATGCGCGCGGGTGAATTTGAAGAAGGCCGGTATTTTCTCCGCGCTAAAATCGATATGGCGCACCCCAACATGAACATGCGCGACCCTGCCATGTACCGCATCAAAAAAGCGACACATCACCGCACCGGCGACAAGTGGTGCATTTACCCGATGTACGA
>DBTP01000139.1:0-1986 GCA_002307115.1 Fibrobacter sp. UBA1313 | reverse complement strand
GCATTTACCCGATGTACGATTTTGCACACCCTCTCGGCGACTGGATCGAAGGCATTACGCACTCCATTTGCACGTTGGAATTTGAAGCCCACAGACCTCTTTACGACTGGTTCCTCATCGCCCTTGGCCTCGCGAATCGCCCGCAGCAAATTGAGTTCGCGCGCTTGAACCTCACCTACACCATGATGAGCAAACGCCGTTTGCTCGAACTCGTGCAAAACAAAGTCGTCATGGGTTGGAGCGATCCCCGTATGCCTACCGTGAGTGGCCTTCGTCGCCGGGGTTATTCCCCTTCCAGTATCCGCGAATTTGCGGATCGCATCGGCATTTCTAAAGCAGATAGCATGGTGGATATCAACCTCCTTTACTTCTGCATCCGCGAAGAACTCAACGCGAGTGCCCAGCGCGCGATGGCCGTACTGGACCCTATTAAAGTGGTCATTGACAACTGGGAAGACGGCCGCGAAGACATGATCGAGGTCGAAAATAATCCAGAGAATCCGGCACAGGGCTCCCGCAAAATTTCCTTTGGCAAAGAAATCTACATCGATGCCGAGGACTTCATGGAAAACCCGCCCAAGAAGTATTTCCGTCTGCACCCCGAGGGTGAAGTGCGCCTCAAAGGGGCCTATTTCATCAAGTGCGTGAACGTCATCAAGGACGCCACAGGAAAAATCACCGAAGTGCATTGCACCTACGATCCCGCAAGCCGTGGCGGCGAAAGTCCCGATGGTCGCAAAGTCAAAGGCACCATCCAATGGGTCAGCGTCGCTCACGGAGTGGATGCCGAAGTGCGCCTTTTCGACAACTTGTTTACTCTCGAAAACCCGGCCGCCGTCCCCGAAGGTCAAAACTGGATGGACTTTGTGAACCCAAATTCTTTGGTAAAAAAGCAAGCAAAGTTAGAGCCTATGCTTGGAGAAGCGACCCTCGCCGATCGTTACCAGTTCATGCGCATCGGGTATTTCTGCTTGGATTCTGAAGATTCCAAGCCGGGAAATCTTGTGTTCAACCGGACAGTGGAACTGAAGGATAGCTGGGGAAAGTCTCAGGCCAAAGTCTAAAAAGCGTTCTGTTTCACCACCAATACACAGCGTTCAAGTGCTCCTTCCCTAGAGGGCACTTCTAAAAATTCATTTTCCTATGCAAAGAAGCAGGGATTCGTTTCATAAAATCAGGCTTCACCATAAAAAAAGGCAAATTTTTCCCGATTTAAAAGAAACGACGCCTCTAGGTAAAGGATTGAACCTAAAGGCGTCAGGGAGTGTTTGGGTTTCATTAAACTAAATAAAACCTCTTTTTTTCATTACTCCTGAGGGAATGAATCCGTTTACATTCGTAAACAAAAAAATAGGGGAACTCGACATCCCGTAAAGAGAGGACTCACTCTTTCTTTGGTATTTTTTCAAATAAAGATTATTTTTAAGTACAATCTTACAAGAAGGGTCCAATGTCTATTTTTTACAAATCTACAGCATTGATTTTTTGTTTAGCCATCGCGAGTTTTGCGACTCCGAATAAAGACTTATTCTTCGGAACCCGTTTTGAAATCGGCCCCACTTGGTACTCAAATTCCAAGCACTTCTTTGATGAAGAGGCTTCGGGAGGAACCGCTTCTTTGGGCCTCTTTTTCCAAGTTCCCATTGCTCCTCAAATTTATTTTCGCCCTACTGTTGCTATCGCAACGCAAACCGAAACTTATGAATATGATCATGAGGTCACCAGTTCCTATTCCACTTACACTTACACTCAAAATGAGAACTATACGTTAGAAAGTCAGCGCGTTGACATTAAATTCCTTTTCCATTTCAAAACCTATGAAAGAACCCATGGATTTTTCATTGATGTGGGCCCCATGGTATCTCTCAATAGGACGAGCGATTCCTATATAGAACAAGATTACTATTCGGACACCGATTTGAATGATTTTGTGATCCATAAAAAAAGGGAATTTGGATTTGTGATTGGTGGTGGTTTTGCGCTTGG
>DBTP01000204.1 GCA_002307115.1 Fibrobacter sp. UBA1313 | reverse complement strand
ATTTCTTTCGGTTCTCCTGAAAAGTTCAAACGATTGGGGAGAATTGTCGTCAATAAAGCATTTACCTTATTCGTCAAACAGATGCAGTGGGCGCGCCTTCTGACGTTTGAAGTAAAGAACAAAGAAAGACTCCAAGGATTACAATCCAAAGTGATCATCGCAAACCACCCGTCTTTACTAGACGTAGTGATGTTGATGTCCATTATTCCCAATGCGGATTGCCTGATCAAAGCATCACTCGGTGGGAAGAATATTATGCGCTGGGTTGTCAATCGGTTGTATATTCCAAATTCACTCGACTTTGAGGATATTATCCGGGACAGTGCCGCTTCTATGGACAAAGGCAATTGTTTTATCATTTTTCCCGAAGGCACAAGAACACGTCCTGGTTGTCCATTTTCCTTAAAGAAAGGGGCCGCTCGTATTGCCCTTGCTACCAAAAGAGACGTGATTCCGATTTACTTTGGTGGTAACGAAAAGATAGGACTTCGCAAATACGATAAAATGCTGAGTTTTCATCCCACACAAAAGTATCAGTACAAGCTAGAAGTACTCGACCCCATTTCTGTCGAGAAGTATAAAGACATGCAGCAATCCAAAGCCGCCGCTCTCCTCACAGAAGAAATGACCCAATGCTTTAACAACGCGAAACAAGCCGAGAAAAAACGCGAACAAGCATAAAGGGCCCCTCTAAACTCGCGCGAATCCGTTCCGGAGTCAGAATTTATCGCGAAAAAAATCCCCGCCTTATTCAAGACGAGGATTTTGAATTTTAAAAGGAATTGCGATTTAGCCGATACGGCAAGCGTTTTGAATACTGGCGATAAATTCGGCAACGGTCTTTTGACCTTGATCTCCTTCCTTGCGTTTGCGCACGGAAACTTTGCCTTCGCTCGCTTCTTTTTCGCCCACAATTAAGAGATAAGGGATCTTATTCTGTTCCCCCTGACGAATCTTATAGCCCACCTTTTCATTGGTTTCATCAAGTTCCGTGCGAATGCCGACATTGATCAATTTTTTCTGCACTGTCTTTGCGTAATCCACGTACTTCTCGGAAAGAGCAAGGACGCGCACCTGCACCGGCGAAAGCCAAAGCGGGAAATCGCCCACGTATTCTTCAATAAGGATACCGAGAAAGCGTTCGATAGAACCCAATGCCGCGCGGTGTAACATCACCGGAATATGCTTCTGGTTGTCTTTACCTACATACTCCGCACCTAGGCGAGCAGGCAAGTTGAAGTCTACCTGAATGGTTCCGCACTGCCAATCACGACCGAGAGAATCTTTCAACACAAATTCTAGCTTCGGGCCATAGAAAGCCCCTTCACCCGGATTCAGCTGATACGCGAGCCCGGCCAGTTTAGTCGCAGATTCCAAGGCCGCTTCTGCCTTATCCCAAGAGGCATCATCACCCACACGTTTCGCAGGGCGAGTAGAGAACTTCACCAAGATTTCGGTAAAACCAAAATCGTTGTACATCTCTTTCACCAAATGGCAGAAATCCGCCACTTCAGAAGCGATCTGATCTTCGGTGCAGAAAATGTGAGCATCATCTTGTACAAATCCCCGCACACGCATCAAACCATGCATGGTTCCCGCAGGTTCATAACGATGGCACTTACCGAACTCCGCGAGGCGAAGCGGCAAATCGCGCCAGGACTTGAGACCTTGATTAAAAATCTGAATATGACAAGGGCAGTTCATTGGCTTCACGGCCATTTCACGGTCACCAGCCATCGTTTTAAACATGTTCTCGTTATACTTGTCCGCGTGACCTGACTTGATCCACAAAGACTTATCTACGATTTCTGGAGTGATCACTTCTTTGTAGCCACGGCGGTCAATTTTGCTACGGACATAATCCTTAAGCGCATTCACCATCACGGTTCCCTTGGGGTGCCAAAACACCATACCTGGGGAATGATCTTCAATGTGATACAGATCCATATCACGACCAATCTTACGATGATCGCGTTTCTCGGCCTCTTCCAGGAACTTCAAATACGTTTCCAGACCATCCTTATCGGCAAAGCAAGTTCCATACACGCGAGTCAACTGATCGCTGTTTTGGTCACCATGCCAATAAGCCCCTGCGAGAGAAAGCACCTTGAATGCTTTGAGTTTGCCCGTCGAAGGAACGTGAGGACCTGCGCACAAATCTTCCCAGTTCTTGCCGGGTTCCCCATTGGCGTAGAAACTAAGAGTACCGTCGTTGCCTTCGCGGGCGAGAGCACGTTCTGCATTGTCCTTCTTATACTTATCCTTCGCGGTGCGAGCAAGGCCTTCTTCCGCACTCACATTAATGCGAGTAAAAGGACGATCTTCCTTGATGATCTCCTTCATGCGTGTTTCAATTTTCTCAAAATCATCTTGCGTCAAAGGAACTGGCGTCATCAAATCGTAATAGAAACCCTTCTCCACGGGAGGACCATAGGCAAGTTGAGTGCCCGGGTACAAATCGCAAATCGCTTCTGCAAGCACATGTGAGCAGGAGTGACGGAGCACATACAGCGCATCCGGATCCTCGTTGCTGGGCGTGATAATCTTAAAAGTGCCGCTGGTAGTCAGTGGGTAGGAAAGATCAAGGATCTTATCACCGAGTTTCACCGCAAGTGCTTTACGTGCGAGTCCCTCGGCAATACTTTTAGCGATTTCAAGTCCGGTGGTCCCTCTGGCTACGGTACGAATGGAGCCATCGGGAAGAGTTAATTCTATCTGAGACATAGAGAATCCTTTATATTGTGGAACAAAAAGACGCCAACCATTTGAAGTCTTTTTGAGTCCGATGCTGGAAATACGACATCCAGTCGGGGCAAAATTTAGAAAAAAGCGTACAATAACTATTATTTGAACAACAAGATTTTGCCGGAGGATGCGGAAAAATTATGAATAAGCTTGTATTTTTCATCGTCGCGCTCCTCGTTGTGGCAAGCGGGATTCTCTGGCATGGCCTTTCTCCTCACCGCACAAAGTCACCCCCAATGCGGCTCACTGTACAAACCGATTTCACACAGAACGATTCTATTCTCACCGCCTACCATGAGATTACAAACAAAATAAACGAATGTTTAGCGCAAAAGCAATGGGCCTGTGCCGCAGAAAATTTAGAAGCCCTTTCTGCCATAACCCCCAAAGATCCCGCCCTTTGGTCCATGCTCGGAAAATTTTTTTTCATGGAAGAAAAATACGAAGACGCTCTCGCCGCCTTAAAACAAGCAGAAGCCCTCGGCATACTCGATAGTGAAGCCTTGCAAATGAAAAATAAAGCAACCGCTCTCGACTTGGAATCCAGAAATCTCGGCAACATAAGATCCCCCCATTTTGAACTCGGCTTTGAAAATTCCGAAGCTCTTGCCGCAAGTGATTCTTTATTTGCCACACTGGAACATGCTTATGATTCTTTGTGCCTCTTGTGGGATTTCTACCCCAGCCACAAGATTCCTGTGGTTCTCTACCAAAGTAAACAATACGAGGGAACAAGCCCCAAACCCGACTGGGGGGCCGCCGTCTATGATGGCAAAATGCGCATTCCCCTTCGCATCATGGAACATTGGCCAGAGCAACGCTCCGTTTTAATCCACGAACTCACCCATGCATTTATCCAAGAGATGTCCAAAGGCAAAGCGCCCCTGTGGTTCCAGGAAGGTTTCGCACAAATGCTCGATGGGAGCAAAATCGATTCCTCTCTCTCCGCTTCGGAAATTCCTTCACTCGATGCCCTGCAAAAATCTTTTGCCGAAGAAACAGACACGGCTTTGGTACACAA
>DBTP01000194.1 GCA_002307115.1 Fibrobacter sp. UBA1313 | reverse complement strand
TCCCCACGAGAAGCCCACAAGCAACTTTTCAAAGCCGGGAGACGAATAATGCCCACAAGTGGCGTTTCTTTATGATAAAGGCCGATTAAAGTACCAAATAAAGGAACGCCATGAATAAATGACTTGGTGCCATCAATAGGATCTACAATCCATTGGTATTCTGCCTCTGGATTTTCCACGCCAAACTCTTCACCGATCATACCAAAATCGGGGGTTTCTCTAGCAAAAAAATTTCGGATAGCCTCTTCGGATGCTTTATCAGCAATAGTCACAGGGGTATTATCTTTTTTCCATTCCACATGGATATTTTGTTGGTAATGGGAGAGAATAATTTTTTCTGCAACTTCTGAGGCTCCCAATGCAATTTTAAGCAAGTCCTGAATTTCAGCCACGAAGACCTCCCCAAAGAGCAATCCGTTGCAAGAAAAATTCATTTTCCTCGGAAAGACCGATAGTCACACGAATCCATTCGGGCATACCAAAACTGGTTAAGCCTCGCACAATAACACCACCTTGCTCCAAAAATTCGACCAACGCTTTTGCTTCGGGGCCTATTTTCACACAAATGAAATTCGCTTGGCTCGGTAACACGAGGAACCCTAATTTTTCCATAGCGGCACTCAATTTGGCCATCCCCTGAACATTGACATCTAGCGTCCGTTGAAAATGATCTTCATCGCCCAGAGCCGCAAGAGCCGCAGCCTGAGCCGCACGATTTACATCAAAGGGGGGCTTTATTTTCCAAAGTTCCTTGATCACTTTGGGATTGGCAAAACCATAGCCCACACGAAGCCCCGCCAAACCATAAATTTTACTGAATGTCCTATTGATAAATAAATTCGGAAACTCATCCAAAGATTGATTCAATTGGGGGTAGTCCCCTGCAGTCGCAAATTCCGCATAAGCCTCATCCACAAAGACCAAAACGGACTTCGGCACCTTAGCTAAAAAGTCGCGAATTTCTTTATCTGTAAAATACCAACCCGTAGGGTTATTCGGATTGCAAATAAATACCACACGAGTCTTGGAATCTATTAAACTCAAGAGTTGATCCAATGAGGGTTTTTCAGCACCAGTTTGCAACGCTTCAAAAAAGCCCCCCACAGACAAAGTCGAAAATCGATACATAGAGAATGTGGGTTCCATCCCAAGACAACGATCACCTGGGCGGATAAACGCTTTTGCAATGAGGTCTATAACTTCATCAGAACCATTACCGATCACGACATAATCTTTTGACAATCCCGCTTTCTTTGCAAGAGCGGCAATTAATTCTGGAGCATCACCGCGAGGATACATGTGCAAAGTCGAGGCTATTTCTTGGTAGGCCATTAAAGCCCTCGGAGAAGCTCCTAATGGATTTTCGTTAGAAGCAAGCTTCACAACCTTCTTCAAACCGTAACGAGCACTGATTTCCTCAATGGATTTTCCTGGGACATAATCAGCTAAATTTTCAAGTTCTGGACGTGGTTCAATCATAATAACCTCTCAACTAGCCAAAATTTAAGTACTTTTGAAGCCTATGGTTCGAGTGATCCTCCTAGTCCTCATGCTTTTAGCAGTCTACGCCTCCGCACTAGATCGCCTTTGGGATACCCGTTATACTTTTGGTCCTGAATTCATGGTGCGAGATCGGTTCACTGTCGGAGCGGGCTTTTATACGGCTTATATTGAAGATGGCACACTACCAATCAATGCTCAAGTGGCCATTAACGATTACTGGGAATTTGGTGGTAAGATCTTTTCCACCACGAACGATAAACTAAAAAATATTAACACTTTTGCAGACATCGGAGCCAAATACCGCATCCGTGAATACGGGACTCTGGAAGCCGACTTTCTACTAGGTCTCAACAACAGCGAAGGCGGTGGCCTCGTATTTTCCTATGCTCAACTTCAAAAATTATCGAAGAATTTTTCCAACCTCATTGAAGGACGTATTGGTTTTTTTGATGCGGTGACGGGTAAAGACGGTTACGCGAAATTAGGCATCGGGCTCACGCCGCAATTACAGTTAGGGAATTCTGTGCGAGCGATGATGGGTGTTGAAACTTCAGGCAGCTTAGGCAATCTTACCGATGATTTTATGATTGATCTCGTGCCACGCATTGAAGTGGGATTGCTTCCCAACTTACGTGTTTTGGGCGAACTCGCCATTGGCATTCTGCAAGAGAAAAACAACAACAACGTTCGCACAGGTATCTATCTCACCTGCGATCTTTAGTGAAAAGCTCTCTCTCATTTTTTTTCAAAAAAAAGCGTCCCCAATGGAACGCTTTTTAGTTTATCTGAAATATCTTTATTCAATGACAAAAATATCGTTTTTATAGTCCATCTTTGTAGGCACTTCCGGCTTCATACTTCCCGAAAGGATCGCATGTGAGAGCACCCGTTCCACTTCCTTCTGCAAGAAACGTTCGATCGGGCGGGCACCAAACTGCGGGTCGTAAGACTTATCACAAATCGCCTGAATCGCCTCTGGCGTCGCCGTTACCAAATAACCCTGCCGCGCCGCACGGCTCGCAAGATTTTTGAACTTGAGCCCAGCGATCTTTAACATTTGTTTCTTATCCAAACTGCTAAACACAATAGTCTCATCCAAGCGGTTCAAAAATTCCGGTCTAAAGAACTCGCGAAGTTCTGGCATCACTTCTGCTAAAGTTACTGGCTTTTTCGAATCCTGAAACAGACGCGATCCAATATTGGAAGTCATCAA
>DBTP01000135.1 GCA_002307115.1 Fibrobacter sp. UBA1313 | reverse complement strand
GCAATATACAAAGATTCAAAGTTTTTCACCTTTCCCACAATGACTACATGGCTTCCAAACCATTTTTCTCTTTCGCTAAAATCACCCCCGTACACTTTATCCGCTCAAAGTCACATTGTGCGCACTAAGAACGTTTTATCCGCCGATAAAAAAATCTGAATAAGTCCATTCCAGCCATTTTTTATTCCAGAGTCTAGAATCAAATTCTGGAAAGAGCCACTCCGGTTTCAAAGTCTCACCCTCTGTTTCATCCCT
Organism: Fibrobacter sp. UBA1313; assembly: GCA_002307115.1. Classification (GTDB taxonomy): domain Bacteria; phylum Fibrobacterota; class Fibrobacteria; order Fibrobacterales; family Fibrobacteraceae; genus UBA1313. Next base: position 4,488 of record DBTP01000135.1, on the reverse strand, counting down.
CAAAACGCGCAGACACTTATCGTGCATAGACCAAAGGCCTCTTATTTAAACAATCGGTTCTGATCAGCACGCAAAGCGGTAATGGCTTCTTTGGGGAAATTAAATAGCGGGGTAAACAACCGATTTAAAAGAACCAATAACTGACGACATTTATAGGCGTCATGATGAGCATCTCCCGAAAGTTCAGAAACTTGCCAACTATGAATATCTGAAATCCGAAGTTCCACGGGAAGCGTATGCTGCCGCATAATTAATTCTTCTTGAGGAGCTTCTTCGAGAGGCATCAGTACCCGGTAAGTATCTCTACGCAAAGGGACCGGGACAGAGTAATTAATTTTGCATTGGAACTTGCGATGCAACCCAGAGCTATGGGGGTTATTGCGTTCATTTGCTGTCAAGGCATTCAAAAAAGAGGTTGCATTTTCCAACACTTCGTGATCCGAAGGGTTCGCCTCATAGCCTTCACGTCGAGCCAAGTTACACATCAAAATACGAATAGCATTCGCCATATCTTCTGGGGTATCATAAAGCGTCTGCGTAATGGAAGTCGACACCGTATTTTCTTGCAAGATAACACCCTGCTTTTGCAAGGCGTGGAATAAAGTGAGCGAATCATCGCGGCGTTTGAGTAAAAAAGTAACCGCCAAAATATCGCGTAAATTATAGACCTCACCCGAGGCATCTTTGCCTAATTTTGCAAACATACTTTCCGGGCTTTTCAATCGCGCTTTGACTTCAACCAGATCGACCTGCACGCCATCCCCGCTATTGAATACCAGACCACCATCCTCGTTGACAGAAATGGAAGCATACAGTTTGCGGAAGAAAGAGGCGACTTTCACAAAAGCCCGACGCGCATTTTCATCCGTGGGGAATATTGTGGACTCTGTCCAAGGGAATTGGTACAAACCGCTCAAGGAAATAGCGTGTGTTTCAAAAAACATGCCCAAGCACGCGTAATCGTAAATATCCTGACTATCTTCCTCAATCGACTTAATCAAATGACACATTTTAAGAACCGCGCAAGCGGCAAAACGCCAACGCGAAGGCACTTGAGTGACCGAGGGATGTCCCTCAAAAAGATGAGGATATTTTTTGGCTGAGACCAGTAAAAATAAATTTCGGGGATCTTCAGCGATAAGCGAAGCTAAAGGGCTCCCCACCAGCAAAGTCTGTAATGTATGAATCGATTCAATCGCATTGCGGTAGCGATTTTGTTGCTCAATAGGTAGCGAGGGTAGTTCCAAAAGGTGTTTCATCTGATCGTCGACCATTGGGAAAAGCCAACGCGTCATAAAATCAATGGCCTTGGAAACGTAACCGGAAGCGCGCTCCATTTCCCCAGGACCTAGAACCCCATTCACCACTTGAAACCCTCTATTCCCCATCATCAAGGTCGCTCGTTGCAGCGAACTTTTATAATCGTAGCAATTGCGCAACAAATAGGGCGTCAAATCCGTACGATCCAAAACCGAGCCAAAAATTTCGTGGTAAAGTTCTTGCGTTTCTGTGTGCTCTTGCATAATCCTGATCCCGCTAAAAAGTCCCCACAAATATACTATTCCCAGCGAATCTGATGATTCTGTCGGTTTCTATGAGGTTCTGAATCAACGGGACCTTTTGTAATCATAGATTATAGATTTTTTACTACTGTCCAAAATAGCTTAGCCACGAAAGCTAAACATTGCCATTTGAGTTAAAATCATCATTTTTCTTGTTTCACTGAAAACAACCCCCTCCTCTAAACGTGCTGTCCGAAAAGATACAGGTTCTGCTGGTGGTTCCAGAATAAGCTAATTCGTAGCATCATGACCCTGTTCGAGAATGAAAAACTTTTTTCCTTGCATTGACTTCGCCTGCAAAGAAAGACAAGCTCAAGCTTCTTTTCATCGTCCCACACCCTTTCTCACTCGTGAGTTCTATAACCTCATCACTTTCATTGGGTTACCTCTAAAAATTCTTTTTCTATGACCAGAAGCCGGTTCCCTCCGGGGAACATCAGGCTTCGCAGAGCTGACCTACAGCCCCGTAGGGGTGAGGATGGAACAAAGTGACTCCGCAACAAATCGGCTGTGACACATCGCAAACGTTCGTTGCTCAAAGTGGTTAATAACACTCCACTTTTCGCGCCTGCTCCCACAGGGATCACTCTCACTAAGCGCTGAAGCGCAAGTGTTCGTGTTTCTTGCTCGGTTTGACGCTAAAGCGTCATTGGCTGCACTCAGTCATATTGACAAGTAAACTTGTCAATTGACATTCGTTTTGCACAATACTCGCTCAATTCCATGGTCGCAAACCAATTTTTAGAGGAGCCCCTTGCTTTTCTGGGGTAAAGCACCGGGCTTCAGAGTATTTTTCATCTGCCGGTTCCTTCTTGGTTTGTGGAGTGTCATAGCCCAAATTTACCGAGTCGGATAACCGGCTTTTTTGCTGCTTAAGCGGTCGTCAAATCACTATACGCATAAATTATGAGACTTGGCAAAACTATAGCGAAAATAACATCATTGAAGAGGGCTCTTTCACATTACAGCTTACTCGTAGCGAAGGAGTGTGGACTCGAACTCTCACCGGCCCAGATGGCTCCTCGCCAGAGTTTCACTACGCCCGATAATAGTCTTACAATAAAATAAGAGTCCCTAGATAGGCCACATAAAGCGTGAGGAAAATCATGCCCTCCCACCGATCCAAACGGCGACCTTTGCCTGTAAAAATAAAGACGAAAAGTAAAATATTTGCCGCGATATTCACCAGCATATCCAAATTCGAGATCGGCTGAATCAATACGGGGTTGATCACCGCAGAAAGCCCCAGAACCAGAAAAATATTAAAGATATTGGAACCCACAACATTTCCGATCGCAATATCCATATTCTTTTTTCTTGCAGCCATAATAGACGTGGCAAGTTCTGGCAGAGACGTTCCTATAGATACAATGGTGATCGCGATGATTCTTTCAGAAACGCCAAAGCTTTGGGCAAGATGGATTGCAAAAGTAACGATGATTTTACCACCCAGCAAAAGCAGCACCAAACCTACGATAATCAAAACAATAGATTTGCTAACCGAATAATTTTTAACCGCAGTTTCCTCATCCACAATCTTGCCGGACTTGGAGAGCAAAACGTTGTAGGCGAGAAAAATGACGAAAAAAGCAAGCATAATGAGTCCATCAATCCGCGAAAGCACCGATATATCCGCTTTGTCAATAAACATATCGTTGGCAAGCACAATCACCACAAGGGCCGACAGTAAAGAAAGGGGGACCTCAATCCATGTGGTTGTCGTTCTCATCGCAATCGGATAAATGATTGAGGAAATTCCCAAGATCACAAAGATATTGAATAAATTGCTCCCGATAACATTTCCCAAAACAATGTCATTCTTCCCGGAAATTGAAGCAAAAATATTGACCACTATTTCAGGAGCAGAGGTCCCTAAGGCCACAACGGTAAGCCCTATGACGATATTGGGAATATTCAATCTTTTTGCCAATGAAGAAGCGCTATCCACAAGGATATTCGCACCGTAAATCAGAGGGAAGAATCCCAGAAGAAGTAGTAATAAATCAAGCATAATTTTTAAATTTTGTGAATCTCTGTGAACAACGTATTTTTATTTTAGCATAAAAAAAGTAGCAAACGAACTTTTGTCGCGTGCTACTTTTAAAAGTCCAATAGTCTATGGAAAAATCTAGCGGTCTTCGGTACCATCAATAAGCGTATAATCTTTAATGATGCGTTCTTCTGGTTGTTCCTTGCCCACAAGAACCCGGCACCAACTTTCCACAATCAAAGCGACCTTGCCTCCTGGCCCATTTTCTAGGTGATAAGCAATGCCATTGATTAAGCCGGGAACATCAAACCAAGCCTTTTCTTTTGCAGACTGAGCGATATCCATCAAACTCGGTAACTCCACGTTCGCTTGACGCACCAATTTGGACGCCCTTTCCAAAATAAGCGAATGGAACTTCTTCTGTATCGCGATGATCGTTTCTTCTGGAATCATTGTATACCCCACTTGCCTATACGTGAATATTACCTGTAACTACACAAAAAATATATCTAAATGAATACTTATGCAATAAGAAGAAACGTCTAATGGGATCATTTTACCCATTACTTACCTTAATTTCTCTATTTTCAAATTTAAGAGTGATCTTTATCTCATCAATCACGCGCTAATTTTACCGGTAATTCATATTGACCCATAAATTGCCACTCACTTCTGAAAAACCGCACGCAAGCTCAGAATAATCGGCATTACTCATATTGATGTAGTGTCCATGGACACTATAGGGCTCACCAAGACCCTCGTCCCACATACTTTGCATTCAACTGCGAAGCACTTGAACATGAGAAGCAATGGAAGAATCAGTGGGCCAACCTGGACAAATATTTTGTACGTACTCTCCACATATTTTTTTCATCTTCACCTCTCACGCATCGCCGCTTCAAGAATTCAATCGGCGACTAGATAATCCAAAGCCCA
>DBTP01000159.1 GCA_002307115.1 Fibrobacter sp. UBA1313 | reverse complement strand
CCGACAGAAGATTGACTGGCGAGATGATAGACGTGAGTGGGGTTCACTTTTTGAATTATTTCAAAGACTTCTCTATAGTTCAGCAAGTTCCCCGTATGATATTGGACGTCTTGTACTTTTTGCCATGGCTGAGGTTGTTCGTCGCTGAAACTATGGAGTGTTCGTCCAGAACGAGTGACTCCAGAAAGGATATGGAAACCTAGGGCACCTGTGCCGCCGGTAACGAGAATGCTCATAAGTGATCTCCTGGTTGGATAGAAGCCCATGCTTCGCGAACAAGTGATTCATTCACGGCTGTGGCTTTTTCCACTTTTCCGATTTTTGTCGGTAAAATATAAACGCGTTTGTCTTTTTCCACTTTTTTATCAATACCCATGGCCTCCCAAGCGGCCTCTGCGTCTACAGCGCAAGTTTTTGGGAATCCCAAAGCGTCTAAAAGTGCATTTTGTCGAATTTCTTCTGTTTCTGTCCAACGGTGGGTCAGTGTAGAAAGTCTACCGGCGACGCGCATTCCCAAACTCACACCCATACCATGAGAAAATTCATAATTATGCAGTTTTTCAATGGCGTGTCCAAAAGTGTGCCCATAGTTGAGAATCGCGCGGAGTCCAGTTTCTTTTTCATCAATGCCTACGACTTCGGCTTTGATTTCGCAACTGCGATGAATAAGACCGCTCACGGTTTCCAAATCACGATTTTTGATTTTTTCCACATTTTTTTCCATGAAACAAAAGAAGGGCTCGTCATAGATGATGCCGTATTTGACGACTTCTGCAAGCCCTGCGAGATATTCTTGGAAAGGCAGTGTGGAAAGGGTTTCTAGGTCACAAAGCACCGCGTGAGGCTGATAGAATGCCCCGATCATGTTCTTGCCTTCGGGGTGGTTTACTGCCACTTTTCCACCGACAGAGCTATCGACCATACTCAACAGTGTTGTGGGAATTTGAATAAAAGGAATCCCGCGCTGGTAGGTTGCCGCACCAAAACCCGCCATATCTCCCACAACGCCGCCACTAAATTGCAACAGGCAACTCTTACGGGTAAAATGACGTCGGAGCATGTAGGTGTAAAGTTGATTCAGGCTGTTCAAATTTTTATTCGTTTCCCCTGCGCGGAATTTAAAAATGGGACATTGTCCCGCTTGCATTTTGAGTGTATTTAAAAGAGGCGCTTGTGCTTTTGCGATTGTGGTATCTGTGCAAATGAGGAAAGAGTGGCTTGGGTTTAGTCGCAAACCCTCTAAGAGACTACTCATATTGGAAACTAAATTTTTCCCAATAAAAATGGGATAACGGTCCCCAGAATTGGTTTCCACGTTGATCGCTCGCGCATCCCAGAATTTGAGCAACGCGACAACCCGTTCGATGACATGATCCTCAGAAAAATCGTTTGAACTTTCTACGCTAAAATCCGCATGACGGTAATAGTGTTCCCGTTCTTCAAGCATCTCTTTGACTTTTTTGAGACGCTCTTCTGGGGCAAGTCCCGCCATCAGGGGGCGTGTCGCTTTACGTCCGATGCGTTCGGAAAGTACTTCGGGTGTTGCCCAAAGGCGCACAAGAATTCCCGAGCGGTGAATAAATTCAAGAATAGGAGCTTGCGTGAGTGCGCCACCCCCGAGAGCCACGATGCGAGGGGTTTCATTGGCGGCGATTTCAGCTAAAACATCGCGTTCCATTTTACGGAAAACCGCTTCACCATCGTTGGTGAAAATTTCAGAAATAGTTTTGCCCGCGCGTTCTGCAATGAGGGCGTCGGTATCCACAAAGGGGCGCTGCAATCTATCCGCGACAGCACGACCAATGCGACTTTTACCACTCGCCATAAAGCCAGTAAAGTAAACGGTTTGCTCTGAAGCTCTTTTCATTTCACTCCTCCATCCCGAGTGCTTTTTTCATCACATCAATGTTGGGCACTTTTCCTTCGAACCAGTATTCAAAACTTTGAGCCCCTTGATAGACAAGCATTGCGGAGCCACCAATGACTTTGCAACCGACTTCTTTCGCTTCTCGCAAGAGCTTCGTTTCGGTTGGCGTGTAGACGATGTCACAGACGACCATTTTGGGATGTAAGGCTTCTTTGGGGAGAGGAGAAATATGATCGTGAGGAGTCATTCCTACAGACGTTGCATTGAGAACGATATCGACGTCACGGATATTTTGAAAATCTTGAAACAGAACCGCAGAAGGAACAGATTTTTGCGGGTTTGCTTTGTGGAGTGCTTGCGCGAGATTTGAGCCTTTCTCTTGGTCTCGGCAAACGATCGTAATTTGGGCTCCTAAGCTATGGAATAAAAATGCGATGGCGCGTGCCGCTCCTCCATTGCCTAAAATGGCCACATGTCTCCCCTCAACGGGCTCATGGGCCTTTGCGAGACACTGGAGAGCTCCATAAGGATCGGTGGTGGTTCCTACAAGCGAACCTCCGACAACGCCCTCTTTCCAATAGAGTGTATTGACGCTTCCCGTGAATTTTGAAATGGGGGAGAGTTCGTCCAAATAAGCCCCCACCATTTCCTTGAAAGGAATTGTCACGTTGGCACCTAGGAAACCCAAGGTTCGAAATCCCTCAATCGCTTCTTTGAGATGATCCACGGGTGGGCAAAGAGGAACGTAGACGGCATTGATGCCGAAATGCTCCAAAAGCGCATTATGCATAAGCGGCGACTTGCTGTGCCCCACGGGGTTCCCGAAGACTGCAAGCAATTTTGTTTTGCCGTCAATAGATGTCACAAAGGACCTCAAATTTTGTGGAACGCTCAAATACTTCAGAATTTGAAAGCAAATCAAAGATTTGCAAAGCAAGTGGCTGATCGGAACGAACCTAGATTAAACCTTGACAAAAATATATAAATAGCTTTCGATGTGACCGTTACGGTGTTTTTTCTTTTTCGTTTCTATATTTGGGCCGTGGCAAAATTACCTATAGTCTGTATCGTCGGACGCCCCAATGTGGGCAAGTCCTCCTTGTTTAATCGAATCCTCGGTCGTCGTGCGGCAGTGGTTTCTGACCGTGATGGCGTCACCAGAGATCGTCATTACCAGACGGCTTTTTACAATGGGCGGGAATTTACCGTAGTGGATACGGGTGGTTTTTTGCCTGATGACTCCATTGATGTGCTCGCTGACAGTGTGCGCGCTCAGATATTTACGGCCTTGCAAGATGCGGATCTGGTCTTGTTTATGGTGGATATCCGTGTGGGAATTACTGATTTAGATCAGCAATTTGCTCGCATGGTGAAACGCTTGGATAAGCAGGTGATCCTTGTGGCGAACAAGAGCGAAGTCCCTGAAGATCGGACCGAAAGCTGGGAGTTCCTCCCCCTGGGTCTTGGGCAACCACGTACCATCAGCGCTCTCACGGGTTATGCCTGTCTCTCTCTTTTAGATGAAGTTATTGGGCTCCTTCCGGGAGGAACGAAAGGGATTCATGATGAGATTCGTCCCATTCGTTTTGCGATTCTTGGCCGCCCGAATGCAGGTAAGAGTACGCTTCTTAATCGCATTTTAGGTGAGGAACGCGCCGTTGTCTCGGATATTCCGGGGACCACTCGCGATTCTATTGACTGTACTTTTATCGTAGATGAAGTTCCTTTTGTGGTGACTGACACCGCAGGTCTTCGCAAAAAAGCACGCGTTTCTGACGAAGTAGAAGTTTTCAGCAACATGCGTACGCAGGAAAGTATCCGTCGTTCGGATCTTTGTGTGCTCATTATCGATGTGACTCGCGGTTTGGAAGTTCAGGATTTCCGCATTATTACGGATATTCGTAAAGCGGGCAAGGGGCTTATTCTGCTCCTCAACAAGTGGGATATTCTTCCTAATAAAACGGATAAATCTTTTGATCACTTGGTTAAAGACATGTTTGAGCGCGAACCCATGTTGGAGTTTGTGCCCATTCTTTCCATCAGTGCGAAGGATGGTCAGCGTGTTCACCGCGTGATTCAAGAAATTAAAACCGTCTACAATAATTGTCGCCGTGTTTTGGGACGAGATCGTTTGGCAGAAGTCTTTGCGGAGGCTTGTGAAAAGAACCCTCACCCCACACGCCAGTCTCGACCGATTAAGCTCATGCGGGCATGCCAGATCATGGTAGAACCCCCTGTGATTGATATCGAAACTCGTTATCCTGAATTTGTAGACGAGGCTTATAAACGATATTTGATGAAACTTTTCTTTGATGCGTTCCAGTTATCTGGAGCTCCGTTACGTTTAAATTTTGACCAAAAGCTCACTCTTCGAAAGGATGAAGATCTTGAACAATTTACTGAGTCTTCCGATCGCATATCTGTTGGGGTCCCTCCCGTCCGCCGTGTGGATGGCAAAGCTCGTCAACGGTAAAAGTTACGACATTCGTGCTTATGGTTCAAAAAATGCGGGTTTAACTAACGTATTCCGCGTTCTCGGTTGGAAGCCTGCGTTGCCAGTGGTTTTTGTTGATCTTGCGAAAGGTTTTTTGGCGCCGATGATCGCTTTGTGGATGAATGAAGCGTCTGTGGCAGCGGGTGGGCCTGATTATTCTTGGTTGCCTTTAGTGGCGGGAATTCTCGCTATTGTGGGTCACAGTTTTACGTGCATGGCGGGTTTTCGTGGAGGCAAGGGCGTGCTCACGGCGATGGGGGTCTTTTTAGCACTCGCTCCGGTGACCGCTCTTATTTCTTTTTTTGTGTGGACCCTTTTGACTGTTACCACCAAGTATGTTTCGGTGGGGAGTATCGGGGCTTGCATCACTCTTGCGATTATCTCCACTTTAGGTTTTTGCTTTCCTGAGCATTACCCGCACGATCAGATTTCCTTAGGGGTTCTGATTGTTGCTTGGGCCGTTGCTGTTTTTGTTATTTATAAACATCGTGCTAATATGAAGCGTTTAATGAATGGTACGGAAAACGGTTTTGGTAGCAAACGAAAAAAAGTGTAAATTACTTGAATAAATAAGGTTACGCACATCATGAAAGTTACAGTATTAGGTACAGGTGGTTGGGGTTTAACTCTCGGCCAGGTTCTCTCGGACAATGGACATCAGGTTTCCTTTTGGACCTTTTCGCAGGATGAAGTGGACTTGCTTTATCGGGAACACCAATACAAAGACAAATTGCCCGGTGTTATTTTCCCGGATTCTTTTGTTTATACGACAGATATGAATGCCGCTCTTGAAGGTGCGGAAATGGTTCTTTTGGTAGTGCCATCCCAGTTCATGGGTAACGTGGCCAAACAATTTGGAACCTGGACACCGAAAGGCAAGAAGCCCATCGTTCTCTGTGCAACGAAAGGCATTTTGGAAGGCTCTCTTCAGTTGATGAGTGAGGTGATTCTTGCGAATGTTCCATGGCTTGATGAAGACCACATGGTCGCTTTTAGTGGGCCGACCCACGCTGAAGAAGTGGCCCGTCGCGTCTCTACCGCTATTGTTGCCGCCTGTACGAACGAAGACTCTGCCAAGTTTGTGCAACAAGTGATGAGTAATTCTTATCTCCGTGTTTATACATCTACCGATATTGTGGGTGTGGAGCTTTGTGGTTCCGTGAAAAACGTAATTGCCATTGCGAGCGGAATTCTTTATGGTATCGGAGCTGGTGATAATACTCGCGCGGCTTTGATTACTCGCGGGCAGGCGGAGATTTGCCGCCTAGGGCTTGCGATGGGAGCGAACGCTCATACGTTTGCGGGCCTTGCTGGCATGGGTGATCTGATTGTGACGTGCCTTTCGGGTCATAGCCGCAACCGTTATGTCGGGGAGTGTATCGGTAAGGGTGAAACTTTGGACCAGGTCATGTCTCACATGAAGATGGTCGCTGAGGGCGTGCCCACTTGCCGGAGCGCTAAGGCACTCGGAGAAAAGATGGGTGTTGAACTTCCGATTGTCAATGCGGTTTACGAAGCGCTTTTCTGTGGAAAGTCACCGAAGATAGCCATCGAAGAATTAATGAGTCGAGAACTCAAGTCTGAAATAGGGTAGGGGATTAAAATGCGTATAGGGGCTTTTGCTGCATTGCTCGCTTTGGCATTTGTGGCAATGGTTTCTTGCGTTGCCCCTGATCCTTCTGAAAACGTCACCGAAACTTGGTGTTATTATGATTCTTACGGGGTGCAAGTTTGCAATACCTGTACGGGTTCCGCTTGCGTTTGTGGAATAACCACTGATGATCTCTGCAATTTTGGTGTGTGGGAAAGAGTTTGTGGATCTTGTTTTGAAGGGCATTTTTATCAAGATCTCTATTACGATTCTCGTTATGGAAATTGTAGCCCTGCTTACTTGTGCGCTCTATGTAGAGAAAGTGAAGATGTCTGTGACCCCTATCTTTATCCTGGGCCAATTCCACCACCACCTCCTCATCCCATGTCTCCAAATTATATGGGGCCGCCGGGCCCACCTAATAGACCCCAGCCGCCGCCTGATCCACCCTCCGATTTCAAACAGAGAATGAACAACAAAAAGATTCGTTCGTAAATTTTTCTTTTAGGGGCAGGAGGCGTCTTTCCCAGGGGACCCGTAGAAAATATTTTCACCAAATTGGAATGTGGAGTTTCCTAAGCACCAGGACGTTCCCGAGTCCTGTGTTTTCCAATGATCTAAAGGAAGCTGGGTTGTTTTTCCGGTCGCCATAGGGAACGGGTTTGTGTTTGTGCTATCTGTTGCGGTGTTATACCAAATGGAATCGATGACTTCGCTTCGACAATGGAAAACTAAAGCGCGGGCTGATTTTGGAAGATCACCCGTGTCAATAATAATATCGGGAGAGTCAACGCTATCGTTCCCTAGGACCCAGAATGTGGCGGGGGGAATTACGGTATGGGCGGGGAGCAACGTTCTCGATTTGCTGGAAGATTCACTGAGGGTGCAACTGTCGAGAATGAGAGAATCAATGGAGCCATTATAAATTTCCACAAATTCAAATGAAGTTCCGCTAATTTTCGGATAGACAAAAAATTCGGTGATCAGTAAATCCCCTGCGATAGGGGTTCTTTTTTTACTGGTGCTGAATGTCGCTTGCCATTCCTGGGGGCTCATCGTCTGCATCTGGATGCTCACGGAAATGTCGCCCCGCAACGATTCAAGAATAATGGTGGGAAATAAGTTATCCGCATTGATAAGAATACTGTCGGAGAATGCATAAATGGTATCTCCGAGAGCGTTGAATAAATGGATCTGAATGAAATAGGTTTTGCCCAAGGGAAGAGCCTGGGTGCTGAGGGTTGCTTCCTTGTCATCCAGTTCAAAAGTGTAAGTGGAGTCCAGTTGATCCGAAGCGATTGAGAGTGTTCCTGATTCAATGCCCAGGGGGTTGCCGAGCCCCAATGGAATTTTCACATAAATAAAGCCGATAAGTGCCTGCAATTGGATCACCACATCCATTAGGTCTCCTGCACTTACAGCGACTTCGGTTTCTCCTTCCTGGGTGAGTAATCCTCCGTTCGCGTAGACTTTTGCCTTAAAGACCCATGAGTCAAAAGGGAGGAGATCTAAGTCGAATGTGCTTTCAGCAGAGATAGTCACCAAGTGTGTGGTGTCGGCACCAAAACAGTCGATGGTAATACTATCAAGTAATGGCATTTCCATGCTTCCAATATCAAGGCGCACTGCTGCTGTGCCCCCTGCGTACGGCGTTTTATCGGAAGATGCATTATCATGGCAGGCACTGAGTAATAATACGCTGAGAGCTCCCACAAGAATTGTTTTTTTCGTATTTTTTGAGAGTAGACTCATTTTTTCTCCTAGGTAAAAGTGAGTGACTCTTTAAAAACGAACAAGAAGGAAATATTTCCTTCTTGAACGAAAAAAAATTATATCAGAGGTTCAGCAATGAAAAAATTGACTCTTTCTAACACGAATCGTTTTCTTGCTGGCGTTTGCGGTGGCATCGGGGAATACTTAGGAGTGGATCCCACCCTCGTTCGCGTTCTCTGGGTGCTTGCCACATTACTCGGCGGTGCTGGAATTATAGCCTATCTCATCTTCTGGCTTATAATGCCTTCACATTAAGTGGGGACCGACGCCGAAATCGAGGGTCATCAATGACTTTCGCCCAGAGGAATCCATCGCGCGCTTCGGTAATGTTTAACTTGAAATTGGTTATCCCATGATTGGGTATAATCACCGCTTTTTTTTGGATAATGGGCTTTGCCATAGATTCGATACGGGGATTAGACGCTGCGTTCAGTGTAGAAGCCGCTTCGGATAATTCCTTTTTACGAGCTTCCCACTGTTCGCGGTGTGTCTGAGTGACCGGAGCTTCTTCGTTTAATACAGAAGGGGTATCCTCGTGTGCCGGGGAATGATTTTCCTTCTCCACAGTTTTTGGAGCGGCCGCAGACTGTGTTTCTTGTTGCCGTTCATTGAACTTCCGAATCAGATCTTGCAGAGACTGGGGCGTATCCGAATTTGCCAAAGGTCTTGGTGCAGATTGAGCGGACCTAGAATTTTCAACTTTACGTTTGTCCTGTTGGGCTTTGTATTGCATCCTTTTGACAACAATATTAAAGATGATAATTCCAGCGAAGAGAAGGACTAATTCCATAGAATTCACTCTTTCGTTTTAGTTCGAATCGGTATCAGTATTCTGGTTTCCCAACTGTGAGCGCATTTGGGTATCGGCTTTGACGTTTTGGAGATTGTAATAGTCCATGACTCCGAGGTGACCGGAACGGAGCGCATCGGCCATGGCCATAGGCACCTGAGATTCTGCATCTACGAGTTTGGCGCGCATTTCCATGACTTTGGCTTTCATTTCCTGTTCTGCGGCGATAGCCATGGCGCGGCGTTCCTCTGCCTTCGCCTGTGCAATTTTCTTGTCCGCTTCAGCGCGGTCGGTTTCCAGCATGGCGCCAATGTTTTGACCGACATCCACGTCCGCAATATCAATGGAAAGAATTTCAAAAGCGGTACCGGCGTCCAAACCTGCGGCAAGGACTTTTTTGGAAATCATATTCGGATTTTCGAGCACAGCCTTGTGGGTGGTTGCACTACCGATGGAGGACACAATCCCTTCGCCTACGCGGGCAACGACCGTTTCTTCGCCAGCGCCACCGACCAGTTTCTGGATGCTTGCGCGGACGGTGATTCGGGTAATGGCATGAAGCTGAATCCCATCAAGAGCAACAGCACTCACGCGAGGCGTTTCAATCACTTTAGGGTTCACCGACATTTGCACGGCTTCAAGAACGTTACGACCTGCAAGGTCAATGGCGGTCGCTTCTTTGAAATCCAATTTAATGTTTGCTTTGTTTGCGGCGATGAGCGCTTGAATAACGCGGAGTACATTACCCCCTGACATAAAATGTGCTTCTAATAAATTGGTATCTACAGGCATCCCTGCTTTACAGCTCAAAATGCGCGCGTCAACGATAATTTTAGGCGGTACTTTACGAAGGCGCATTCCGATGAGTTGGAGAATGCCGACATTCGCCTTAGAGAATAAGGCTTGTAGCCATAGGCTAAAGAAGTTGGCAATAAAGACTAACAATATGAGGGCGATGATGCCTGCGATGATAATACCTAGAATGAACATATTGTTCATGAGTTCTCCTGAATAAAAACTTTTTAGTTATGCCTATGATAAAAAACAAATAATCACGAGCTAAAAGTAGTTATATTTCACCTTGTCACAAAAAATGTGACCCAGTGAGGGCTTCAAAATGATTTTTTGCCTTCTTGGACAATGGTAGAGTGGACTTTTCACAATGAGTGATTGTTCATAAACAGGAGATACAAATGAATAAAATGATAGGGTTCTGTGCAGTCGCTTTGGCGCTCACAGTAGTGGGTTGTTCCACAAAAGCAAGTGATTTACTCGGCAAAAATGTGAATGAAATTCCTTACAAAAAGGAACACCTTACTTTGGATACGACTGTGGCCAATCAATATCGAGTGGTGGGTTATGCAGAAATGTCCTCACAGACTTCGAGCATTGGGGGCTTTGGCGCTATTGCGGCACTTAAACAAGCTTGCATGATTGATTTCTTGGCCGATGATAAGGGCGTTATTCATAACTACCGCATCCGTGCAAGAAAACCGGGCGATTGTGAAGGCTTAGGAAAGAAGCGGGAACATAAGGTTCTCAGAGCCTATTTTAAGCAAGATGTTTCTGAATTAAAGGCAAAGTGGGGTGAACCTACCGAGACTTATACACTTCCCGTGGAAGAGAATGTGAAGTGTTCGGAATCGTCCTTATTGGGTGATTGCCCGAAATACATTTTCAATGTTGCGGAAGAGCAAGTTCTCGTCTATAAGGAAGGAGAGTGTAAGGTTCACTTTGTGATCAGCGAGAAAAATATTGTCTCTGATTATTTCTGGGAAGGTAATTGCGATAAGTTGAGCAAGAAATAATTTTTTCTGTGCACATCAAAAAGCCCTGTCATTTGACAGGGCTTTTTGTGTAAAATATGGAGGTTGTTGTTAGCGGGTTTTGCAAATTTTTAAACAAAACATCTAGGATTCTTCCGCTGTTGGGGATACCCAGATTCTTCCATCACTAACGGCGATCACTCTGACAGGGGTTCCCGATTCAATAATATCGCCATGCGTTTGAACATCCAAAAGAATGCCATTAATTTTGGCGTGCCCTACCGGACGGAGTGGCGTGGTGGCGACCCCTTCCATACCAATGCTAATGGAAGAAATTGCTTCGGTGGGGGATTTTGCTTCTGCAAGGTCTGTGCTGAGCATGGGGGTCCAACCTTCAGGGAGAAGCTGAACGATATAGCGTGAGAATACAATGGGGAGTAATAATGCGGTTACCGCACAACTCATGATGTAGAAAAGACCTCGAATCCAAGGGGCGGTATCGGAAAAAAGAATGGGCATAAAAGAGGGGAGCGACGAGTCCTTGAATATCAGGGCTAAGGCTGCAATCATAAATCCAATGCCACCAATTCCAAATAAGAATGTGCCCGGAAGAATCAGAATCTCGACAATAAAAAGAAGGGCTCCAATGACCAAAAGAATTGCAGGGAAATAATTATCCAATTGACCTGCGAATTGCCCAAAGAAAACGGCTGCGATGGCGGTGATTCCGATGACACCGAAAATACCCATTCCTGGGGTCTTAAATTCGAGATAGAGAGCTCCGAAACCTACAATAAGAAGTATGCCAGAAATGGTTCCAATAAAACGGGCAATTTTTTCACCAGTAGAAATTTCCACTTTGATTGTGCGGGTGATGCCTAGGATTTTTTCAAGTGCTTGAGGCGATTCTAGTGTCGCTTTTGAGAATTTGAAAGCAAGAGCTTCTTCATCGGTCATGGTTAAAAGTTCGCCTTCAGGTACGAGAACTTTTGGAGATCCCCAAAACGCTTTATCGGCCTCTGTCCACTTTGCGTACTTTTTACCATCGATCACAAGAACAGAATCTTTGTGTTTGAGTTCGAGAACTTCTAACTCGGGGGTGACCATCGCAGCACTTAAGAGTTCTGGATACTGGTTCTTTTGTGCTAGGTTTCGAAATTTGGCGCGGAGTGGAGATTGAATTTTTTCTCCGATAATTTGCGGAGTTCCATCACTGTTTTGGACTATGGGAGCACAGTCGCCGATGGTCGTTCCATGAAGCATATAAAGTTCTTTGCTCGCGAGAGAAATAAGGGCCCCTGCACTGATGGCCTTGTTGCGAACGAGAGTCACTGTTTTGGGGCCTTTCACTCCCATGATGGTATCTACAATATCAAACGCAGCATCAAGACGACCCCCAAAAGTATTGATTTCGAAAATGATGTAGTCTGGTTTTTGTTGGATCGCTTCTGCAATCGCGCGCCTTGCATAATCATTCATTCCTGGGTCTACATCCCCTTCTAGAGTAATCCAAGCGGCCGTTTTACCCGCAACCGCAGTCGAGTCTCCCGTTTCAGCAAAAGGGGTTACAAAAAGAAGCAAAAGAAACGTAATCAAATTTTTCATGGTAGAGAATCTACAAAAATGGGTGCGAGGCAATTCCCAGAGGCACCCTTTTCTTCTTTGATTTATAGATTACAATTT
>DBTP01000081.1:1283-11346 GCA_002307115.1 Fibrobacter sp. UBA1313 | reverse complement strand
TTCTTTGATTTATAGATTACAATTTAACGATGCAAGGGACATTTCCCACCGACTTTGCGGAGGGATTGCACTTTTTCAATCACGGATTTTTCTTGATGCAAAATACGTGTGAGCGCTGTGGGAGAAAGTCCAAAGGCTACGGCTGCGGGTTTGGTATCCCCATTATTCAGAGCGACAATATCAAGCACGTCGGCAATAAATGGAGCGAAGCCTAGATTCGAGCTTTGAATTCTTCCATTACTTCCGGGGAATTTTAATTCTGAGACCGGTTTAGGCGTTTCTCGTACTTCTAAAGCGATCGCCATACGCATACGGTGTAGCGCATGGACCTTATTTTCGGCAGCACTTCTGCTTTCACAGGACTTGATTTCTAAATTGTAGGCACTGAGTCGGAGGTTTACACCTGTATTGGTCTTATTGCGGTGTTGGCCGCCGGGGCCACTTCCTTGGTAGCCTTTGAGTTGGCATTCCCGAAGCAGTTCGTCGAGTGACATTTTTAGATAGGTATCGCGATGCATCTTTTGAAAAATACAATCTTTCTTGCCTTTCTGCTCTCCGTTTCTTTAGGTCTTGCCTCTTGTGCAGGGAAAGCAACACCGCGTTCCTCCGAGGATGAGGGATCTTATAAGCGAGTGCAACAGGAAAAACAACTCTTACTCGAAAATACATTTAACAAAATGGAGTCCTTAGTGGCCCAGGGTGTTTCTCCAGAAAAATTGTATCCTTACATCACGGATTCTTCCCGTTTCTGGATGGATACTTTAGAAGCACTTGCGAAAACAGCACCCAAAGAAATTTTGGAACAGCGTCCTTTCTGTGAAATTCTAGCGGTGGTAACCTATCGCCTTTATGAACGGGAGCGTTTGTGGAAAGTGCCAGAGGATAGAATGCTTTCGCTGGTGACAGGGTCTAATGGTGTGATTCAGCGCGCCGTCAATTTAAAGCTCGGTCCATTTGAAGTGAAAAATGATCGTGGTAGTGTGGGTCTTGCTACGAGTTCTAAAGTTCCTATTATTCTTTTTACTTGGGATGGCTCCAGTTGGAAATTAGATCTGGTTGCCACGATGCCGCTGATTACTAAAGGCTTGGAAACGATTGGGGTGAAAAAAGACTGGAGCAATACCAAACTGGTTCTGTATCTTTTAGAAAAAGAATATCATTACAATTACAACAATATTGATGAGTCCTTATTGGAGCCTGTCTCGACCTTCTAGAATCAGAAGCGTATAGACAAAAAATATCAATGAATAAGAACAAGGCATGGAGAACGGTCGCGAGTAAGCCCTTATTGGATTCTCGCTGGCTTCGTGTGAATCAAGAGACGTGTGAACTCCCCAACGGAAAAATCATTGATGACTTTTATACACTCTGGCAACCGGATTGGGTTTTGATTCTTGCTCGGGATATTGAGGGCAAGTGGATTATGACGCATCAGTACCGCCACGGAATTCATGCGGAATCGTTGGAATTCCCAGCAGGAATAATCGATCTCGGGGAAACCCCATTAGAAGCCGCTCAACGTGAACTCCAAGAAGAATGTGCCTTTGCGGGTGGACGCTGGACTTTTCTTCGAGAATTTCCCATGAATCCAGATCGGCATCGGGGTCGCTTTTTTGTGGTCCTTGCCGAGGGTGTGACGGCAAATGGAAAAACAAAATTTGATGACACAGAAGATATCGATTCTCTCCGGCTTACCACTGAAGAAATTGAAGAAAAAATGCGGAGCGGTGAAATAGTTCACCCCCACCAAATTGCAGCGTTTTTGTTGTATGTTCGAAAATAGTGATCTTGCACTCAATCATATCAGGCTCCCCATTCTGATTACAGGGCTTTCGGGAGTTCCTGGATATGCTCTTTTTCGATACTTTCAAAAAAGATTTCCCAATTTTGTTTATGGAATTCGCGCTGTGAATTCTAATGATGTCAAAGGATTGGGTGTGATTCCTATTGATGCAGAAGATGTCGCTTCTCATGCCGCGGCTTTTGAAGAACATCAATTTGGTACGGTGATTGATGCGAGTGGAAACTGTGCCTTAAAAGCTTGTGAATGCGATGCGGCACTTTCGAAACTTTTGAATTATACGCAAGGGGTGACTGTTGCACGTTTAGCGGCAGAGTGTCAATGCACTTTGATTCGTCTTTCAACGGATATGGTATTTAGTGGAGCTTCAGGTGAAGGGGGCTACAAAGAAGAGGACCCGAAAGACCCTATTCACAATTTTGGAAAACACATGTCCTTTGCAGAAGAGGATATTCAAAAACTGGTTCCAGAAGTGGTTATTTTGCGAGTGCCTCTCCCTATGGATTATGCCCCCGGTGGAGAAGCGGGTGCCATTGATTGGATTACCCATCGGTTTCGTCCGGGGCGTCCTGCAACGCTTTATTTTGATGAATATCGAAACCCTATTTACGGGGGCGATTTGTGTCGTATTGTGGAGTACATTTTGGAACACCCGTTCCCTGCGGGAATCTATCACTGTGGTGGTCGGCGAACGGTGAGTTTGTACGAAATCGGACAAATTATAAATGTTGTGGGAGGTTTTTCCCCGGAACTTTTGCAGGGTTGTAATCGCCTAGAAGCGGGGCCGCTTCCTCCGCGAGTAGGGAATCTTGCCATTGATTGCAGTAAGCTTTGGTCTTTGCTCCCGCCACAGATGATTCGTCCTTGGCCGGAAATGGAAAGCCTGGTTCCTGAGGGTCGAGATTGGCATAAAAAGGTGGATCGTTCCCGCTTTGGAAGTGAGGAATGGATTGATAAATTGCTGGTGCAGGGGTAGTATGTCAATTTTTACATCTCCTTCTCTTTCTTTTCCTTTGGTGAATGCGCGTGTGGAGTGTTTGCATCAAGAGAACCCCCATGTGGCTTGGTTTTGTGAAAATGGGAAAAAATTGTGGGATTCTAATGATCTCTCTGATTTTTCAAAGTTAAACCGTCACATTTGCCGCACGACCATTGTGGAAAATGAAAATGGAGATGCCATTCATTCTCCAGAACACTTAGCCCCCCTTTTTCTCTTATGGCCCAGACAGCATTTTGAAGTTCATGCTGAGGCAAAAGAGCTTCCGCTTTTAGATGGGAGTGCTTGGCCTTGGTACAAAGTTCTGCGACGCTTCGCTGGCCGCCCGGAAGCCCTTTGTTTTTATGATGCTCCTTTTACAATGGAGTGGAAATGGCAAAATGGATTTTGTCAAATTTCGCCAGCGGATACTTTGGAAATTGAGTACTCCATCGAACATGGACGTTATCAGGATTCTGCTTATGTAGCGATCTATGAAGCCGAAGATCTTCTCCGTATTTTTTCTGCGCGTACGTTTATTTTTAACGATGATTATGAAAACGCCAAGAAGAGAGGACTCCTCAGCGGAGCCAATGAATCTTGCGGCCTTTTATTGAATACAAATTCAGATGGTAAGTTGGAAACCTTGGTGGGGGGGGCTTTGCGGCACCCTCAGGAACCGATTTTTCATAAAATTCTGGATTTACTCGGAGATATTTCTCTCCCGAAGCCAATTTTACCTAGATTGAGAATCCGAATTCACAATGGAGGGCACATTGCCCACCACCAAATTTTAGCGAGGTTACTCGAATATGTCCCTTCTAGATACCCTACCGAAGCCTGAGAAGCCAGGAATCCTTTTGGACTTTGCCGCAATTCTTAAGTTGTTGCCACATCGCTATCCGTTCCTTTTCATTGACCAAGTGGTGTCGATGGATCTTGATGCTGAAAAACCTTCCATCGTTTGTATCAAGAACGTCTCCTTTAACGAGCCTTTTTTTCAGGGACATTTCCCAGAAGAGCCCGTAATGCCCGGTGTTATTCAAATTGAAACCATGGCTCAGGCGGGTTGCATTTTGGCGAACTTCGCTCATGAGGCAGAGACTCAAGGCAAACGCCCCGCTTTTATGGCTGTCGATGGCTGCCGTTTCCGTCGCCCGGTGCGTCCTGGCGATCAATTGACGGTGAAAGTCGTGCTTGAAAAGTTCCGTCGGGGAATTATCGTATTTACTGGCGAAATCTATTGTGGAACAGAACTTGTCTGCAATACAGGCTTCACAGCGACGATGATTTAGTTTTACTTTTCTTTCGCCGTGTAAACGCCATCCCAAGTTCCCCCTCCCGTAACCGGAGGGGATTTTTTATAGAAGGCACAGCGACTCAAGTACACATGAGAGGGCGTTGTGACACTTCCCGGATCTTTATCGGGATTATGGGGCTCTAATTCAATCGTTTGCGAAAAGAGTTCAATGGCCTTATCCCATTCCATAGCGAGGTAATGTTGGCGTGCTTTTTCCCATAGGGGAATGAGTTTTTCTACGGTTTCCTTGATGGGACAGTCTTTAGAACAAAGTAATTCATAAGTAGCCACCGGTTTTTTCTTCCCCACAACGCGGATGGTATCCAGCGTGCGGTAAAGAATAGTTCCGGGAACGATGCCTTCGACTGTTTCTTCGCTCACATGAATGCAGGCCCCATATTGCTTCGCAACGCTTTCTAAGCGAGCCGTGAGATTTACCGCATCTCCCATCATCGTGTAGTTCTTGCGTATGGTGGAACCCATGTTTCCTGTGACGATGTTTCCTGTATTAATGCCTATGCGCATGTGCATATTGCATACTGCTTCGGGCCATTTTCCCTTTTCCGACGCCCATTTTTTGCGAAGACCCTGTAGGGCTCTTTGCATGGCGATGGCGGTTTCACAAGCATTCTGCCGATGATTGAGAAGAGGCATGGGTGCACCAAAGAAGGCGACAATAGCATCTCCTTCGTATTTATCCAGTGTCCCTTTATTGGAAGTGAGAATGTTCGTCATTTCCGTGAAATATTCGTTAAGAAGTTCTACTAGTTTTATGGGATTCCCAATTTTTTCGGAGAAAGAGGAGAACCCTGCGATATCTGTAAAGAATGCGGTGATATAGGATTCTTCTCCACCCAAGGTTGGCATAATTTCATGGGCGAGCATTTCATCAATGACTTCTGCTGCGATGTACTGTTTAAATGCATTATTGAGGAATCGTTTTTCTTTTGATTCGTAGTAAAATCGGACTAAAAAGGCTGAAATAAATACAGAAAAAATAATGATGATGGGTCGTGCAACTCCAATATAGAGCCCCGTTTCAAAGTAATAATAACCGATCAACACGTAGCCAACAGACAAAGCCAAGATGCTAATAACGGAAATTCGTTGAGGCATGTAAAGCCCCATGAGGATGCTAAGAATCG
Organism: Fibrobacter sp. UBA1313; assembly: GCA_002307115.1. Taxonomy (GTDB): domain Bacteria; phylum Fibrobacterota; class Fibrobacteria; order Fibrobacterales; family Fibrobacteraceae; genus UBA1313. The sequence goes on along the minus strand of DBTP01000081.1, from coordinate 6,124 downwards.
TTAATAGCAACAGAATCTGAAGTTGTTTTATTTCATCGAGGTTGGTTAGGTATTCATTGTTTAGAATGTTTTGAATAATATTCGCATGCACCAAGATGGCTGGAAAATTTTCTTCATGAGGGGCGGAGATGAAATCAAAAAGTGCGGGCGTCGCAGAACCTAAAATAAAAATCTTTCCTTGGTATAATCCAGGATCCAATCTATTCTTGGCTACATCGTAATAGGACAAGTGTTGAAATGTCCTTACGTTCGGGGGAATATTGAATCGGCTTTGATAACGAATTTGGAAGCCCCCATGTTCATCAATCGGAATTTTTCTTTCCGTACCAAAACGAATCTCTTTGCCAATAGGGAACGTATCCAAATCTTCGGACTTTACAGATAAAAGGTCATTAAGTACATCGGGAGAAAGAATGTTAAAATTAGAAATCCAAGCATTTTTCTTGGCATCAAAATGAATATCTAAATCACAGGAAAGATTTTTTTGTTCCCCTTTTTTTAACGTGTCAATTTCATTTTTGAAATATTGAATAGTTTCGACCGTGTAACGATTGAGTGTTACTTCTTCATCGGCGTTGGTATCTACCAGAATGATCTGGTGGGGTATTTCGGCTTTTTGAATAACAAAAGGGGGTTCTACTTTGAATTCATTCCATTTGAGCGCTTGTACTGCTTTAGCTAAAGGTCCAGTAACAATTTGTCCATCAAAAATTTCAAACGATAATTCACCGCTATCTTCTTTTTTGACAATTATTTTATTCGCGATTTCAATAAAGGATTTTGTGGAATCTTGGGAATGATTGGCGTAGATGGATTTACTTGCTAGGAGTGCTTTGAACATGGGGTAAGAGAATTGGGGATAGGTGGTTTGCAAGCCTCCAGAACTATCGCGATAGATCCCAAAAGGCTTCCCGATATTGATATACTGTCCCATCTTAATTTGTACGTTTTCTGATTTTTGATGAAAAAGGTGCAAAATGGTTTGCAAAGCAAGCGAACCATAGAGACGGCTTTCTGCATAAGGGTAAATGTCAGGATTGGGGAATCGATAGAGCATGGATACTTTTCGCACGATGCCATCTTTGTCTGGGAATGCATTGACCACGCCCATCCTTGCCGCAGAATGGGAAAGTTCAGGAAAAATATTATCGAGAAGATCCTTGGCTTCTATTTTTTGTGCCGAATCTGCTTGAAGAAGCGAAAACGTGGATTGTGTTCCTAAGGCAGTTTGCCATTCAGGAGAACTTAGAGGTTGCCATTGGGATTCATGTTTGTAAGCTTTTCTGTTGTTGAACATGGACGCCACAATGGTATTGCCGTTTTCTTTGACCGCATTTATCAATAAAGAATCATCGTTATATTTTTTGAGAAGAAAAGGATATTGCTCTTTCCAGTCCATTGCGGGGTAGAGTTCTTTGAGAATATGTACGGTGTGGGTCGCTTTATTTTTTCCGAAGTCCGCACCTTTAAAAAGAATGTCAAAAACAATGGCAGATGCACCCCCTTTCTCCAAGGATTTGATGACATTCGCATGGATATCTCGAGTCCATTCGTTATAATTGCCAAATTTGGTCAGTGAATTTTCATCGATATCGACAATGATAATGTTGTCTGCATGGCCTTCGCTGCTTTGAACTTTAGTATTTTCATCATATTCTGTATTGTCTTTGCTAGCCCATTTAAAGTAGGTATCGTAAAAAAGATTTTCTAGCTTAGTTGTCCAATCGGCAGTAATTTTTGAATGTGTCTCGCTTGGCGATGCAAGAAGGATAACGGAGAATAAGAGGACAACTCCAATGATCAGCCCTCGGACTACCTTTTTTACGGATTTGGATTGTTTTATGAACATTCTTAAAACATAGAAAACAGGTTGAATTTATATTTACCAGAAGAATATAGAACCAAAAGAATATGTAGATAGAAGGAGTCCCGCTTGGCTAATAAATCTAAAAGAGCAAAAAAACAGTCAAAGTCACAGTTCACCCTTCCAGAAGGCTTAGCGAGGGATGTGTCTGGATGGATACTATTGATTTTGGGTGCTCTTCTCTCTTTGGCGTTGATTAGCTTTGTATACTCAGGGAGTGAGGGGAATTGGCTAGGACCTTATTTTGGTGTTCTTTTACCCCAATTTTTCCATTTCGTTTTCGGCTCTTTTACGTCTATTATTGTCGCTGCGGCCTTGATGCTTTGGGGAATTTGGTTGTTGCGTGGCATGGTGCGTGCGCGTCTTTTTCGTTTTGCCATAGGTTTTTCCATACTCACCTTTTTAGGATCAGGGTTATTGGCGCTGCAAGTGGCTGATAATCTCCACCCATCGAAAGACGTTCTTTTTAGGAGTGGTGGGATATTGGGTGCTTTTCTTGTGCAGAATATTGCTCAGCCTATTTTCGGCCCCTCTTTGGTCGCTCCATATATTTTTGGTTCTATTGCAATTCTTTTTGTGTTTGTTATTGCTTTTGGTCTTCGTTTGTCCCATTTTACATTTGTCAAAGTGTGGATGGCTTCTGTGGTTACTTGGTGGCAAAATCGAAAAGAAATTCGTGTAGAGCCCCTCCCGGAAACGAAGGCGATCGCTGCGACTAAAAAAGCCTTCAAGTGGGATGACGATTATACGATGATGCGTCCCAAAAAGGTGGTTCCGTTCAAAGGCCCTGTTGGCTCTTTTGAAGGAACTCTCCCAGTGGCGCCTGCATTTGCCACACAAGAGGCCTCTATGCCCTCGATGGCAATGGGATCTGTGAGTGCCGCGGAAATTGCCGAAAAGGAACGTTACCTTCAAGAGAATGAACACCGTTTGGGTGCCATGGAAGTGCGCCAGTTGCGCGATCAGATTGCGGAGCTCCGTCGCGTACGTGATTTGAATGAATGGGAAGATAATCGTCATGGTAAACCTTCTGTCCAAGGCATTGTGCGCCGTCATGAAAGTGTTCCTGAAGCAGTTCCTCTGCCCAAAGATCCAGAGTCAGGGAAGAATAAACCGGATTCCGAATGGATTGCAAACCGCGCGGCTAAAGTAACCTCGACACAAGATTCTCTCGAAAAAACGACCGAGCCGATTTACGAAGAGTACAAGCTTCCGGCCGTACGCGATATTCTCCCGCCACCCCCCGAACAGACTCCCGATTATTCCGAAGCGGAACTTCAAGAAATTGGTCACCAACTTGAGCTTCAGTTAGAAAACTTTAAGGTCAAAGGAAAGGTGGTAGGTATTGCCACGGGACCCATGATTACTCGCTTTGAAGTGGAGCCGGGTCCGGGCGTAAAAGTTTCTCGTTTTGCTGCACTTCACGAGGATTTAGCGCTTGCGCTCAAGGCTGCTTCCATTCGTATTCTCGCACCGATCCCTGGTAAAGCGGTGGTGGGGATTGAAGTTCCCAACCGGAAATTACAAACCGTTTACTGCCGCGATATTTTTGAAAGTCCGAGGTTTGATCCCAAACCGGAAAAAATAGTGTTGGTTTTAGGCAAGGATATTACGGGGAATCCTTTTACCATGGATCTTGCGCGCGCGCCGCATGTATTGATTGCGGGCCAGACGGGTTCTGGTAAATCGGTGTGCATCAATGTGCTCATGGCAAGTATTCTTTTCAGCAAAACACCAGATGAACTTCGCATGATTTTAGTGGATCCCAAGGTGGTGGAGCTTAAGTTGTACGAAAACATTCCGCATTTGCTTTACCCGGTGATTACGCAACCGAATGTTGCCGTGCAGGCGTTGAAGTGGGCCTGCGTTGAAATGGATCGCCGCTATGGAGTGCTTGCTCAATCGAAGGTGAGAAATCTCGCGGGCTATAACGTAAAAGTGGAATCGGAAAAAGCGGAAGCGGCTTCTTTCTTAGAACACCTGGAACAAACGCAGGTACTTGCCGATGGAACGTTTATAGCATCTTCCTCCGAGGATGATGCTACCGCCATTACGCAGTTTAATAAGTGCGTTCAGGAGGGTTCTATTGTTTCTGATTCCGGTGAAAAATTGGAAAAACTTCCCTACATTGTGATCGTCATCGACGAACTTGCGGACTTGATGATGGTCGCCGGAAAAGAAGTGGAAATATCCATTGCGCGTATCGCCCAGAAGGCTCGTGCGGTGGGCATTCACTTAGTGCTTGCGACCCAGCGCCCTTCGGTGAACGTCATCACTGGCCTCATCAAAGCCAATCTTCCGACGCGCATCAGTTTCAAGGTGGCTTCTCAGATTGATGCGCGCACGGTCATGGACCGTGCCGGCGCGGAAAAACTTTTGGGCCGAGGCGATATGCTTTTCCGCGCGACGGAAGACCCAGAACCCCATCGTGTACATGGCGCTTTCCTCACTGATGAAGAAGTAGAAAAACTCGCGGACGTTTGTTCTAACCAGCCCAACGTAGATTATCAGAAATATTTGGATACAAGAATTAAAGATTCAGATCTTGAATCGGAAGGCAAAGACGACGACGATGATGATGGGGGTGGGGTAGGAAATTTGAACACCAAAGATGTAGACCCTCTCGTTTTTGAAGTGGCTCTCTTCAGTGCTGACAACGGCGGTATTTCAACTTCTAATGTGCAACGGCGTTTTGGTGTAGGCTTTGCCCGCGCTGGCCGCATTGTGGATCAGATGCAGCGTCTCGGCATTTGCGGTCCCGCTCGTGGAGCCAAACCCCGCGAGATTCTCATGGATGCGGAGATGATCACAAATTTGATGCATCGCTGAAATAAGTTCTCTGGCTTTTCCATATTTAACTCTTGGGTCGAAGGCCCCGAAGCTTGCTTCGGCTTTATTTAATGTGACAGGATGAGTGAATATATCCATAAGCATTACAATGTATCCGCCGCCGCCGTTTGATGCCTTATAGGTTGCG
>DBTP01000081.1:0-1033 GCA_002307115.1 Fibrobacter sp. UBA1313 | reverse complement strand
CTTATAGGTTGCGAAGGCTGTTGTCTGGCGTATTGGAATTTGATACCCCGTAGCTCTGCTGTAGGGCAGTTCATTTTTTTAAGGCTGATTTATATCTCTTACATAGCAAGATAAATTCGGGTTTATCACAAATACGTTTTAGCGTTCGCCGTTTAGCACTCCGCTTATTTTCTAGAAAATATTATTGTGCGTTCTTGATTCGTTTTCCCAGTAAATCGTAATAGCGCAACTTTTCGCCGTGCTTTTACACTGGGGCCTTGATGTGGTCGAATGTTTGTGCTTTCAGATCCCCTTTCAAATGGCCCTAAATCGGGGGCGCTGCCTGCGTAATCATAGCCGAGGTCTGCTCCAGCATTAATTATTTTGCTACTTCCGGTAAGGCGAAATAAAGTAGTTGCAGGGATATTGCCATCGGCATTGCGAGTCGTGGTGGCGAGCGTTGTGTCAAGACTTTGAAAATCATCGCTGGATAACCAAAAGCCGCACAGCTCAAAAGTAAATCCAATTATTGTTCTCAATAATAATAAAACTATAATAAAAATAAGTGCAATATAAAGTTTGTAAAGATACAGATATAAAACAAAATGAAAATATAGATGTTCTCATAATGTATTCTAATTTTAGTGTAAAAATGGATGACGTCGTTATTGTACGTTTGTGGGTGTCTTTTTCTTCATATTCGGACCCAAAGAACTGTTTTCTTGCTAAATTTAGCCCCACAGTTTTAGTATTACTGTTTATTTCAAAGAGGTCTATAATGAATTACTTCAACACGCTTCCTCTTCGCAGACAACTTGAGGAATTAGGTCATTGCCGTTTTATGGAGGCTTCCGAGTTTTCTCGTGGCACCGAAGTTCTCAAGGGCAAAAAAATCGTTTTCGTTGGTTGCGGAGCTCAGGGTTTGCATCAGGGTTTGAATCTCCGTGATAGCGGTTTGGATGTTTCTTATACGCTTCGTAAAGAAGCCATTGAACAAAAGCGTGCCTCTTGGAAAAATGCTACTGAAAATGGTTTTAATGTCGGCAACTACGAG
>DBTP01000056.1 GCA_002307115.1 Fibrobacter sp. UBA1313 | reverse complement strand
CTATGACCAATTCGTGAAGCTTAAAGAAGCGGGCCTCTCCCGGGTACATAACAACTTGGAAACCTCGCGCCGTAATTTCAGCAACGTTTGCACCACGCATAGTTACGAGGATAAAATCGAAGCCCTTAAAGCGGCACAGCGCGCGGGTCTCTCTCTTTGTAGCGGGGGTATTTTGGGCCTTGGCGAAACGGTTGAAGATCGCATCGATATGGTCCTGGATATTCGGGAACTTGGAGTCCGCTCCATCCCGGTGAATGTTTTGAATGCGATTCCAGGGACTCCTTATGCGGATATTGCGCCACTGACCAACGATGAAGTTTGTCGCATGGTGGCGATCTACCGTTTTATGGTGCCCGAAGCTTCCATACGTCTCGCGGGCGGCCGCGGGCTCCTCGGCGATAAAGGAGAGAAGGCGTTTAAGAGTGGTGCGAATGCGACCATCTCTGGCGATATGCTCACCACTGCGGGAATCTCTGTGGAAACGGACCACGCTCTTTTACATAAACTCGGCTATGCTGTTCAGGAAGTAAATTCATGAACTCGGGTATTTTCGTTACCGCTACGGGGACAGACGTGGGCAAAACTTTTGTCACCGCGCTCCTCGTTAAAAAATGGCGCGACGCGGGCGTCAACGCGGGCTACTACAAGGCGGCTCTCAGTGGCGCAGAATTTCGCGATGGAAAGTATGTTGCTGGCGATGCGGAATATGTGAAAATGATTGCCCAGCTTCCGGATAGAGAAGAGGAGCTTGTCTCCTACGTTTACCAAGAAGCCGTGTCTCCACATCTTGCGGCCCGCAAGGAAGGGAATCCGGTAGAGCTTTCGAAAGTCCGCGCGGACTATGCACGCGCAAGGGCCAAACACGAATTCGTTTTCGTTGAAGGAAGCGGTGGTATCGTTTGTCCGATACGCTACGACAAGCAAAAAATATTCCTCGAAGATATTATTAAAGCACTTGAGCTGGAGATTGTTATTGTTTCCACCGCTTTACTGGGCTCCATTAATGCGGCCGTTCTCACCGTGGAATACGCACGCGCGCATGGCATCGGCGTCCGTGGGGTGATTTTCAACCGCTACGGGGATTCGGAAATGGAACGCGATAACAGACAAATGATTGCCGAGATTGCCCGCATACCAATTCTCGCCTGTGTTGCAGAAAACGCCCCAAAAATAGACATCGATGTAAAGGCATTTCAATGAATTCTAAAGAAGCGCTTGTCCGCAAAGATCTCCAGTATGTATGGCATCCTTGTTCCCAAATGAAGGATTACGAAGAACTCGCTCCCATTGTGATTGATCATGCGAAGGGCGTGAATTTGTATGATATGGATGGAAAACGCTACCTCGATGTGGTGAGTTCCTGGTGGTGCAATCTCCTCGGTCATTGCAACCCCTATATCAGTGATGCCATTAAAAAACAATTGGATAAGTTGGAGCATGTTATTTTCGCGAACTTTTCCCACGAAGGCGCGATTCTTTTGTGTGAACGCTTGATGAAACATTTGCCGAAGGGACTTGTCAAGTTCAATTTTTCGGATAACGGTTCTGCGTCCATTGAGTGCGCCTTAAAAATGAGCTTTCAGTATCAATACCAGACGGGGCACCCCGAAAAAAAACATTTTATGACTTTGTCTGATGGCTATCACGGTGAAACCGTGGGGGCGCTTTCTGTGGGAGGATTGGATCTTTACGCTGAAATTTATAAGCCCATGCTGATGGACGTTTTCCATGTGGAAGCCCCGGATTGTTACCGATGTCCTTATGGGGAATGCCGTGAAACGTGCCGCGCCACTTGTTTTGAGAAAGCGGAAAAAGCGTTTGCGCTGCATGCCAAGGAAACCTGTGCCTTTATTTGTGAACCTCTTCTCCAGGGCTCGGCGGGGATGCGCATTTACCCTCCAATTTATCTTCAAAAACTTCGCGATGCCTGTGACCGTTACGGAGTCCTTCTGATTGCCGATGAAATTGCCACAGGATTCGGACGCACCGGAAAATTTTTCGCTTGTGAGCACGCCGACATTGCTCCGGACATTATGTGTCTTTCCAAGGGACTCACGGGCGGTTATATGCCCATGTCCCTTACGATCACGACCCAAAAAGTCTATGATGCTTTTTATGCCGACTACTCTGAAGGGAAAGCGTTCATGCACAGTCACACATACAGTGGGAATCCTCTTGGCTGTGCGGCGGCCCACGCGGTCCTTGATATTCTTGAAAACGAACCCGTCTTTGATAACGCGGCAAAAAATGCAATTTATCTGCACAAGCACTTGGTAGAAGCTCTCGGGGGTCATAAAAATGTCGGCGAGATTCGCCACATTGGCCTTATCAACGCCATTGAACTCGTCGCGGATCCCAAAACGAAAACACCTTTCGAAAGCAAAAATCGCACCGGATACCAGATTTACAAAAAAGCCCTCGCGAAAGGCTTGCTGCTCCGGCCCCTCGGCGATGTTCTCTACTTCAATCCGCCGCTGATTATTTCACCAGCGGAAATTGATGAAGCTATCGCGCTTTGCAAAGAAGCGATTCTCGAGATTCTCGGAGAATGAATTATCCCGCAGCAAGCGGCGAGGTATTAAACCGGAAAATTAATGTACAAAACAAGAATTTGATTGATCTTGAAATCGCAAAATGAGTTCCAAATCGCCAGTTTTTATAAGCTTTCCAGAAGTATTGACGCATTTATTTTGGACAGTTCGATGTACGTAAAATTAAATGTATATATTATGATGTTTTCTGATGTGTTGGGAAATATCTGATTAGGATTTAAAATATGGAAATCACGAAAAAAATTCATTTACTGAAGATTGACTTTTCTGTGCAAATAACGCCTGAAAAAGTGCTACCACGATTTGTCAATTCACTCATCATTTTCGGCGATTCTATAACCATTATTGATAGTGGTGTGAAAGACAGTTATGTCGCCATATATGATTACATTGAAAAGCACAGTAGAAAAATAAGCGAAATTAAGACATTAATTATTTCCCACTCTCATCCAGACCACATTGGTTCCGCAAGCAGGATTAAAAAAGATACGGGTTGCAAAGTCATTGGTCACTTGAATGAAAAAGATTGGATTGAAAATATTGACTTGCAGTATAAATCTCGACCAGTGCCCGGATTTTATAATCTAGTCGAAGAATCTGTAATGCTTGACTCTGTCTTGTTGGGCGGAGAAGAATTGACACTTGATGAAAATGTCAATGCACAAATCATTAATACACCAGGCCATTCAAAAGGCTCTTTCAGTATTTTATTCAAGGAAGATTTAGTTCTGTTTACTGCTGATTCATTGCCAGTGGAAAATGACATTCCCACTTATGATAATTTCAAAGAATTAAAGAATACAATACAAAAAATTAAATTGATTAGTAATTATAAAACGCTGTTGTCATCATGGACGGAACCATTGAATAATAAAACAGAGATTCTGTCACTTATAGAAAAGGGCAATCAATATTTGGATAGACTTGATCGTGCTATAAAAAAATATTACGTAGACAAGGAAACAACGTCATTGGAAAATTGTACCAAGGTAATCGAAGCCTTGGGGCTGCCTTTGATATTTGTCGTTCCATTAGTTGATCGTGCTTTTAGAACGCATTTATAAAACAACTAAATTAACATGGTCTGTAAAATAAATTTTCAGAGATCGTCTTTATTTTGGGCGATAATGTAAATCGGGTGATACGTTAAACTCACGCCTTGCTCAGACGAAAATTGGCTTTTGTATTTTTCGGAAAAGTTCAATAAATCGCCTTTGGTCCAATGCATTTTAAATAAGGCATTCACTCCGGTTCTCTTAATGTGTTTAAGCGCATCGACGGGTTCTTTAAAGTAAAGTACATGCGATTCTTCATGAGAAAATAAAAGCGTAAAATGCTTTTGTACGACTTCTAAAATCGTTTCGAGCGAAGGATAATAGAGGCCACTTTGCAGAACGCGTCTCACTTCAATCATATTATTTTCACCAAAAGTGGAAAAAGCAAAAAAGGCGTTTTTTTTCATTTTGGTTTTGAGCTTCGCAAACAGCACATCTAATTCCAGGATCCACTGCAAAGTTGATGCCGAAGCGATCAAATCATATTTCCCCGTAAACACATCCGTTTGTTCCAAATCCGCTTCCAGGAATGAAAACTGGGCCTTGCCATGAGTAATGGATTCCAATAAAGGCTTGTATTCGCCGACGAGGTCGTTACACAAAATCGATTGCACGGAAAATTGATTGACCAATTCTCGTGTGAGAAATCCCGTTCCTGCACCGAGTTCCAATACATCGTGAAATTCCGAGGCATGCTTCGCTAATTGCGCGGCCAACCCTTTGGCAATTAAGGCTTGAACGGTCGCATACTCACTGTACGTGTGAATGCTTTTCGTAAATCGTTCTTTAATTAATGATTTTTCAATGTGAATCGGCACAGGTCACTCAGTCTTTTATATTGATTAAACAAAAAATGAGGTGCCTCCAGAATTTCAAGGTTCGCTTTTCCAAGGATCTCTGTCCAAGAATCGATCATATTCTGCGGCGGAAAAACGGAATCTTGCATCCCAATAATGGCAGAGTCAAAAATATTATGTGGAGGCTTCGCGTTCATTATTTCATTTTGCAAAGTCTGCAACTCTTCCAATTGTTCTTGTAATTCGCGCTGAGGTTTGTTTTCGTTAAAGTAAGCGATCGCCGCTGGATTCATACACATGCGTCTAAAAAATTTGTCACGATTTCTTTCATTAAAATTTTGAATGGTCCCTTCAAAAATAGCGGGAGGAATGCCTAAGTGATCATCAATCGCTTTGAGTGTGCCGTTCACGGCCGTCGCTGAAGTGAATGGAATATTTTGCAACAACGTATTCGCCACAAAAACACCGAGAGACCAAGCGAGTAAGTGAACTTCTGTGTATGCGGCAACAAGAGCTTTTATATCTATATCCGTTTCAAAATCTCTATAATCGTAAAACATCAATACATCGTAGGCATCGTATTGCATCTTCAAAAACGGATGATAATCATTTCCCCATCCGCAGAAAAAAAGGATGAGTTTCGTATTGTTCTTTTGATGAAGTGAGTAGTGCTTCATTTGAAAAGATCCAGCATCGGTTTGAGCATCGATTCGTTCATGTCGGCGGTGAGCGACAAACGCAGGCGCGCCGTGCCCTGGGGGACCGTCGGCGGGCGGATAGGAAACACAAGGAATCCCTTATTCTGCAACTTTTGGGCCGCCAATTCCGCATTTCTATTTTCACCCAAAACAATAGGGATAATGTTGCTGCTGCTCACCGTGGCAATGCCGACTTCCGCAAGAGAAGCTCTTACATACTCAGAAACCGAGTGCAGTTGATTTCGCTTTTCGTGGAACGTCGCCAATTGATGGAGAATGAAAAGCAACCAAGATAAACTCACCGGCGGGA
>DBTP01000027.1 GCA_002307115.1 Fibrobacter sp. UBA1313 | reverse complement strand
TTCGTTTTTGAGAATTGATCGGCATTGGTTCCGCTGAGTGCAACGCTACTGATGGTGAGTGCGGTTAATCCCGAATTTAAAATGGTGTATGTGCGAGTCACCGAAGTCGATGACGTGGTATCCACGGAACCAAATTTGGTGTAATTATTAAATGAAGTCCAGGTCGATGTAGCCCCATCGGTAATGGAATTGCTATTTCCAGAGAGGCTTATTTCAGGAGTGACAGAATACTTTATGATGGTAACCCCAGCGACAGTTTCTGCTCCTTTATCAGCGATGTAATTAGTTTCTAATTCCGGAGAATAAAGATTAGCAGTAAATGCATCTTGGCCTAAATTACTGGAACTATAGAAGAAAACGGCAGCATCATCAAAGTCGTTGTCAATGTTCCAATAATACTTACCACCGAACTCATCGGCATAGACGTAGTATGCTTGCGAAACATGCTTCCAGTAAGGATAGGAAAGGCTACCTTTGGTTCCACTTTGCTTGATGTAAATCCCATTGGCAGCGGCAGGAGTGTCGATTCCAGAAACATACAGGGAATCGGGAGTGGTGGTTGCCGCATGGGATGCCACTACAGATAGGAGCAAGAAGAGGCTTAGGAAATACTTTTTAAGATACATATCAGTCCTCAGAGTGTTTTATAAAACGCTTTTAACAAAAGATAGGAATGAACTAGCGAGTACTTACCTATCGTTATGTAACTATCAATCATTTCAGTCTCGTGACAATTGTATTCGCAATGACATTTCCATTCACCCGTAGCACAGCGGTATATTTTCCCGTGGACAAGTTTTCACTTTCTACGGTTGCCGTATAAACGCCTGCATTCTGTGCACCACATTCCACCACGAACCGTTTTTGCCCACGCAAGGAAAGAAACTCAATAGTTACGTTTCCAGAATTTGGAGTCGTGTACGCAAAGCGCATCTCAGCGCCACTGTTCTGCAACAGGGAAAGACTGCGAGAGCGGCTCGCAAGTTGGGCAGGCTCAATGGCGGTCGCCTTGACAATGCTGAATATTGCGCTGTTGAAGCTAATTTCGTAATTGTCGCCAGCATCCAGCGTACCGATGAGGATGTCATAAGTACCTACTTGGGTGCCTGTTTTACGCGACAGGGCTCCGCTCCATTTGTCCTTACCCAGCAACGCTGTGGCACTGTAAGGGAATACGGGGTCACTCGCTCCGTAGACTTTGGAAGTATCGCGGGCGATGACGGTGATGGGGTAAGTGGTAATGTCCGCTTTGAGGCCGCTCGGTTGGGCCGCAAGAACATAGTTGGTGGCACTCGTGCCGCTGATAGCATAACCCTTGGCGGTAACGGTTTTGTCGGTGCCCACGTTGGCATTCGCGAAGGTGCCTGTCCCCTTGGTGAGAGTGACCGCATCCCCGGTGACAACCCCTGTCAGTGTGCCGCTAGTGAGGGTGGCGGTAGTCGTCGCATCATAGACTTTATCGCTTGCGGTAACGTCTGTGATAGTGAGTGACTTGGTCGTAATATCAGCAGTGAATGTGGCGGAATCAATCGAATAATTGCTTGCGTCATCCCCAAAAAGTGAATACCCTGTCACAAAAACTTCCTTGTCGCTTCCCACATTTTTATCCGCAAAAGTTGCAGAAGCCGTGCCAGTAAGGGAAACGGATTCTCCTGTAAGAATGCCGTCCGGATCAAGGCTCGCCGAACCCGAAAACGTTGCGTCAGTGGTTCCATCATAGGTTTTATTTTCGACAGAAAGACCTGCAAGACTCAGCTTTTTAGGATCAATGCGCAGGGAGCCTGGTTCAAAGTCGATGGCATAACCCAGTTGGGTGGAATAAAGCCCGCTAACGGTAAGGCTATACGTTCCAGTGTCAATAGCTCCTTGGCTCGTGCCATCGTATTCAAGCGTTCCCGAGATCAAAGAGCTTGTGTACGTTGTTGAATAGCGGACCCCATTGCCACCGGTAAAAGGAACGCCATCATAAGAGCGGAGAGTATCATTGGCCGTAACCGTAAGCGGTGTCATCAAACTACGAATCAACGGAAAAGTATAGCCGTCGTACTGAATCCAGGCGGAAGAAAAATCAAAATCTGAAAACGATAATGTGAGCAACATGGCTGCGCTATCTAAGCCAGAAGCCCCGCAACTTCCAGAGCCACAGCCGTTAATTCCTTTTGCTCTGCTGCTATTCCAAAAGGATTTTGTAACCACAGACGAACTGCCTTTTCCAAGGATCCCGCCAACATTAGCACTAGCAGTACCCGAGGCGCTTATGGTATGGCTAAACGCGTTGACACCATAACTCAAGCTTATGCTATCTCCATCTCCAAATCCAACGAGTCCGCCTTGGTAAATGGTGGCGTTGATACTAGATCCAGCTCCAACTGTGAGGGCGCTTGCACTGATACTTCCTGTCGAATAGCTGTTCGCGATATGACCATTTTGGTGGTAACCAACTAGACCACCAGAATAGATGACTGGATTGTTGTTACTGGCAACAGAGTTGTATGCGTTTACAGAGTTTTGGGCGAAGGATTTATCAACAGATAAGTTTTTCGCAGTTCCTACAAGGCCTCCTGCGTATGCAGCATAACTTGAACCATTCGTTACGATGGCACTTACGCTACCGCTTGCATAGCTAGTTGTGATCGCTGCAACATCGTAGACCCATCCGACAAGTCCTCCCGAGTACGCATAAAACGACCCCGTATTACTCAACGTACTATTGCTATGGCTTTGATCGATAAGAATATTTTGACCTCGGCCGATCAATCCACCCAAATAGGGCATCATCGATCCTGAATTGGTCAGTGTTGCGGTGGCCTCTGCATAACTGTTGCGAACAACGGTGGTATATGCATATCCCAATAATCCACCGACGAAAGAATTCTCATCACTACCAGAAACCGTTATAGTTCCTGCGAAGGAGCTTTCTTTGATGGTGTCATAACTAGCAACTCCCACCAGTCCGCCTGCCCTGATTTCTTTGGCACCAGTGGTAGTGCTGTAAATGGCTCCCCCAGTAACGTAACTTGCCGAAATTTTGCAATCTGAACAGTACCCCGCTAATGCACCAACGGTTTCAAATCCCTTCACCGTTATATTCTTGAGACCAAGACTATCGATCAAGCTATTTAACGCATAGCCAAATAAGCCCACATAGCTATTGCCCTGCCAGTTCATTTGCATGTTGCTGATGGCATAGCCTGCTCCATGAAAATTGCCCGTAAAACTTTTCGTGTCTGAACCAATGGGAAACATTCCTGCGCCCCCATTGTCACTTGTAGAGCTAGAGGCATCAATGTCATTGGTCAGTCGATAACTGGCAGACAGGGAATGAGCACCGACTCCCACCATTCTCAAATCACCATAACTGGAAACAAGGTAAGGATTGCTTGGTGTGCCTGCTCCTTCGAGCTTTGGCGTTGTAAACACAAGAATATTTCCATAAACGGTATCCGTGCCACTAATCGCGTAAGCTCGAAGATAGTATGTAATTCCTTCTGTCAAACCGCTGACATTGGCACTGAAAGCACTGGTCGTGAGTGCCGTTGTGGAGACGAGCTTTGAATCCACAAGAGTCGGAGATCCTGTCGTATTCCAGCAGAAACCGCGGGAAAGCGCCGAAGGCCACGAGCTGAAAGCAGATACGGTGGCCGAGTCCTTAAAAATATTGGTCACCCGCCACGTCGTCACTTTGGGGATGGGAACGCCCTGCAAATAAGGATATCCCATATTCGAAGCCGCTTCAATGGACCACGTCGATGCGAAATTCCACCCTGAATCACTAAACGTCGTTTGCGTTTGCATCAGTGCTGTATTTCTTGCATAAGCATCGGAAGAAATCGCAAGGCCTGCTCCGGTGGAGTCCCAGAAACTGGCGTGAACAGAAACGCCTGCATTACAGGCAATCAAGCCATTCACTAGACTGTTGCCATCAACAATCCCGGCGAAATAGCTGGTGCTCAAAGTACCGCTGATTCCATAACCTACAAGCCCGCCGATTGCCATGGTTCCACTAACATCCGCCAAAGAGAATGACTGAGCGATGGTTCCTTGAAAATAACCGGCGAGACCCCCTACCGCAGTGCCGCCACTCGCAGAACCCGTCGCATAGGAATTGCTCAAGGTCCCCTGATCCAGGTAGCCAACAACGATCCCAACAGCCGTACCTCCAGTCACCGTAGCTCCCGACAAGCCAAGACTATCTATTTTGCCTCCCGACACATAACCAAAAAAGCCAACAGCGGTCGCCTCGGACCGGTTGATAGTCAGCCCGGTTATGATATGCCCTTGGCCATTATAACTCCCGGTAAAGGGGGTACTACTCATATTGCCTATCGGGCTGAAGCCGGAGTTGCTGGCCCAGCCACTCGTTTTCGAGGCATCAATGTCGCTCGTTTGCACCAGGGTGTCATCCCAGGCGCTCGAAGTCTGCGAAAGCCAGTACAGGTTCGGCAGCGAATCAATCTGGTAGGGGTTGGCGCTTGTGCCTGTGCCCGCCGGGGTCACGGAGGTCTGGGCAAAGGCAAAAGAAGTAAGAACGAGGGTTAGGCAAAAAAATTTGAGCATTGGGGAACTCTGGGAAAAATTTTGCCATAATTATACCCCACGATAAGTCTCTTGTCATCAAAAAAGCACTGTTAAAATCGTTAATCTCGGATCTTAACAACTTCAAATCGGCTTAATTTTTCAAATTTAGCACATTTCATAAAAATCAGAAAGCCCCTATCAAAACCAAAAACGCGTTTACGTTTCAATGATAAACTTATCCAGCCCCCCAAAAAAATGAAAAGAAAATCCCCTCTAGAGCCTATTTTGCAATACTTCTAACTGCTGTTCCAACTGTTTGCGCGATTCTGCATCAGAAATTCCCGGGCTTGCCAGAACAAATTGAATGGTTTTGAGAATGCGTTCCCAATGCGCTTTCACAGGAAACGATTCCACCGCCAAATACCGGTCCAGCGTCTGGGTGCGTTCCCAGCCATCCAGATTCATATACACCGTCCACAAACCCGATTCCCGGGCGAGATCCGCTTTACTTTTGGATGGGTTTTGCCCTACCCACAATCGCAATGCTGCATTGAGCAACTCCACGGCCAAAACCACCCGTTTTTGCGGTTCTTCTGACGGTGTATTCCGCAACAAAGCCTTCACTTCCGTCAAAGAAGCATCCATGGATTTGAGAATTTTTGAAAGCCGCGGATTTTTTTCCTTTTTTTGTAATGCGTATGCCTGCTGCAACATCTCCCATTCTTCAGCACGGGTTTGCTGATCATACGCCGCCTGAATGGCCGCTTCCGCAGACTGTGGTACCGAAGGATCAATCACACAAATCGATAACATCATATCATCCATGGGGATGTTCGATACCATCGCCCGCGTTTGGAGTTTATTTTTCCCCACATCCACCAAAACCAGATTTTCAATTTGCTGATTCATAATGGGTTCATTGCCCTGGATCATTTCACCCAATACTTTTTTGGAAAGCGAATCAGAAGCGACCCAATCGTTCAAAGAATAGACTTGGCCTTCACGCACTGAATACCCCAGCAACGCCAAACACGCCGCATTCGCATAGACAATTTCACCATCTTCACGCATGGCAAAAAGAGGATCGGTAATGGCATTCAGAATATGTTCCAAATGGTGCCGCATCAAATGCGCTCTACGCAAATATTCGGTCTGTTTTACCAAAGTCGATTGAAACCGCACATAATTTCTGGAAAGGACAAAACCAAAAGCGACCACAAAAATCAAAATCCCATATTGTGTAAAATAACCCGTATTCAAAATACGTAAATCATACAGCACATCATTGATTCCGGCAAACAGGAAAAGGAATACTCCCCAAAATAAAATGACACTATTTTTCAAATGGTTCCGCATGGCAATGCCCAGCAACAGAAAAACCGGTACAAGGCAAAGAAGATCAAACACCTGGTAAACCGTAACCAAACGGCACCAAATTTTCAAAGGCAAAATTAGAACCAAAAGCACACCCAAAGCACAACAGCCAAGAATTCCCCGATGCACCCAGCGCGGCATAATCTTTGGAAAATGTTCACTCAAAAAATGATACATGAACGCCGGGATAATAATCACCGGAATAATTTCCACTGTAGCCAAAAAATTATAACTCAAAGATGGGAAAAGCATCAGCAAAAGACGCCCCCCTTGTCCATACGAGGCAAAACTGATTCCCCAAAATAAACACACGAGGGCCAAGGTCAAATAGGACCAAAAGCGACGGTGCACAAAAAGGATAATCTGATACAATGCCATCATTAAAAGCGCCCCCACCACGAGCGCATCCAAGGCAATACCCAAATTGTGACGCAACAAAAGCGCCGATATTTTACCGATCAAAATAGAGGAAGAAATCCCTGCTCGCGAAGGATCAGGACTTGCCACCTGCAAAGTAATCACCAGGTGTTTCGCGGAAGGCATAAAAGCAATAGTATCACCCGCCGCTGGTTCCATTCTTTGAAGGTTTGTATCCACAATCCCTTTAGCAGCCACCAAGGAATCCCCCACCCAAAGACGGTAGGCGGAAGATTGCTCCGGAACATAAAGGGCAAGCGGTTCCTCATAATTTTCAGGCAAATCTATTTGCAACTGGTAGGTCGCTGCCACAAGATTTAGGGAGGCATCCCAGTAACCCGGTACCTCTACGGTTGAAGTATCCGACAACGTCTGGTAAGGTCCTACGAGACCCGGTGCAAAACGCCACGACCCATCTAACGGCGCAAAGGATCTTTCCTGAAAAGAAACCGCACTCAAGCTTAAAAAACCGGTTGGCGAAGCCTGCAAAACAAATGGGAAAAGCAACAAAAGCAAACAGAGATGCATATTTTCTAAAGCTAACAAATTCTCCATGTCAGAAATCAAAATTCAGAGATCTAAAGAAGCATAGGCATCTTACATAAGCGTGACAACATCAAAGAGCCAATCCACAAAATTGTGGGAACAAACAACGGGACCCCACGAAATTACCTTGGTAAACGGTTTTTCTTATTGGCCCGTTCTTTGCTTACTAGGTTTGCGAGGACATTTATGCTTGCGAATATTGGCTGGACAATTGAGGAATGGCAAACTGCGTACAGATCGGGGAATCTGAACCCAACAGAAGCATTATTTGCTCTGGTGGATTCAATGGAAGCGGCCGACCCTACGTGGATTTGTATTGCCGATCGAAATCAAATTCAGACTCAGTTGAATATGTTGCCGATGTTCCAAAACGGAGCGGTTCCGCCTCATTTACCCCTGTATGGAATTCCATTTGTTGTAAAAGATAATATTGATGTGGCGGGGTTCCCCACTACGGCAGGGTGCCCCGCGTTTACATACACACCGAAAAAGGATGCCTCTGCAGTATATCTTTTACGCCGCGCCGGTGCCATTGTCATCGCTAAGACAAACATGGATCAGTTTGCAGTAGGGTTAACGGGCGTCCACACACCCTATGGAATTCCCAAAAATCCATTTCATAAAGATTATGTGGCAGGAACAGGCTCAGCGGTAGCTGTCTCGCGAGGGATCGTTCCTTTTAGTCTTGATACCGATACCGAAGGCACGGGATCCGTATCTGCAGGGTTTAATAACATTGTAGGATGGAAACCAACCCGGGGCCACGTGAGTACAAGGGGCATTGTGCCCACTTGTCGCTCTTTGGACTGCGTTTCCGTATTCGCTATGACGGTTCAAGATGTACGGACCATCGGGAATTTAATTGGCGTATTTGATCCCATGGACCCTTACAGCCAGAAAAAGCCTTCACATGTCCCAGAATTTCTCCCAGGATCTCTCCTGTTTGCTGTGCCAAGCGAAATCAACTGGTATGGAGACACCAAAGCCGCTAACGCTTGGGACGCCACGCTTCAATGTTTACAATCTTGGGGAGCCCTTTTTTCACCCATGGATTTCTCGCCCATGGATGAACTTTCACAAATGCTCTATCAAACCGCATGGATTGCTGAACGTAACGCCACCATGGGTGATTTTGTAGACGAACACAGCAAAGAAGTAGACCCTACTGTTGCAAAGATCATCACGCAAGGGAAGAAATTCACAGCGGTGGACATGTGTCATGCAGAATACAGAAGGGCTGAACTTGGACTTAAAATACGCAACGTCATCGGTGGCTACACCGCCTTACTGGTGCCCACGGTATCCCGCTTTCCCACCGTGCAGGAAGCCCTTGACGAGCCCTTTCTTATCAACAAACAATTAGGCACCTACTCCTATTTTGTCAACCTTGCCGATGCTTGCGCACTCGCATGCCCCGGTGTCCCTCGCGAAGATGGGCTTCCCTTTGGAATCACCCTCATCGCTCCCGCTTGGCACGAAGAAGCTCTCACTCAAGTGGGTCTCCGCTGGGAAGCTTTATTCCCGTGGAAATTGGGAGCCCAATAAAAAAGCCCAGACTTAGCCACACTACACCGTTGTCCCTTTCGGCTTTGCTCTGGGCCTCTTTTTTGAAATAAACGTCTAGCACAATTCCTATCTATTTCTGGCGTTCAAGCCCGAGTAACAAAGCATCTCCATGCCAAGCAATGGCTTTTATAAAGTGGGTGATTCTACCCGCCAAAATGTGCGAATAAGAGGCTTTTAAGACTCCAAAGACGGGAGATTGTATAACCATTCCTCTAATGAAGCAAGCAATCCAGCTTTTTTCTAAACGATTTTGAATTTATAGTTCTGAGTTAGCGTTCCGCTGTTAGACAACGAAAAAAAACGGAGTGCCTTTCGACACCCCGCTTTTACGCTGGATACAACAAACGTTTCGTTTATCCTACAGCTATTTCACCGTGCTCTTCACTGCGGATACGAATCACTTCTTCCACAGGCAGGATGAAAATCTTTCCGTCACCAATCTGGTTCGATTTAGCACCCTTGATGATGGCCTTGACTGTCTTATCCACAAAGGAATCCGATACCGCGATTTCAATGCGAATCTTTTTCAGTAAGTTTACCTCATTAACCACATTGCGGTAAGTTTCGGTATACCCTTTCTGCTGTCCACAACCCAAGGCGTTGGTCACGGACATTTTGTAAATCTCCGCTTTAAACAATTCTTGCTTGACGGAGTTTAACTTTTCAGGTTGAATGTAAGCGATAATTAATTTCATAATAGTCTAACTCCTGTTACATGTTTGAAAAGATTTGGAATCCGTTGTAAGCTTCAGAACCATGTTCGCCAATGTCAAGGCCACGTAATTCTTCCTTTTCAGTCACACGAAGACCTATCACCTTCTTGATAATAAAGAAGAGGATGAACGAAGTGATTACGACCCAAGCGAAAACAGAAACGATACCAAGAGCTTGAATCCCGATTTGCTCTAATCTTCCATGATTGCTGAGCTTCGCAAGATCACCAAAAATGCCGACGGCAAGCGTACCCCAAGCGCCATTCACTGCATGTACAGAAACGGCACCCACAGGGTCATCAATACGCAACACCTTTTCAACAAATTCCACCGAAAGTACCACAAGAACACCGGCGATAGCACCGATTGCAAGTGCGGCAGTCGGCGAAACCACTGCGCAAGGAGCGGTAATAGCCACAAGACCCGCCAATGCACCATTCAAAGTCATGGACACATCTGGCTTTTTACTGATTAACCAAGTTGCCGTCATAGCAAGGAGCGCACCCATAGAAGCAGCGAGCGTAGTAGTGACAGCCACATGGGTCATAGAAAGATCCATCCCATTCAATGTGGAACCGCAGTTAAATCCATACCAACCGAACCAAAGGATAAAGACACCCAAAGCGGCCAAAGGCATATTGTGCCCTTGAATAGCACGAACTCTGATTTTTCCCTTCTCATCCTTTACATATTTGCCAATACGGGGCCCTAGCATGATAGCACCCACCAAAGCAGCCCAGCCACCCACGGAATGCACTACCGTGGAACCGGCAAAATCATGGAATCCCATCTGAGACAACCAGCCGCCGCCCCAGATCCAGTGCCCGGAAATCGGGTAAATCAAACCGGAAATGACAAGCGTGTAAACGAGATAGGAAACAAATTTGGTACGTTCTGCCATAGCGCCGGAAACGATTGTGGCCGAAGTGGCCGCAAAGACTACCTGGAAAAACCAGCTCATGGTATCGTTCGAGGAACTGAGCATGAAATCACTGAAGCCAATGAATTTCCCTGCTTCCAAGCCCATTTTTCCATACATAAAGCCCCAGCCCACGAGGAAAAAGATCACAGAACCCACGCAAAAATCCATCAAATTCTTCATGAGAATATTGTTGGCATTTTTAGCGCGGGTAAGACCCGTCTCCACCATGGCAAATCCGGCCTGCATAAAAAAGACCAATGAGCCTGTGATCAGCAACCATACAGCGGTGAGGCTTCCGCTAAAGGCGGAATTTTTTTCTGTTTGTGAAACGACGGTTCCATCGTCGCCCGTTTCAGCAATCACTTTATCAGTAGACAAAGTAACTTCTGGCGGAGGTGTGGGTGCTGTAGCTGGCGCTGGCGCGACAACTTCGGCAGTGGCGGTTACCGATGTTACAGGGGCATCTTCCGCAAACACGGAAGTCCCCGCTCCAAGGGTAAAGAGAAACAAGCTTAGGCTGAAAAGAATCTTATTCACGATAGATACTCCTTTTCTGAATAATTCACTACATCCCCTCTAGCAAATAGCATGCCGTTATGATGATTTAGTTAGAATACTAAAAATTCGCGGTTATTTTCAATTTTTTTCATAGATCAAAGGAAAAAAAGACATAATTGTTATCTGCGTTAAACAAAAAAGTTACGTGAAAAACAGAACTTTTAGAGTTAAAATCGCCTTAATTTAAAAATATATTGGCTTTATACTGCACAAAAAAGCGTTCTCTTAGATTTTTTTGCAACTTATCCATCGTAATGAGAATTTTTTAAAATTTATCGCTCAAGTCAATAACATTGCAACTGTTTTTATCCAAGTTGCCAAGTATAGAAATGGTTACATCGTTGAATTCAGGGAAAGCAGACTGACGAACTCAGCTCCGTTTCTGTTCTTTTTAAAACGTCTTAACTTTTTGCAAATCCATGTGAATCTCTTAGGCTGAGAATTTCGCCAAACGGTAAGCACGAATTTTCAGCAATTCACGCTGCCACTTACTAAACGCAAAATTTTTAAATTTTTGCCGAGTCGAAAATGTGGTAGGCGAGCAGATTCAAACGATCATTCAAAAGGAACCACAGCAATGCATAACCCCAGACAAAGCCCGCCCAACCCCAGCCCTACGGTGTCATAAACAGCCCATAAACTGCAAGTAAGGTGGCAACGATCTGGGTACCGAGTACGGCCATCCACAAAATTTTAGCCGGGCGCATGGACCAGAAAGGGCCTCGTGTTTGTGTTAAGAAAATTGTCAAATGGCCTGCAACGGAAAGTTTTAAATACATTAACGTCTGGATGTGATCTCTATCGAGATGAAAGACTCGTTCACCCAGATAAAACAAACCGAAAGCCGACACAACCCCAATAAGACCCAAAACGGTGGAAATTCCAAGTACTAGGCGCATGTTCCAGGCTTCCGGCTGATTCTTGTATTGAACGTTATCGTAAGCAATGGATAGGATGGCGCCATCGTTCAGTAATGCAAGCATCACAATCATCACGGCTGTGACCGGATAGAAATTAAACACCAGAATCGAAAGTGTCATGAATAGCAGTA
>DBTP01000101.1:9519-12570 GCA_002307115.1 Fibrobacter sp. UBA1313 | reverse complement strand
CAGATGTACTTACATCTGTCCTTTTTTTATGATGGTACATCGCCACTTCGAGAGCGGCTCCTTATTCTCTACGGTAAAACACAGCTCCATCATCAAAGTCAAGCAGAATTAATTTTCCGTTGCTAATGGTGTAAAATTTAGAAATTGTGGAATTATCCCACGATATTTCGAGATGAGCCCCATTGATAGCCCAGGTTCCAGAAAAAACGGTATCGTTCTGTGTGATAGAAACCGTATTTTCTTCGGTGAACACAAATTTTTGAACATCGGCATTGGTGTAGGTATTTTCCCAAATACCGACAAGGGTACTACTTTCACCTTGGTAAACATCGACATCACCCAGAAATAGTAACGAATCTTTCGTGGGGTAAAACAGGAATCCTCCAGTCCAGCGCATATTCTGTTCTATGGATGTAATTGGAAATAAGAGAATGTGTACATTGCTGTAAAATGTCAAAAGACTATCGGGAATACTATCCGCATACGAGGGGAATAGAGAAACAAAAGTACCCGCATCGCTCCAGGTTCCTTGTGCCCACAAGCTATCCGCCGGGGCATAAGAAATTCCAGGATCCGTTACCGCAGTCCACCATTCATATCTCCAAGAAGAGAAAGTATCCTCTGCCCCCAATATGAACCCCCATTCTTCTGTGGTAGAATCGCCCACATACTGGTATGCCCAGGTTCCTACCCAAACCGCTACGCTATCGGCCGTAGAATCTTCAAGAACAATAAGTCCCGAATCCGATAGTTCTACTCGACCGAGATCAAGCGTTTTGCCCCCGGTGAATGTTACTTTCATGCTTTTTTGAAGCGTATCCTGTGTGCAGGTGAGAAAATAAGATCCATCACTTACACTGTCGATAAGCACTTTCCCGGAATCATCGGATACCGATTCAGCGACAGGATTGTCACAAGCTGCTGCGTTTTCGCAAAGAGTCGTACCCACGCCACTGATAACACTACCCGATTTATTCACTACAATAAAGGCAAGCGCGTTTTCTGCTTCTGTGGAATTGCCCGGGCCTTGAGTTTTTGTTTCCAGACAACCGACAACAAAAATGGCCGCGCCACACATCAGTGTAAAACTAGCGATGGTTTTATTGAGGGCACCTCTAAAAATTCTTTTTCTATGGAATTGGCTGTGACACATCGCAATCGTTCGTCGCTCAAAGTGGCGAATAAAGCCATTATTAGCCTCTTTTCGCTCCTGCTCTTGCTCGGTCTCGCTCAATTCCATGGTCGCAAACCAATTTTTAGAGGAGCCCTTGATTATTGTTTTCATTTTTATCCTTTTTCCGATGGGTGCGTCACCGGAATTATTTGAATGTTAATGTGATAGACTCGATTTGCTTCAGTTACCTGGTCAATTCTTTTTTGAATTGCTTTTCTAAACTCACGGGTCATGACACGAATATCTTCTGTGGCCGCATCATCAAGAGCGACGGTTAAAGAGCTAATATCCCGTTCTTGAGAAGGAACATATTCAAGAGACCTTTCGGCAATGTGGAGTATTTGTCGGTGATAGTCGCGCAAAAGCAACGCAGAGGGCTCCCCTCCGACAAGACCCGGAGCACGACCCGATCCCACATGGGGCTCTCGAAGGCGTAATTTTCCATTTTCTTCCTCTTCAAGCATGTCAAGGCGATGCAAGGTTTCCAAAGCGGATTCCGCTTCTTGTTTGGTAATAGCAGGAGAAATACTTTGTGCGATTTTTTGGGCGTCCCCTTTTTCAATACAACCCACAAGAGCCCGCACCACAGGAGTATACCAGTGGGCAAAATATTGAAGTTGCTCTACAGATAGAATCCGGTACTGCGGAGGGCGAAGGGATTGAAGTTTTTCAAACCAGATTTTAGCTTCCGCCGCAGTCCCTGCGCGTCCAAAATGCACAAGAGCTTCAAAGTAGCGTCTCTCTGTCCACTGCAAGTTCAGATACTCGCTGAAGGCCCCTATTTTTTCTGGAGGGAGATGCATGTGCCCTACCAGTATTTTTGCGAGAAAACTCTGGTCCATCCCCACAGCATTTGCAAAGACTTTGTATGAGAAATAATTTTTCTCTGCCTTACGCTCTTCGTAGTATGTTTTGAGATATTCGCGGTAGTCTAAGGTTTCAAAGAGGGTCATGCGGTAAAACTAACCTACCCTCGTGCTTTCTACATTGTTTTTATGCGTTGTTTTTTCATTTTCTTGGAATAACTATTCCAAAAAATCGATTCAGACTTATGGGCACCTCTAAAAATCCATTTACTATTACCCCAAAAAGTCAGTATAGAGGCTTTGTGTCACCATTACAGTTGGTCGTCAATCATTCCTGCTCCCACTCGATCTCATTCGATTCCATTTCCGCAAAACAGTTTTTAGAGGGGCTCTCACGAGATCAATCAATTTCCATTTTTTTGGGGAACCTTTTTTCATATTCTTTAGTAATTCTTCAAGCACTTCTTTTTTCCAAGCTGTTATCGGTTCATACTTTTTATATTCTTCGCTCAACGTTGAGGAAACCTCGATTTTTTTGATTTTTTTCCGAAGAACAATGAGTTCCATAATTCTAGGGTAGGAAATCAATTTGTTCATTTTATTTTTGTCCGCGAAAACATTCTCTCGCTTTTGTAGAATTTCCATATTCACAGGATTCTCAAAGTCGATTTTGTTATTCTTCCCTAGCGAAAATAACGGAAGACAATTGATCATATTCATGAGCCACTCATCTCGAATTTCTTCCGGCACCAACTTTTCTCTCAAGTAATAAATTTCTTCGTTGATCAAACCCAAGTAGGCCTGAACATTTTTTTGAGAAACCCTATCTTCATCGGCACATTTTCTGTATTGCTCAATACAACCTTGCATGATTTTGAGTTGTAAATTTTTACGCTCGGAGTGATGATTAATACAAAAAGCAATAATGACCTGCACTAAAGTGAAAAAACCAACAATCGCACTTAAATTAGTTAAGGTCACTTCCATAATACTCCCTTGGTTATCATGGAAATAATAGTAAGAATTGTAGAACTCTTTTGGTAATCTTTTTTAGGCTTTTCCTGCGCATAC
>DBTP01000101.1:0-9144 GCA_002307115.1 Fibrobacter sp. UBA1313 | reverse complement strand
ATGTCCTTTTTTTTCTTTAGTTATTTAAGCCTTTTTTATTTATTAAACGAACCCCTGAATCTCACCCGTCATTACCAATAAGGGGCTTTTTTTTTCTGCAAAAAAGCCTAGTTTTGCTTTGCCTTTTTCACATCCCATCTCATGGAGCCTAGCAAGTTTATGTCGACGCTTTTGAATAATTTTCTTTCTCGTACTGAATTTGATTCCTACAAAGATCTTCGCCATCGCTTTTCCATTCATGTTCCTACAGACTTTAATTTTGCCTACGATGTAGTCGATCGCTACTCCGAAAAGGAGCCGGACAAGGAAGCACTGGTTTGGTGCGATGATAAAGAAGAACGCATTTTCACGTTCGAAGATCTTTCGATGGCTTCTCAAAAAACGGCAAACTACCTCGTCTCCTTGGGAATCAAAAAAGGCGATTCCGTGATGCTTATTTTGAGGCGGCGGTACGAATTTTGGTATTTCCTCCTCGCGCTGCATCGTATTGGTGCCGTGGCGGTTCCTGCGACGAATATGCTCACCGCGAAAGATATTGAATACCGTACCAATGCTGCTGATATTAGATTGATTGTCACTTTGGATGATCCTGGTTTGCAGGAACAGGTCGAAAAAGCACTGCTCGCATCACCGACCGTGCAAGGTTTGGTGACTACCGGGCCCTCCCGTACCGGCTGGCTTTCTTTTTATGAAGCCTTTGAAAAATGTCCGAAGACGTTTCCTCGTCCCAAAGGGGAAGCTGCCGTTCACAATGCGGATATCATGCTCCTTTACTTTACTTCGGGAACCTCCAGTTACCCCAAAATGGTGCAGCATGATTTCACCTATCCTCTGGGGCACATCGTGACTGCCAAATACTGGCAAAATGTGGAAGACGGCGGACGTCACCTGACGGTTGCTGAAACTGGCTGGGCCAAAGCCATGTGGGGTAAGATCTACGGGCAGTGGATCGCCGGTTGTGCGGTCTTCACTTACGATATGCTCGCCTTTTCGCCAGGGAAACTTCTGGAAAAGCTCGCCCACTACAAGATCACATCCTTCTGTGCGCCACCGACAGTCTACCGTTACTTGATTCAACACGATTTTTCACGCTACGATCTTTCTCATCTCAAGTATTGTACGACTGCTGGAGAAGCCTTGCATGTCGAAGTTTTCAATAAATTTTTGGAAAAAACGGGACTTAAACTTCGTGAAGGGTACGGACAAACCGAACTCACACTCACCATTGGTAACTTCCCCTGGATGGATCCACGCCCGGGTTCTATGGGTAAACCCGCGCCCGGTTATGATATTGACATTGTCCACCCCGATGGGGTTTCTTGTTCCTCGGATGAAATTGGTGAAATTGTGATCCACGTTGCGAATGGACGCCCTTTCGGGATGTTTGCTGGTTATTTTCACAATACCGCCCTCACAGACCAAGTCTTTCAGGGGAACCTTTACCGCACGGGTGACACCGCATGGAAAGATTCCGACGGGTACTTCTGGTTCGTTGGTCGTACCGATGATTTAATCAAGAGTGCAGGCTACCGCATCAGTCCTTTCGAAGTCGAAAATATACTCCAGCAACACCCCGCTGTACTAGAATGCGCTGTGACTGGTATTGATGACAAAGCCCGAAACCAAATCGTGAAAGCCACCATTGTTCTCACTACAGATTCTACTGCGAGCCAAGAACTCGCCCTCGAAATTCAGGCTTTCGCAAAACACATTTCCGCTTCCTATAAGTGTCCCCGAATTATTGAATTTGTGAAAGAACTTCCCAAAACAATTAGTGGAAAAATTCGTCGTGTCGAAATTCGCGAAAAAGACCATCTCGCCTCAAAAAACGCTTTGGAGAAATAACTCAAATCATGAATAAAAGAAGAATTGTTATCACAGGTCTCGGAGCTATTTCTCCTGTCGGAAAATCGGTAGAAGCGACTTGGAATGCCGTACGCAACGGTGAATGCGGTATTGATAAAATCACCTTGTTTGATGCTTCAACGTTTCCTGTGCAGATTGCTGCCGAGGTTAAGAATTTCAACCCCGAAGAACACGGCATCGATGGCAAGGATGCTCACCGCATGGCCCGTTTTACACAGTTTCTGCTCGCGGCGTCCAACGAAGCGGTGTGCGATGCGCTCTTGACACCGACGGACCTTGCCGACGATAAAACAGGCATCGTCGCTGGTAATGGCCTCAGTGGATTCGATATTTTAGAAACCGCTTATAACAAATATTTCAAATCCGGTTGCAATCGAATTCCACCCCTTGCTATCCCTATGCTTATTCCCAATGAGGGCGCCGCTAATGTGAGCATTCATTTGGGCATTACGGGCAACGCCTGGACCATTGCCACCGCTTGCGCTTCTGGCACAGATGCCCTCGGCGTCGCACTCGATTTAGTACGTTCCGGGCGTCTCGATATTTGTCTCGCGGGTGGTGCAGAATCGACGATCACAGGTTTCAGCATCGGAAGTTTCAATGGAATGCACGCCCTCGCTTCCACATTCAATGACCGCCCCCAACAAGCTTGCCGCCCTTTCGACAAGGATCGCGCAGGATTTACCATCGGTGAAGGTGCGGGTATTTTGATTCTCGAAGAACTCGACCATGCCATCGCTCGTGGCGCAAAAATCTACGCGGAATTTGCAGGTTATGGAGCCTCCAGCGACGCTTACCACATCACCAGCCCTAAACCGGGCGGGGAAGGTGGCGCGAAGTCTATCACCCGCGCATTGCAAGATGCGAACTTGAAGCCAGAGGATATTCAGTATTATAACGCCCACGGAACGTCTACCAAATTGAATGATCCGACAGAAACCGAAATGGTCAAATTGGCTTTCGGAAAACATGCTTACGACATGAAAATTTCAAGCACCAAAAGCATGACGGGACATTGTATTGGCGCGGCAGGTGCAATTGAAGCTATCATTGGTATCAAAGCGATGAACGACAGTTTTTATCCACCGACGATTAATCTTGAAAATCCTGACATAGAACAGGGTTGCGATTTGGATTATGTGCCCAATGTGGGAGTCCGTGGGAATATAGACTGCTTTGCCTCTGCGTCCCTCGGTTTCGGCGGCCACAACGGCACCATCATTATGAAAAAATTCAAAGAATAGAATAAAGGAATCACTGAATATGATTATTAAACCGCTTATCCGTAGTAACATTTGCCTTAACGCCCATCCCGTGGGCTGTGGCAAAGAAGTGGAAAACCAGATTAATTACGTTCGCGCTCAAGCTCAAAAACGCAGCACTCCCAAAGAAAAACCAAAAACAGTTCTTGTCCTCGGTTGCTCCACAGGTTACGGCCTTGCAAGCCGCATTACCGCCGCTTTTGAATTCGGCGCCAATACGATCGGCGTTTCTTTTGAAAAAGAAGGAACCGAAGTGAAGAGCGGAACCCCTGGCTGGTATAACAATATGGCCTTTGACCGCGCGGCCACAGCAGCAGGCCTCAAAACCATTACGCTGAATGGCGACGCATTCTCTAACGCTATGCGCCAAAAAGTCATTGATGCTATTAAAGAAATGGGCGGCTCTTTTGATCTTATAATTTATAGCCTCGCAAGCCCTGTGCGTACCGATCCTGTGACCGGCGAACTCTACCGCTCCGTTCTCAAGCCCCTCGGCGAATCCTATGTCGGCAACAGCTTTGACATCGCCTCTGGTAAACTCTGCACGATTACTGCCGAAGGCGCGAACGCAGAAGAAGCCCGCCAAACCGTCAAGGTCATGGGGGGTGAAGACTGGGAACTCTGGATTTCAAAACTTTCTGAAGCGGGCGTTCTTTCGAAGGGTTGCAAAACCGTTGCCTACTCTTACATTGGCCCCGATCTTTCTCACGCTATTTACCGCGACGGCACTATCGGTGGCGCCAAAAAACACTTGGAACAAACATCGAATAAGCTCAACGTTTTGCTTCAACAGAAAGTCGGCGGGGAAGCTTTTGTCTCTATCAATAAAGGCCTCGTAACTCGTTCCAGCGGCGTTATCCCCGTGATTCCTCTCTACCTTTCTTTGCTCTTCAAAATAATGAAAGCCAAGAGGACCCATGAAGGTTGTATTGAACAAATAGATCGCCTTTTTGCGGAACGCCTCTACACCGATGGCCCGGTACCTGTCGATGAAAAACGTCTCATTCGCATTGATGAACTGGAAATGGATCCCGAAGTACAAAATGAAGTGGCGCGATTGATGCCTTCCGTGACCGAAGAAAACCTCGGGAAACTCGGAGATCTCGAAGGTTATCGTCACGATTTTCTCGCCATCAACGGTTTTGATGTCAAGGGTGTGGACTACACCGCCGATGTCCCCCGCATGGATACCATCTAAACCTTTTGTGTTAAACAGACAAAAGAGACGGGCAACCGCCTCTTTTTTTATGGCTGGAGAACGCGTTACTCCGTTCGGTCTGCGACCTCGCTTTGCTCGACTCACTTCGTGGCTGCGTTTCCGCCCTTCGTCACCTTTCTTCGTCAGATTTTCAGAACGGAACCGTATTTTTTCGGCATCGTTTGACATTTTGGCTCGCTGAACCTCAAATTGACTTTTTAGAATGGGTCATTTCCGATCAATAGTTTTCCTTAAATTTGCAAAGAAAAGGCAAAAATCAAAATATTTAGTCAAAATCGACTTTTAGGTTTTCCTGATATTATATTTCAGAAATGCAACCTTCAGTGACACCGCCCTCGGTTTTTGGCTATTTCGACTTTCGGGAATTCCTGAAAGTCCGTCAAAAATGGTTGAAAACCCAGAAGCCTTTTTTTACTCTCGAATACGTAGCCCAGAAATTGGATTTGAAGAGCAAGGGGCATGTGAGCCTGATTCTGAGTGGAGCCAAAACGGTTCCTGAAGCCAAGATCGAGCGTCTTGCAGAATGCTTTTACTTGGAAGAGCGCGAGCGGGAATTTTTCGTCAATCTTGTTCACTACAATCAAGAGCCAACCTATCGGCAGAAGAAAATGTATCTCGACCGCATGGTGGCCCTGATGCGGATTTCCAATAAAAAGCTCGTCCCTGCACAATACCGGATTTGCGAGAAGTGGTTCTACCCCATTGTTCTTGAAATTCTCCGGCTTCATGATTTTAATGAGGACTGGGCCGCCCTTGGAAAACTGGTTCGACCCGCTATTACGGCGGTGGAGGCCAAAGAAGCGGTGCAAGTTTTGCATGGCATTGACCTCATCCGGAAAAATCCCAAAGGATTCTGGGAGCCCACAGAGACTTTACTCACCTTTGGAGAAGGCTGGAGAAGTGTGGCCGCCCGTAACTTTCAATCCCAGACTATTGAGATGGCGCAACAAGCTCTCGTTGAAATCGCCGTGGAAGATCGCGACATTTCCACATTGACGTTGAGTATGGGAAAAGATACCTTTCATAAAATTCAACAAAGTATTCAGCTCCTGCGCAAAGAAATTCTAGCGATGGTGCAGGCGGATCAGCAGGCCGATTGTGTTTATCAGATGAACATTTCATTGTTTCCTGTCTCAAACCCGGTGGATGCCCCATGAAAAATCATTTTTACGAAATTGGGCTTGTCGCAGTCGCTTTGATCCTCCAAGCCTGTGGAAACCCCGTAGACGATCAAAGTCGCCGGGGTGGAGGCATTGAAATCCCTAACGGAATTGAAGCAAACATTGCCGTGCGCCTCACCGATTCCTCTGGAATGGCACTGGGGAAAACCAAAGTATTTTTGGTCGCTGGTGAATCTTGGGCTTCACGAATTGAGGCCCATGAGAACGTTGTCGTCGATTCCGCCGAAACAGATAGTTTAGGGGTCGTTCTTCTCCAAGTGACAGAATCCAAAATGTTCCTACTTGCCCGTTACAAAAACCAGGGCATCCACATGGCCTTGCAGCCAAGGGATTCCGCAGGCACAGACCCCGCGAACCCAATGTCTATAGTTATGCACAGCCTAGCTACCTTGAAAATAAAATCCCAAGAGAACCAAGAGCTTGTGGTGTTTGGTACCCCATGGCGCTTTTCTGGAGTTTCTAGCAACGGCGAGTATGTGCTGGACTCCGTTCCGCAAGGGGACTATATGCCCGTGGGAATTGAATCGATGGGGCTCCAGATGGGGCAAACGACGGAAACTATTCAGTTTGATACCCTGACCGATGCCGCTTCAGTCACGTTCTCCGATCCAGAGAATTTGATGCTAACCAATTTCGAGAACCGAAGACTCCTTGGAATTTGGGACCCCATGCATGTGGGCGGTTATTGGTGGGCAACCGCAACGGTGGACGGAGTCGCCTCTTGGGATCATTTCGGAATGCACTCTTTGAATGATCTGTTGGATTCTTCAGAAGGGAATATTTTCGCCGGAGTCCATGTTCAATTTTTGGATTCAGGGAAAACGGTTGCAAACTTCGGACTGGATTTTAGCACTCAGCCCGTGAACACCAACCTTAGCAAGGCCACCCATGTTTCCTTCAAGGCCCGCGGAACTGGGGACTGGGTGCTTTATGTGCAAACTCAGGATTCCTTGGGTTCGCAAAGCTTACGTTGGACGCACCCCTTGGTGCTTTCGTCCGAATGGCAACAGTATGACATTCCGTTGGATGACTTTATCTGCGAGTCCGATTCCTCACAAACGTGGGCAAACGAGTTGCGGCTAGGAACGAACCTGTTCTGGCAAACCGAAACCGATGGCGAAATCCAGGTCGATGACATCATTCTCAAGGGATTGGAATTCCAGGATTGGGTAGATCCTTAGGTTTTTAAGTCTTTCTGAAAGAAAAGGTTTTCCTCAAAATAAAAGGAGCTGCTGCGGTAGTTCCTTTTGTTTTTTGCAGAAATTGAGCAAAAAAAGAGGGGGCCACAGGTTCTCTAAAAATTTCGTTTTCCTCAGGTTTATGGGGGACTGAAGTAATGGTTTGCCTACGCAATAGTTTTAGAGAAAACCATCTCTCATTCGAGGCTCTTATGATTCGACTTTTTTCTCTTCTTTTTTTGCTTGGGTTCGCACTTGCATTCTCAGCAACCCCAGTCCAGGAACACGGGCGCCTTCAAGTCAGCGGATCAAAAATCGTGGACAAAAATGGCGATGTTGTGACTTTGCGCGGCATGAGTTTATTCTGGAGCCAATGGTCTACGTCCTTCTACAACGGAAAAAACGTAGACTGGCTCGTTCAGGATTGGAAAATCAATCTGATTCGTGCGGCCATGGGCGTAGATGGAACCAATACAGGATACCTCGTGGACTCTGCTGCGGAAAAAGCCCGCGTGGACACCATCGTGAATGCCGCCGTCCGCAACGGAATCTATGTAATTATCGATTGGCACGATCACACCGCGAATCTTCATACCGCAGAAGCGAAGGCGTTCTTCGGAGAAATGGCGAAAAAGTATAAGGATCTTCCCAATGTGATCTGGGAAATTTGGAACGAACCTCTCGATACCGCTTTATGGCTCAAGCATATCAAGCCCTATGCCGAAGCCGTCATTCCTGAAATCCGGAAGTATGACACGGATAATCTCATTGTGGTGGGAACGCGAGCGTGGTCCCAGCGCGTCGATGATGTGATCGGGAATACCATTCAAGACCCGAACGTTGCCTACACCTTGCATTTCTACGTCGGAACTCACGGACAGTCTTTGCGCGATATTGCAGATAAGGCAATTGATGCGGGGCTTCCGCTGTTTGTGACCGAGTGGGGCATTTGGGATGCGGGTTATCTGAAAAGCGATTACACCAATCCCGTAGATATCGATCAGGTCATGGCTTGGATGGATTGGTTAAAAGAAAACCAAATCAGTTCTGCAATGTGGTCCGTGAATGACAAAGACGAACCCTCTGCCGTGTTGCTTCCGGGTGCTTCTTCAATGGGCGCTTGGGATACCACGGACCTTACCACTGCGGGTCTCTTTATTCGCAGTTATTTGCGGGGAATGGCCGATGGAACATGGGTCACCCCAGAAAATGAGGAAATCCCTCCGGATACCATCCCGCTTCCCGGGCGGCTTGAAGCGGAAGCCTATGTCACCCAATCGGGTATCCAGGTGGAAAAAACCGAGGACAGCGAAGGAGATCGCAATGTCGGGTATATCGAGAATGGCGATTACGCAGAATATACAATCCTCGTTTCCGAAGCAAAAACCTACCCCATCTCCGTGAGGTTCGCCTCCGAAACCACTCTAGGCTCACTCCGGATTTCCGTGGATGGTACCGAAAAACTTCAGTTGGATATCCCCGTCACCGGAGGATGGCAAGTTTGGTCTGATGCTACAGGGTCTTTAACATTGCCTGCGGGACTTCATACGCTGCGCCTTGATTTTCTTGGAGTCGCTGGAGAAGCTTTGTATAACCTCAATTACATCGACATAGGATATGGATCCGCAGGGATTAAAAATGCCCCCAAGAAATCGGGACTGAAACTTCCCTCCGCATCCAGACAATTTGACCTGTTAGGTCGTCACTTCAACCGCGAAATGCAATAATTCGTAGGAGTTCATCATGAAAACAATCATTCAGCAAACTCTGTTGATTCTGGGGTGCATTGCCCCATCAATTTTCGCAGAACAAGTGCTCGTCAATAATGATTTCAAGTCCGGTCTTTCGGGCTGGAGTACCCAAGGAACTGGATTTACGGCGGTGGCGGGCTCCGATGAGTGGGGTTCCTTCGTCAATATGAACATCAAGGATGGTGGTGTAAATTCATGGGATGTGAAGTTATATCAGGACGGCATCACTCTGGAGCCGGGCTATGAATATACGATGGAGTGGGGGGCCACCCGCGCATCGGGAAATATCGCGGTGGGTCTCGGCATGTCGGCGGATCCTTATACGGATTACATGAGCGACAGAATTGAATTTAGTGGCAGCTATCTGGAACATACGACAGCAAACGGCGAGGCCATCACCTTGCACTATTGTGACGCAGCAGTTTCCGGGCTCAGGTTCTACATGGATCTTGGCGGGAACAACGCTTCTGCACGTATCGCTTGGGCATCCATCGGAAAAACGGCAAAAGCCTGCAATGGCTCCGGTTCAGGCGGGGAATTGACCAACCCGGGCAACGGACCTGTTCCGTATTATGGAGAACTGAAAGTCAGTGGAAATCGGATCATTGGCGCCCGGTCGAAATCCGCGGTCCAGGTGCGGGGCATGAGTCTTTTCTGGAGCCTGTGGGGCGGAGAGAAATTCTACAA
>DBTP01000216.1 GCA_002307115.1 Fibrobacter sp. UBA1313 | reverse complement strand
GGCAGTGGTAAAACACTCCGCATTGCGATTTATGGCAAAGGAGGAATCGGTAAATCCACCGTTGCCGCAAATCTTTCGGCAAGTCTCGCTGCTCAAGGTAAGCGGGTACTTCAGATAGGTTGCGATCCCAAACACGATTCGACCCGTTTGCTGTTGGGAAACAGTCACTGCCGCAATGTGCTAGAAGCTCTGCGGGAAAACAGCGATTCCATACGTCTGGAAGAGGTTTTGCACCGAAGTCCCTGGGGTGTCGATTGTGTGGAAGTCGGAGGTCCTGTGCCTGGAGTAGGTTGTGCAGGCCGGGGTATTTTGAGTGCTTTTTCGCAGTTGAAAAAACTCGGACTTTCTGAAGACGATTACGACGTGGTGATTTATGATGTGCTCGGCGATATTGTCTGCGGAGGCTTTGCCATTCCTTTGCGCAAGGATTATGCCCAGGTGGTGATGATTGTAACCTCGGAAGAATTTATGCCGCTTTATGCGGCGAACAATATTTTAAGCGGAATTCGCAATGTATCGGGCCTTGCGAACCGTGTTTACGGATTGTTTCTCAATGGGCGCGACAATGCGGCTTCAAAGGTCCCTGTGGAAGCGTTTGCCCGGGCGACCGGGATTCCGATTGTGGCGCGAATGCCTCGGAGCCCCCTTGTGGGAGACGCCGAAAATAGTTGCATTCCCTTAAATGCCGCTTTTCCAGAAAGTGAGGAGGCGGGGGTCTTTGCGGATCTTGCCCGCGAACTCTGCGCGGATCCCAAACTGTACGAACCCTGGCCACTTGAAGATGGAGATCTCGAAGCGGTGGTGCTTCACGGAAAGGAACCCGAAAAACGGTCTCAGAATGTGGCCGCTGTTGGAGTTCCTTTTCAGGCGGCATCGGGACTTTTTAACCGGCCGATGGATTTTGGTTTTACCAGCGTGGAAGCACCGCAGAGCGATCCTTTTTATTACCGTGAAAAACCGATTCGGCCTCCTGTCATGGAATGCGCTTTTGACGGAGCGCTCATGATTGCACTGAAAATCAGGGATGCTTATGTGGTGGCTCATTCTCCAGAAAGTTGTACGCACATGCGCCGGACTGAAGTTTCGGGCATGTCCTGTCAGACGTTTCGAAAACGCAAAGGATTTTATCCCGATCCGATGGTCCCTAATCTCGTGTGCACTTGCATGGGTGAGCAGGAACTGATCTACGGGGGGACGGAAAAACTGACCGAAACTTTGTGCGAAGTCCTTGAAAAAAAACCACCGGTGGTGTTTCTCGTGACCTCCTGTGTCCCTGCCATTATCGGTGACAATTATACTCAGGCGATCTCGGTTGCGCAAAGCGTGTCGCCAAAGACGCGGATTATTTTACTGCGTTCCGATGGCAATATGACCGGCGGCGGAATGAATGGGATGCTCAGTGCTCTTTTTGATGGCTTTTTTGCGTTGGGAAAACCGGGTCCTACTTTGGAGCAAAGTGTGAATTTGGTGATGGACTGGAATTACGAAGATTCCCGCGAGGCCGAAGCACTTCTTTCGCGGCTCGGAATTTCCATCAATGCTCGTTTTACGGATGGTTTCCGGGATACGACGGTGGCTGAACTGGAAAAATTTCCAAGGGCTCCTCTGACTCTGTTATGCGGGCGCAATTTTTTAAGCGATCTGATTCGAAAACACTTGATGGAAACTGGGCACGGGGCGGTGGCGAGGCAGTATTTCCCCCGAGGATTCCAGGAAACGGAATTGTGGCTCCGCGAAATCGGTGCTTTTTTCGGGATCGGTGAACGAGTGGATGCGCTCCTTTCTGAGGAACGGCCCCGCTATGAAGAACGTCTTAAGCCTTATCGCAAAAGGCTTCTCGGTAAGCGTCTCGTGGTGTTTACCCGGGGGCAGCCTGTGGATGATATTGTGGATACGGCTCTCGATGCCGGGATGGAAGTGCCTTTGATCGGTGTGATCGCGACTCGCGAAGAATCCTTGTTCCGTTCGCGTCACGAGAATGTTTTGGAAGTCCGTTTTGGGGTGCGTCCCGATGACCGGGTTTCTCTGATGGAGCATTTTCGAGCGGATGCGGTGTTTACGGTTGCCCGACACGATTTGCCCGTGGGAAAAGCGGTTTATCTCGATACGGTCGGTGCCTTTCATGGCGGTTTTGAAACCGGACTGCACTTGATGAAACGCTGGAATGATTTGTTTCTTGCCCCCGGTAAGGAAGGCTGGAAAATGGATTTTTCCCAGCTCTGCCCGGTGGGGGTTCCTTCTTTTATGAGCCCACAGGCGGGAGGTCGCAAGTGATTGTTCACCCTAGCGATGCATTGGCAAAACCCGATGGATTTATCGGGGCCGTTTATGCTTTGGAAGGCATTGAAGATGCGGCGACGATTTTGAATGCGCCTACCGGTTGTAAAATGTTTTTGTCGCGGACCGTGGAAATTCAGTACCCCCGCGAGTTTGACTGCGATGAGATGCGCTATGCCGAGGAATTCTTTTTCGGCCAGTCCCGCCTCCCCTGCACTTATCTCGATGATTACGATTTTGTTTTCGGAGCTTCGCAGAAACTTGAATATGTATTTGGGCGCGTGGTGGATAAGGGCTATCGTTTTCTTGGAGTGTTGAATTCTCCGGGAGCGGCACTGATCGGCGATGATCTGGAGCGTTATCTCACTTGGGCCGAGATTGGGATTCCCGCACTAGTGGTGGATAAACCCGATTTCAGCGGTAGTTTTGAACAGGGATGGGGTACCGCGGTGCGCCGCGTGCTCGAAAAACTGAATCCGCCACTTTTCCCTGTGCGGGAACGTTGTGTGAATTTGGTCGGCGTTTCGGTATGGCACAAAAATTGGCAGGAAAGCGTTTCTTCTCTGAAAGCCTTGCTCGCTTTGTGTGGAATTTCTGTTCAGGCGGTGCTGTGCGCGGGTTCCAACACCGATGAACTTTCTCATCTTCGCGCGGCGTGCTGCAATGTGGTCGTGTATGATGAAATGGGCAGAGAACCCGGGTTGTGGCTTGAATCGCATTACGGGATGCCTCTCGTGCGCTCACCCGAAGGAGCTCCTTTCGGTTATGAGGCACTGGAAATTTGGCTTAAAACGGTATGTGTGGCGGTGGGGGCGAATCCCGAACCAGGTCTTACTCATATCCGGGCTTTTCGCGAGCGTACAGGACGTAAACTTATGGATTTTCATTTGCAGACGGGGCTTCCTCGGGGGGCAACGTTTGGGGTTTGCTTAGAGGCTTCGCTTGCCTTTGCGGTGGTGAAATGCTTTCATGCTTATTTGGGGATGGTGCCTTTAGCGGTGCAGGTGCCCGATGAATCGGAACCGTTTGCCTGTGATCTTCGAAAGTATCTCGAAGAGGGTGGGTTCGCTTCGGCTTGGAATGCATCGATGGAACCTGAAAATCCACCGGACGCGGTGTTTTCTAATGATGCCGTGATTCAGCGTTTGAAATCCCAGGGACACCTGCGTGCGGGAGTAGCGCTTGCTATGCCCGATGAAGCATTAACGGATTTTGTCTCCCGTACGGTACTCGGTCCTGAGGGACTTTTATGGGCCTTGCAGGATTTGTCGGTGGGGCTCTGGACTTTAGTGGAATAATTTTTAAGGAGAAAAAATGAAAGAGAAAATCACTCTGAGCCTTTTGCTTTTGGCGGCGATGTCTTTTGCCGCTTCCCCCCGGATCGTGACCGATGTGGCGGGGCGCACTGTGACGTTACCGGATAAAATTGAAATGGTTTTGGCACCCGGGCACTGTGCTTCCATTGTGGGCGCTTTTGCCGCGGAAAAAATTCCAGGCGGACTTGTGCGCGGAAAGGCTTCGCAGCAGTTTGTGCCCGAAGTCTGGTGGAATACCGATACGACTCAAAGGGGGCCGGGGGGGCCTCCTCCTGGTGCCGGCGCCCCGCCAAAAGGGGCAATGGGGCCTGGCGGTGGTCCTGGAGGGCCTCCCGGTAATGATTCCCTTCGGATGGTCCACATGAAAGAAACGATCCTTCAAAAACATGTTAATCTTCTTTTTCAGGAGAATAATTCTTCAAAAAGTGTCGCCGAGGCCGACCGGATGCAACGGGAATTGGGAATCCCTGTCGTCTTGCTAGATCTTAGCATTCCTCACTACCGTGAAGATTTTGAACTTCTGGGAAATGTCTTTGAAAAGCCGCAGCGGACGCAGGCGTTAGTGGGCTTTGTTTCCAAATACCTGGATCTGATCGAAAAGCAAGTGAAAGCCATTCCAACGTCGGAGCGTGTGCGGGTTTATTACGCCGAGGGCGGGGATGGTCTCCGTACGGAACCAGAAGGCTCTGCCCACACGGAGGCTCTGGAATTCGCAGGAGGGATCAATGTGGCGGATCTTCCTGCCGGGGCTTCTTTGGAAAAGTCCGTAGAAGTCACCGTGAGTGAGGTGCAAAAAATGACGCCCGCTCTGATCCTTGTGGCTACTCCGGGTTCAGAAAATTTGGAAGCTTATTCCCATATTTTGCGGGACCCATCCTGGAAAAAAATTCCTGCGGTGAAAAAGGGAACGGTTTATCAGATTCCGGCCCAACCTTTCAGTTGGTTTGATAGGCCTCCTGGAGCGAATCGCATGATTGGTATCGTCTGGCTTGCACATCTTTTGTATCCAGAGCGTTTTACTTACGATATGGTCGCTACGACGCAGGAATTTTTCCAAGTTTTTTATGAAACGAGTATTTCGAAGGAGCAAGCGGAGGCTCTCCTTTTGACGCAGCCTACGCCACGCCCTTCAGTCAAGAAAAAGTAGCGATGACTTAAAGGTACAATTCACCAGTTGATTTTGTTCTTTTAAGAACAATCGAAAAACTTCTCAGGATTCTCAAAATATTTTTTACTCAAAAGAGACCCCGTATTTTGCGCGGGGCTTCCCATTTTATCATGAGGTATCGTCGCTGGTAATGGTCGCTCGCAGAAAGTGGGATGGTGCGCATAACAATGTCCCCGCCTTCTACCTGTATCCTCTGCGATGGATGAACCCCGTATGTTGTGGGTCATTTTTTTTCTTCGGTCTTGTACCTCAAGGGAAACTTCAGAAAAGAACTCAATCGCCTAAATTCCATTGCCGCAAAGTAAGTTCGAGAGCTCCCGTTTATTGGTGGCATTTTGTTTCGGGATCTGATGGCACTAAAGTTGCTTCTATTTCCTAAATGAAGATGGAAAAGAAAAAAATATCGGTTTTGCTACTTCTTTTTGTACTTGTCGTGGTCGCCTTGCTGGTGTCGATGGCTCTTGGGCAGTATCCGATTCCGTTTCCGTTGCCCGATCAAAAAGATCCCATGCTGGAAACGATTCTTTTCGAGATTCGGTTGCCTCGGGTGCTTGCGGCGGTGATGATCGGTGGCGCGATGGCCCTTTCTGGAGCCTCCTATCAGGGAATGTTCC
>DBTP01000014.1:4987-5627 GCA_002307115.1 Fibrobacter sp. UBA1313 | reverse complement strand
AGTGTCTCTGTTTCTCACTAAGCGCTAAAGCGCAAGTGTTCGTGTTTCTGTCTCGGCCTCGCGCAATTTTTCGGTCGCCGTGTTTTTAATAAAAAGTCGCTGAATAAATGATCTTTTTTGCCGATTTGAGTGACATAAGATTGCAACGTGTTGCCGCTAATATTACTGGTCAAAATAAATGTGCCAACATTTCTGGAAGACTTATAAGTACTGGCTTCGAATCAATTTTGAACTGTTTTTTCAATTTCAAGATCAATCAAATTCTTGTTTTGGACAGTAATGAGTCTGACTAAAAAAAGCCCCCCTAAAAATGAATTCAGGGAAGCTTAGAATGCTTAACGACGATTAATTTATTCGCAAAAAATATCGTCTACAATCAAAGATTTAATAGCAACGATTAGGTGTTTCCGTAAGAACAGCAATAATCCACCGGCACTTTAAGTTTCAGTTTAAAAGAGGCATTCGCGGGCACTTCAAAGGATTGGTCGATCTTGAAAACCTGCCATTCTTTTTGATTTGGCAAAAGGACATCCATTTCACCATTCAGTATTTCCATTACTTCGCTCGCGCCTGTGCTAAATTCGTATTCGCCGGGCATCATAAACCCGAGGGTCTTGCGTGTGCCATCAGCGAAAAGTAC
>DBTP01000014.1:2675-4666 GCA_002307115.1 Fibrobacter sp. UBA1313 | reverse complement strand
GTGACGTTTTCAAATTTGTCAGACATATTGTTTTTCTCCATTCAGTGAATAATTTGTGGTGAATCTATATTTGATCAAGATTCTTTGCCTGTAATTTAGAAAATTCATTGATTGGAATTATCTCTCCCCAGGGCAAAATCCCCAGCACTCACAGCCAGAACCAGTCAGTGAGTTTTTTATTCTTCCAATCGAGTATGTAAAATCATTTGATTATTGACATTGATGAATTGCGTTCTATTCTGTATATTCAAAACTAAATTTTAAGTTCTCGTTGTTTTCTACAAGCGCATTGCAGGCTATTTTTATATTCTCCAGCTTAATAGTAAAATCATTGCTTATTTTATGTCCAAAAATGGAAACGCTTACTATGTAGTGGAAATTAAAAGAGGCGTGTTTTTTACTGTTAAAAGTAGTGGTGACAATCAAGTGCTCTATATCAAATAAAAGTCGTTCCTCGTTTAGATTACCAATAAGGAATACGATTTTTTTATTCGTAGCTGTACTTCCGACAGCTTCAATAACGTTACATGAACTTTCTTCAACATCAGGAGCTAAGGATTTGAAAAATATATTGTCTTCAAAATTGCTAAACAGGAGTTTACCAATGGGGCTTAAATCGTCATTGTTAACTACCTGATAATACACAAAGCCTTTTTCAGTGAGTTTGCTATAGCCTTTGTATAAAAAGTAGGTTAAAACGTCACCTTTTATCCGCGTACTCACAAGATTAGTGAAAACCAAAAAAGTACACTCTGGCATGCAATTTAACTGTTCTAGAATATAATCATCTGCAAATCGTTCCATTTTTAAATGATTTGATTTATTGTTTGATTTTAGGAAAAGGTGATTTGGCAAGGAAGAATCGATAATTTTATTTTCAATTACTTTTTCATTTATTTCAGTAATGAAATTCTGTAATTCTTTTGTTTCTTGTAGATATTTCATAATGCGTATTCTCTCAATAAATGAAGATTCATTCTAAAGTTAGATATTAGAAATTTATTTGGTTCCGGAATTAATATTATGTCTATCACAAAAGGCTTTTTGAAACCGTTTCTTAGCATATCAAAAACTATTGCTGTTTTGAAAAATAGAGTAGGAAATATATCAGTAAATTAGAGTTAAGCATAATCTTTAGGGATTGCCACAGCGCCTCATACAGTTGTATTAGAAAAAGTTCGGAAATATTTTCCTTCTTTGTGTCTTTTTCTCTACATTTAATGGGACTATCATATAAGTGCTATTCGCCGAATCTCCTAACGGTTCACAAAATCGCGATGCATGGTTTTGTCCCCATAAATATCCACATCACTTTGAAGTTCTTCTTTTGTGTATCCGCTACGGATGCCTGTCAGCATAATATTCTTCATCACAGCATCAAAAGAAAAGTCTATGCGAAAGGTACGATAAGCAAGTTCCGCCATGCCTGGATTTTCTTCCGCCATCCGGACGCGCTTCCGCGAATCGTCAAAGGGATTCCGCGAAAGTTGCACCTCTGCAAAATTGAAAACATCCAAGCCACTATGCTTATAAATCCATTCACTCTGTGCTAAAAAATCACCCGTCGCTTGCACTTTCCACAAATCGATGGACTGCGATTCCACCCATCCAGCCTTTGCCTCTGGAAAAGCATCCGCCAGAGGAATGTAAGGCTTAATATCGAACACTGGCGAACCATCCAAAAGATCCACCTCATCCACAAAAAGAACCAAACCCTCCATGCGCACTAATCGCACACAACTTAACCCAATAGGATTCGGACGATAAGGACTCCGAGAAGCGAAAACGCCCACGCGCTCATGATCGATCGGAGGCACTGGCGGCCGCGTCGTAGGGCGCCAACCCTCATTGTGATGAAAATGAAAAATAATCCACAAACGTTCAAAGCCCTCTAAATCGCGAAGGGCCTGCTCAAACCCTTTTCCTGAAATGAGTTCAATGCGACCCAAATGCCCCGCAAAAAAAGCCCCCTGACGAGGAACTTCATATTT
>DBTP01000014.1:0-2313 GCA_002307115.1 Fibrobacter sp. UBA1313 | reverse complement strand
AGCACCTCTACAAATGGCTTTGTGAGCATAAGCCCCTAAGATTTTTGACATTCGCCATTTTTCCTATTTTCCAAATTTGCGAACTAAAAAATATAAGTCGGCGGTCTCAAAGTCCAAACGCAACAGGTTTACCCGTCAATATAGAATGATCATTTAGTCAAAATAAACCCTCATGCTCTGGGCCGTGCTTCGGTCTCGTTGATGAAGACATAAATTCCTTGGACAGGCAAATGTTCAACAAGGAGATGCACATGCCTTCATCGTTAAGAAAATGAAGTGATACGGTTTAAGAATGCAAGTATCACATCATTAAGTCAATGTAGATTTCGAGCGATGGATAGAACGGTTTGTTTTATATTTGCGATAGGGTTCGCCATCTCTGCGGATAAAAATGTCTAACGATAATTTAAGGTAAGAATAATTAGAAAATTCGTTCAGTATGTCTTGATCTACTCTAAAATGCCATTGAGCGAAAACTAAATTGGAGATGAATTATTCTCGTTTCACATGACACAAACCCCACTCCCAAAGACCATAATCCAGTCATTAATATTTCTGCATTTCCGTCAAACTTCAGACGGAATTCCGAAGTTTTTCTTCATGCCGCCATGCCGTGAGGAATGGATTTTTCTTTGACTCCATAAGAATCTTGTGTTATTCAAACATCTCGCTTTCCACTCCTCTTGACCTCAGAGAATCAACCGGATAATAATTGTTGAACCAAATGAATCCGGTCAAAGATAGCGACCTAGCTTTCCCCGGAGTAAAAATTATCGGAATTATCTTTTCTGTGTAAATGATCTAGGTTCTTTAGCTTTTATCTAGCTTCACTCAACGCCGCTTGTGACGCTTAGATCCGCAACTAAGTGATGACGATTATACCGCAAAAGGACTCCACGGCTCCCGTAGTCCAGGGACTTCCATACCATCCAAAGGACTCCCTGCTGTCAATGAGGACGGTGAACGCACATGCGTATAAATCATCGTCGTCTCCAAACAAGAATGTCCTAAGCGCACCTGAATTTCCCGAATAGAAACCCCCGCCTCCAGCAAATGGGTTGCATAAGAATGCCGCAACGTATGGAAGTGCGCAGGTTCTGGCAAATTACAACGTCGACAAATAATTTTAAAATTCCGTTGCACCGTTGATTCCAAAGGATGCCACCGAAAAAACCTCCCCGACACCGGTTCGCGCAAAGGATTCTTTGTCGGAAAAAAATATTGCATATCCCATGACGTTGCCAAATGCGGCGACTTCACCGCCAATGCGCCCGGCAGATCCACTTCCGCAAACCCTGCATGCGAATCCGCCTCATACATTGCCCGCCTCTCCAAAAGATGATGATCCACCTCATTCTTCAAGGAAGAAGGAAACGGCAAAGAGCGAGACTTCCCGCCTTTCCCATGCTGAACGATCACCAAACCCCTCTCGAGAGAAACATCCTTAATCCGTAAAGACAACGCCTCATTCAAACGCAAACCACAACCATAAGCCAAAGCAAAAAGCAACCGCCATTCCGCCGTCGCCCCCGCCAAAAGCACCCGCACCTGCTCCCGTGAAAAAACAAAAGGAATATACGATGACTCTGGAGCCCGCAAAAGTTCTCGCCCCTCAAATGGAGGCCGATTCAGGCCCAAACTCCAAAGTACCTGCAACGCACTAAAAAGCTGGTTCTGAGTCGAAGACGCAATATTGCGGACCACCACCATCTTTTCAATATATTCACGCAAATGCAACTCGGTCAGCTCTTCGGGCGCACAATGTACC
The DNA here is from genome assembly GCA_002307115.1 of Fibrobacter sp. UBA1313. Lineage (GTDB taxonomy): Bacteria > Fibrobacterota > Fibrobacteria > Fibrobacterales > Fibrobacteraceae > UBA1313. Next base: position 545 of record DBTP01000014.1, on the reverse strand, counting down.
GCCTCCGAAAAACGTCGCCACCAACCCAAATAAGCCTCCATCGTACGCACCGAATAACGTCTCGTCTGCAAAATCTTATGCAAAGCAGCAATCAACATCTCCCACTGTTTCTTCACTCCATCCTCTAAAGCAACCTCAGCCACAGACGCTTTTGGCAAAGGAACACCATCAGGAGCCTCCGGCGGAAACAAAAAAAGCCAAAGCCTACACGCCGTCACACCCTGCCTCTGCTTCCATTCCACCACATTCAACTCCTGCAAAGACTCTAAAACCTTTGCTAAAGTCTCCTCTACATCGCGAAAAAGCTCAAAACCCTGAGAAATAAACCATTTCACCCACCGACCATAAAAGGGATGTGCCTCTTCAGGAACCTTCTTCGCCACCAGCAAATCTAAAAATTTTTCACGATTCTCTCGATCATCCCAAACATCCTTGTATTCGTAAGAATTAGCTTTCATTTTAAGGTCCTCTATTTATTAAACGCTTTTCTTCGATATTCAGACCACGATATCACTAATTATTTCGCAATATCGTGACCGAGATAT
>DBTP01000154.1 GCA_002307115.1 Fibrobacter sp. UBA1313 | reverse complement strand
GAAGGTTGTAAGCCGTTGGTCAAGCGGTCCAAATCCGCAAATCCCGTAGGGCATCCCGTCATGCCCCCTTTCCTATTCTCAAGTGCTTTCAAGACGTCATTCACCACCGCTCCAGCAGGGCGCATGGAATCACGGACTCGCTTCTCTGCAAGATCCATAATATCTCTTTCCGCTTCCTGAATAATTTCTTCTGGTTCCGCAGATGAATCTAGAGCACTTCGAATCGTCTTATTGGCTGAGGTAATGAGGCTCCGAAGAGCCGCCTTTTTCTGGATGAGTTCCGCATGCCATTTGGCATTTGCAGCAGAAGCCACCGATTCCATTAACTGAAATATATAGTCCTTACCACCCACCGCCTGAAGTTTACCCACCCCATCCAACGCAGAGCAAAGAGTCACGATATCAATGGGAGTATTGATCTTGTATAGTTCGAGGATGGTGTTCCAAATAATCTGGTGACGTTCTTGGTAAAATGATTCCGCTTCCAAAATCGGCACAATTTCTACCAAGACGTTGGAATCCTGGAGAACGCCCCCCAAAAGAAACACTTCAGCGTCAATCGCTTGTGGAGCAGTACGACCAGAATATTGAAAAATTTCGGAATTTTCGGACATGTTTCGAATTTAGATAAAGAAGCCACTGCGAGGAATGTGAGTCTTCCAAGTAATAAGCTTAAGTGGTTTGTCTTTGATCATTTCGTAAGGATCAATCAATGCCGTGGCCCTTACATTGGCAAATTGAGAAGGGATTCCCCCCATGTCCAGCAATGATCCCTGCATTTCCAAGGCTTGCTTCAGCAGCAGTTCTCCAAAAAAGATTACCGTTTGGGGATGCACTAAAGAGACTTCCTTTACAAACATTCTGCGGAGACGGGGAACCACCAGCGGAGAAACCGCTCGCACCATAGGCATTTTATAAAAATAGGTCACAAAGCAATCTTCTTTTTTCACATTAAGATTCTCGAAAAGATTGCTAAGCATGGTTCCCACTTCTGTATTCCAGAGTCCGCCGGCGTCCATTTCAGTAGGCTTTGGGGCATAAAACACGAGCATCACCGAGGGGGTATCCTTGCCCTCACCTGCACAAAAAGTTTTTTTGCTCTTTGCATAAAGTGTGTCTTTTTGCAATGCTTCATAAAAGGAAGAAAGCCCTTCCACCGTTTCAAAAGCCGCCTCATTTTCTGTAGCTGTTGAAACCGGTGAGGGTAAATTCCAGGCAATAGGAGCTGCGGGTTTTAACTCTACAGGTCTCTCTGGAATCATTTTTACAGAGGACGACTTTGCATGAGAAACTTTTGCGGAACTTGCCAAACTCCAAGGTTCGTCTAAAAAAACATCCTCACCCCCCAGCTCCGCTTGGGCAGTGATATATTCACGCAATTGAGAAAAATCAGGCACGCGTCTGAACTCCCAAACGAGCATTCACAAAGTCGACAACCTCTTTTGCAAGCGCAACCTTTGTGTTATGAGAAACGGAAGTCCCTGGATGGGAGGAGGTCACTAAAGTGTAAGCAACCGAATCAAAACCAAAACCACTATTCTCCGCCACCGGTGTATTGAGAACTAAGAGATCCGCGCCGCTTTTTTCAAGTTTCTCTTTAGCGTGCTCTTCAGCGTGTTCTGTTTCCAAAGCAAAGCCGACAATCACTTGCCCTTTCTTTTTGGCGGCTACCGAATCACGCAAAATATTCGGATTCGGCACGAGTTCCAAAGAGAGAAGACTGCGACTGTCTTTAATTTTTTCTGCTGCGGTTGTTTTCGGACGATAATCGGCGACAGCGGCACAATGCACGACCGCATCGACCCCTGGCAATTCGCGCATCACAGCCTCATGCATTTCACACGCACTTTTCACTGGAATGACAGCGATCCCTTCTGGGACCTTTGCTTCCATGGGGCCTTGCACCATGGTGACCGAGTAACCTGCGCTGCAAAATGCCGATGCCAAAGCGACCGCAGTCTTACCACTGGAGCGGTTCGAAAGGTAACGAACAGGATCCATGGATTCTTCCGTGCGGCCCCCGGTAATCAGGACTTTTTTACCATTCGAAGGTAGAGTGGATGAGGGTTCTTCTGCATTTTTAAGCATTTCAATGACCGAGAGAGGTTCCGGGCAACGGCCAGGGCCCACTTCCCCACAGGCAAGTTCCCCTGCCGGAGCATCGAGAATAATTGCCCCTGCATCACGCAAAGTGGCAATATTCTTTTGAACTGCAAAAGAAAGATACATCGCAGAATTCATCGCTGGAGCAATCCACTTTGCAGAGGTCCCCGCCATAAAACAAAGCGATACGGGTTCATCAGCAAAACCACCCGCCATACGGGCAAGGGAATTTGCAGAACAAGGAATGACCAACAAAAGATCCGCCCACCGAGGGTAATCAATGTGCTGAAAGGGTTTGGAATCGAGCATTCCCGATTGTAAAAAAACCGGATATCCCGACAACGCGGCAAATGTCAATGGGCCCACAAAACTAGTGGCAGAAGGGGTCATTGCCACACGAACTTCAGCACCCTCTTTTTGCAAGAGTCGCAACAATTCACAACTCTTATAAGCGGCAATGCCACCCGTAATACCTAAAAGAATTTTTTTACCTAAAAGACGCATAGGCAGAATATAATCAAATGAGACCTCGTTGGAGGAAAGCCCCCATTTCAAGAGCCCACTAGAGTGCCTTATAGATGCCCATAAGAGCTATAATTTGACCGGCAATCGCTGGGAATGAGGGCAACAAAAAGCAGAGAATGACACGCGTCAGGCGATTTTTCCACCAACGGGAAACTTTCCAAATATCCTCAGAGATATTTTCAATTTCTTCCACGCGAGGCGGACGCATATAAACCTGCACCAAAGCCACCACAAAACCCACCCCCAAAAGAGGCGTAAGTGCCGTAAATGGAGCACTCACAAATGCCGCCAAAGCAGCCAACGGATGAGCTCCAGCGAGAATGGCCCCTAAAAGAGCGCCACCCCCTGTATAAAGAACCCAATTTAAAGTCAATTCACCCGCTTTTTCCATTCCAGAATGGAGGCCCACAAAAACGATGGAGGCGACAATGGCTGCAGAAAAACTCCAACCTAAAATTTTCCATAGGGAAGAAGCTTTTTTGATTTCGCAGAGTGCCGCTTCAGAAGGAACTGAAATTTTTTCTTCAAGAATTTTTGTGATCCCACGAACATGGCCTGCACCCACCACAGCAAGTATTTTTTGCCCTGGCGCATTGCGGATGCGACTCGCTAAATATTGATCCCGCTCATCAATAAGAACTGATTTCACTTCCGGGAATGTTTTACCAAAATCCTGCATCATCGTATTGAGAGTATCCTGTTCCTTGATACGATGTAACTCTTCTTCACTCACTTCCGTTTTATCAAAGATGCTTTCAAAAAGCCCCGCTAAAAGCGACATTTTGCGATACCAAGGAGTGCAAGACCAAGCTCGTTTCAAGGTGACTTTGATGTCTCTATCTGCAAGAATAACTGGAATATTTTTGGCACGGGCCGCTTCCACCGCCCCCTGCAATTCTGCCCCTGGCTTCACTCCAGTCTGAGCTCCCATTCGTTTTTGATAGGATCCGAGAACCAAATTAGCAATGAGAGTCCCCAACTGGTGGTTTTTGATAATGACCCTGAGATCCATCCGTTTCCAACTATCGGGATCCTCAAGAGATTTCATTCGACCTTCATCCAATTCCACACAAACTGTGTCAGGGGACTCCGTTTCAATTGTCTGTAAAACCAACTCTTTCGACTCTTGGGAAATGTGAGCCGTGCCAATCAGCCAAATTTCTCGACCATTTTCTTCGTTAATTCGATATATGTCCGTAGAATTTTCCATGGATGGCAATGATAGCAAAAGACGGGGAAAATTTGTCGACAAGTATTGGTTCTTACACTTTTTACAACCAAAGCCTTGTTTATAGAAATTAATTTGGAGTATATTTTGTCTGTAGTGGTTTATTCTTTTGGAGGTTTCATCGAATGAAAAAGATGGTTTTGGGATTACTTCCGTTGTTGCTCCTTTTGGGCTGCAGCGGCACCAAGTCTAATGATTCTGATGCAGTAAACGATGCCCTCATTGGGTTTACCGTGAATGCTCAGGGTTCTCGCTGGCCAGAGGCTCTTGCTTTTGTCGCCCCTAACGAGGTAAATGAGATTACAGACGGTAATGGCTATATGAAGCCGGAATACCAAGTGGCAGCAAAACGATTAAAACTTTCGACCTTAAAACAAATGGAGTGGGAATTAGATTATAGGGGTCGTCTCGTGGGAATGAAAGATGCCATGGATGAATCTAACGAACGTTACAAGGTTTCTGATGCCCAAAAGAGTGTGGGACTCGATTTGGATAAAAAGCGTCAAGAGCGGATTCAAAATAAACTAGAAGAAGGGAAACGTATTTTGTCTGGCGAAGAAGAAGAGGTCAAAGAGCCAGAGGTGGAATACTATTCCAATAAACTTACCGAAGAAGAAAAACGCAAATATGGAAGCACTGGAGACCTCCGTCCGCCTGAAAAGAACAAAGTAGAGAAGCCTGCGGCAACGGAATCAAAAGACATTGAGAGTGAAGAGTCGTCGGAATCCAGTGAATCGGCCATTGAAGATTCTACTTCCGAATATTAATTGGATCTCGTAAAGTCTTAAACCATCCCTGAAACCATGTGATTTACTACCCCGGACAAACACACTGTCCGGGGCTTTTTTATATTTGGCCGACTTACGATGCAGAATAAGAAACACTTAGTGATCGCGATTGATGGTCCCAGCGGGACTGGAAAAAGCACAACGGCCAAGTTAATAGCAAAAAACTTGGGACTCACCTATCTTGATACAGGCGCCATGTACCGAGCGATCACGTTTGCTGCCCTTTCCGCCAAAATTACTCCTGATAATAAAGAGGATCTCGACCAGCTCCTCCAGTCCACCACCATTGATTTCGATTCCGAGAATCAGGTTTGGGTGAACGGAATTTGCCGTGAAGAAGAAATCCGCGGAGCGGAAGTTTCCAAAGTGGTCAGTATTTACAGTGCGATCCCAGCCGTGAGAATGGCTCTCACCGAGAAGCAACGCCAAATTGGGCAAAAGCAAAATTGCATTCTGGATGGTCGCGATATTGGCACCGTGGTGTTTCCCCATGCCGATTATAAATTTTTCTTAGTCACGGATATCCAAGTGCGCGCTCGGCGCCGTTTTCTGGAATGCCAGGAAAAAGGGATTTCGATGACACTCGAAGAAATCGAAAAAAATCTCTCCGAAAGAGACCTTCTCGATTCTTCCCGCGAGACAGCGCCTCTTAAAAAGGCTCCCGACGCTATTGAAATTGACACTACACAACTCTCAATCCAAGAACAGGTGAAAAAGATCCAGGACTACGTAGGTGTAGTGGCGTAGCCCCCGATTTTTTTCCCACAACCAAAAACAAAATATGTCAAAAATCCTTTTCGGAAATCAAGACGATCTCAATGAAATCCTCGAAGCGGAACAGGAACTGGGTTCCATCGGATCCAAAGCCGCCGCAGATATTTACGCAGGCATGGACTGCCTCGAATCGGGCAAAGTCGTTCTCGGCAGAATCAGCCAGGTCAATGACCAGGAAGTTCTCGTCGATGTGAACTTCAAGTCCGAAGGCGTGATTCCTCGCGCTGAATTTAAAGACACCGATACTCTCGATGTCGGTGCTGAAATTGAAGTTTATATTGAAAAGCTCGAAGACGAAGATGGCCGTTTGGTTCTTTCCAAGCAGAAGGCTGACTTTGTACGCGTTTGGGAACGCATCCACCTCGCCTTCGAAAATAACGAAGTCGTTCGCGGTACTCTTACGAAGCGCATCAAGGGCGGCGTGGTCGTCGACCTCTTTGGTATCGATGCCTTC
>DBTP01000035.1 GCA_002307115.1 Fibrobacter sp. UBA1313 | reverse complement strand
AGGCCTTGACCCGGGTGAATCGACCCTATAAGGATTTTCGCTATGGCTATGTGGTGGATTTTGCTGATATTCGCAAAGAGTTTGACGAAACTAACCGCGCTTATCTTGACGAGCTGCAATGTGAGTTGGGTGATGAGATGGAACACTACAGTCATTTGTTCAAGACCACGGAAGAAATTCAGAGTGATATTGAACGCATAAAAGATGTTCTATTCCGTTTTGATACAGAAAATGCTGAAATATTTTCTCAGGAGATTAGTGAAATTCAAGATCGGAAAACCGTCCTTGCCCTGAAAAAGGCGCTGGAGGATGCACGGAATCTTTACAATTTGATCCGTTTGCAGGGAGAATACACATTCTTGAATCATCTGGATTTTCCGATGCTGAATAAGCTCTATCGGGAAACTTGCAACCATCTGGATCTGCTGAACTTAAAAGAGAGTGTTGAGCAGGGGCAGGATACGACGAATCTTCTTAATGTGGCCTTGGAAGATATTCTGTTCAAGTTCACTAAAGTGGGTGAAGAAGAACTGGTACTCGCTGACCAGTTAAAGGATTCTCTACGAAAGGCTCGTGAAGCACTGGCTGTGAATTTTGACCAGCAGGATCCCCAGTTTATTACCCTCAGAGAAGAGCTCGAACGGTTGTTTAAAAAGAAAAATCTGAACGAAGTCACTCAGCAAGAAATGAATGAAAATATTCATATGCTTAATCAGATTCACGAAAAAGTGAAGGAGCTGAACCGTGAAAATAATCTGTTGCGGGAAAAATACCATGGCGATGCCAAGTATGCGCGTATCCACAAACGGTTGTGGGAAAAAGAAAACATCAGCGATACCGAACGAAAAATTTTTGAAGCTCTGTTGCGGGTAAAGCAGGACGCTGATGATAAGGTTTTGAATAACAGTCAAATTTTGGAGAATGAAAACTATTTTGAACGTTCTGTACAGCCTTTTGTGATCAACCGCTTTATGAACGAGCAGGGGATAAAACTGAACTCGAAGTCTTATCAGTGGATTAACCACTTGATTGTAAACGAATATCTCAACGAATTTAATGGAGTCCATGCATGGTAGAAATGGAATTTAAAACAAAAACCTTACATTTGATTGACAATCTTAAAAGTGTTTGCGCGAATTATGGATTAGGTAATGACGGCAACGAATTTAAAATTATCACCCAGGTTTTTCTATACAAATTTCTGAACGATAAGTTTGCTTTTGAAGCTAAGAAGCTAAACAAAAAAGTGGCGAAGGCTGAGAAGTGGGATGATGTTCTGACAGCCATGAGTGATGAGCAATTTGAGATGCTTACTTTGGAAATGAATCCTGACACGGCTAAATTGAAACCCACTCATTTTATCTCCTATCTTTGTAATCAGCAGAGCAAACCGGATTTTGGCAAGCTATTTGATGATACGCTCATGGATATTGCCAGTAGGAATAACGATGTTTTTGCTGTCAAAACTGATGGCGGCGCCAAGGTTGTGTTATTTGATCGTCTCAGTCACTTTGTCGCTGATGAATCTAAACGGGATGCCTTTTGCAGGGCCATTATCAATAATTTGAGTGAATTCAGCTTTGAACGCATTTTCACCGAGAAGTTTGATTTTTATGCTGCCATTTTTGAATATCTCATTAAAGACTACAACAGTAACAGCGGCGGAAAATATGCTGAATATTTCACGCCTCACGCTGTGGCGCGCATTATGGCCAAAATTCTCGTGCCCAAAGACCAGCAGGGGAAAATAAAAAACGTATCCTGCTACGATCCATCGGCGGGATCGGGGACCCTTTTGATGAATTTGGCTCATGCCATTGGGGAAAGTCGCTGTACGCTCTATGCTCAGGATATTTCGCAGAAGTCTTCCAGCCTTTTGCGCTTGAATTTAATTCTGAACAATCTGGTGCATTCAATTCCCAACGTGATTCAGGGAAATACCCTGCTGCAGCCCTATCACAAGGATGGCAGGGAACTGAAAAAGTTCGACTACATCGTCTCCAATCCGCCTTTTAAATTGGACTTCAGCGATTTTCGGGATGCTCTGGATACTAAAGCCAATCAGGAACGCTTTTTTGCGGGAATTCCGAACATCCTTAAAACGGCCAAAGACAAAATGGCGATTTATCAGTTGTTTTTGCAGCACATTATTTATTCTCTGAAGCCGGGAGGAAAAGCGGCTGTTGTCGTTCCCACAGGATTTATTACAGCCCAGTCGGGAATTGACAAAGGAATTCGCGAGTATTTGGTAAAACACAAAATGCTTGCCGGGGTGGTCTCCATGCCGAGTAATATTTTCGCCTCCACCGGGACCAACGTCTCCATCGTTTTTATGGATGCGAACAATAAGGGCAAGGTTATTCTGATTGATGCCTCGAACCTAGGCGAAAAAGTCAAGGATGGCAAGAATCAAAAGACTGTGTTGAAACCCGAAGAAGAGCAGCGCATCATTGATGTGTTCAGTGGTAAAAAAGTGGAGGATGATTTTTCAGTGGCGGTGAGTTATGAGGAAATCTCCGCGAAGAATTACTCCCTGAGCGCCGGACAGTACTTTGATGTGAAAATCGAGTATGTGGATATCACGCCCAGGGAATTCGCTAAAAAGATGAAGGACTACACCGAGAATTTGGAAAAGATGTTCGATGACTCTCACAAGCTGGAGCGGGAAATCAAAAAGCAACTGGCGGGGTTGAAGTATGGGAAGTGACGTTGAAGCAAAGGAAGCTGCTTTTACTGAAGTTCTGAAGATCATCCAGATCGGTCAGAGGAAAGCCCATCAGGTCGCCAACGTAGCCATGCTGGAAACCTATTGGAATATCGGTGGTTACTTGGCCGAACAGGTGAAGTCTAAAAAGTGGGGCCAGTCTGTTGTGTCGGAGCTTTCTTCTTGGCTGCAAAGTAAAATTTCGGGAATCAGAGGATTTTCTCCGCAAAACCTGTGGCGAATGAAACAGCTTTTTGAACTGTATTCCGAGGATCCAAAACTCTCACCACTGGTGAGAGAAATTGGATGGACCCAAAACTGCATTATTATGGCGCAGTGCAAAATAGCAGAAGAACGGGAATTTTATTTGAAAAGCGCGATCAAATCTGGGTGGAGCAAGGCGGAACTGGAAAAACAAATTGGTTCCAGTACTTTTGAGCGTACCATGATCTCTGATAAAAAACTCTCACCAGCAGTGAGAGAATAGCCTCAGAATGTGAAAGGGGTCTTTAAGGATTCCTACCTTCTTGAATTCTTGGGGCTACCGGAACAGCACCAGGAAAAAGATCTGCAGTCCGCTTTGGTTGCCAATTTACGGCAGTTTTTGCTGGAACTGGGCGATGGCTTTACCTACATCGGGGAAAAGGTCCGCGTGCAGGTAGGACAAAAAGACTTTGAACTGGATTTACTTTTTTTCCATCGTGATTTGCAATGCATGGTGGCTTTTGAACTTAAAACCGGGGATTTTGAACCTTCGCATTTCGGGCAGCTTGCTTTTTATCTGGAAGCCCTGGACCGTCAGAAGAAACGGCCTCACGAAAATCCAACTATCGGTGTTTTGCTTTGTAAAAGCAAAGATGATGAGGTGGTGGAAATGGCTCTCAGCCGCACATTGGCTCCCGCATTAGTTTCAGAATACCAAACTAAGATGATTCCTAAAGAATTGCTGAGGCAGAAATTGCATGAGTGGACTGAGATGCTGGAGGGGGAGGGATGAATGGGATGATGAAGTACCGCAGGTTGGAGCGGGAGTTTGCAAAGTGGTTGGTCGGAGTGAATAGATGAAAAAACAGATTCCGTTATTACAGATTACCTCTAAAATTGGAAGCGGGGCGACTCCTCATGGTGGAAGTAATGTCTATTTAAAAAAAGGAATATCTTTTATAAGAAGTCAGAATGTGCAAGATATGCATTTTTCAGAAAATGGACTGGTCTTTTTAAATCAAGAACAAGCAAAAAATTTGAATGGTGTTTCAGTAAAATCGGGTGATATTCTTTTGAATATTACAGGGGACTCAATCGCTCGTAGTTGTATTGTTCCAGATGAAATTTTACCTGCACGGGTCAACCAGCATGTAGCTATTATTCGATGTAAGAATAAACAAGATGCAGAATATATTGGTTATTATATTCAATATTTGAAGCCTCATTTGCTCCAAATTTGCAAAGTTGGGGGAACTCGTAATGCGCTAACAAAGGATGTCATTTCAAAATTAAACGTTCATTTACTTGATGATAGATGTAAAAGAGCAACAATATTGACATCAATCAACAAAAAAATAGAACTCAACAACCGCATCAACGCCGAGCTTGAAGCCATGGCCAAAACGTTGTATGATTACTGGTTTGTGCAGTTCGATTTCCCGGATGAGAAGGGCCGCCCCTATAAAAGTTCTGGCGGCAAAATGGTTTACAACAAAGTATTAAAACGCAAAATTCCCGAGGGGTGGACCGTAAACTCTATGGGCGATTGGGTCGCAGATGATAAAACAGGAGATTGGGGAAAAGATATTGCAGAAGGGAATTATTCTTTGCCGGTTGATTGCATTAGAGGTGCTGATATTAATGGAATTAACGGAAACGATAGGCTTAAGCCGCCTTTACGATATATTCTTCAGAAAAATGCTCAGAAAATACTTTCTCCATTGGATTTGATTGTTGAAATTTCAGGTGGTAGTCCTGTTCAATCAACAGGACGATTGGCTTATCTTATTGATGAAACGTTAGATAGATTTGAACATTCTTTGATTTGCTCTAATTTTTGTAAGGCTATAACGCTAAAAAACAGGTGCTATTTCTTTAATTTTGCCTATCAGTGGAAATTTATTTATGATCACGGGATTCTGTTTGGATGGGAGGGGAAAACAAGTGGAATTAAAAATTTATTGTTTGACTCTTTTGCCACAAAGTATAAAGTGTGCATGCCCCCTGAAAAAATAGCGCAGAATTTTTATGAATGCATATATCCTCTGGAAAAGGAAAAACAAAAGATGCTAAAGGAGAATGAAAAGTTGTCTTCTTTACGTGATTGGCTTCTTCCGATGTTGATGAACGGACAGGTGAAGGTTGGGTAATTTATAGATGGCTTATACAAGAGAACAGCAACGTATTTTTGACTGGCTTAATAGCGATTTGAAGTTACCTGTTTTTGCTGAGGCTTATTCAGGGGCTGTTGATTTGCTGAATTCTCACGCCAAAGGCGTTGTCACATTTGCTTCACATGTGGGAAGAGATTTTTTGAACAGTTTCGCGAATACCGTTAACGGCGTTGGTTCAGGTGGCAGGGTTAAATATCCAGAATTGACACAGGAGATTCAAGACTCTTGGAATCTGGAATGGGGGCAAGAGAATACAGGCTTTGACGAAAAAGAGGCTGCCGCGAAGGAGTCCGTTATCCCAAAAAAAGTTTGTAAAAAAATTAATAAGCTTATTGTTGAACATCAAGAAGGAACACAAAGAAGTGGCGATGTCCTTTCCAAATTTTTTTCAACTTTTTTTGATTACAGAGATAAGGATCGGATCCCCAAGGAACAAATAAAAGAGTTAAAAAAAGCCAAAAATTGGTTCCAGAGTCATGCTCATCTTAGAAAAGAAAATTTTGAAAATGGAGCCGTTATCACTCTTAACAAGCACTTTAAGTGTCTAGAGGGATATTTGTATATCGCAGCCAGCAGCCAATCAGAAAGATTAAGGGATTTAAATGACCTCTTGGAAGAAACCAACAACTGAGATGCTCGCAAAGCTCTTTTTTATAAAAAAAGAAGTTGACCGGCAGTATTTTTTTAGCCGATTGAAAAATCCTCTTTGGCTCGTTCCACTGAAGGATAATGGCTTTTTTTCTTCACCTCCGGATGTAAGGCATTTGCCGGATGGCAAAGTCCAATTTCCATACTGGCCGGAACTTTTTTACTTGGCTAATATCGCGAGTGAAGTTCCAGATGCTACTGTAGAAATACTTTTGAGTCTTCCTAAGACTAATAATCCGAGCATTTACGATGGTATCTTGGGAATCGCATTAACGCTGAAGGGTAAATATTCCGTTAAATTGTTTCCAAAATTGAAGGAATATGCGGAATCAGAGATGCTTTTCTATTCTCATGATTTCCCTGACTTACTTGAATACTGGAATGCGGAAGGTGAAGTTCAAAAAGCTATTGAACTGGTCGAAATATTGATTCAATTTCAGGAAGATCCACAGGTGAAGGAAAAAAATGTGAGACGCAAAGAAAATCCTGAGGATTATGGAACTTCACTGGAGCCTCGTCCGCGTCTCAGAAATTATGAGTATCAAGACATTCTGAAAAAGGGAGTGCGTTTTTTAGCCGAAAAACAGCCCCTGCAGGTTGCAAGGATACTCATTGATGCCACATTGCGAATGATTCGTTTGAGTTTCCACAAGGCAAGTCTTGAAAAGAATCAAATTGAGGATCTTTCTGAAATTTGGTGCAGACGATTGGATGGTTCCATTGAGGATTATGCGGTCGCTAAAAATTATCTGGTGGATACATTGACCTTCGCCTGTGAAAAGGTTTTTGAGGCTGGGGAAAATATAACGCAGCTAGATCAGATTCTGCAAAATCAATCCTGGAAGATTTTTCAGCGATTGCGTCAACATCTTTTTGCCAAATATCCTGTGGCAGCAGTCAAGGAATCCATTCGACAGCTTATTTTGGAGCATGAAGATTATGAGCGGTTTGAAGTCCATTTTGAATTTCAGAAAATGATTAAAGTGGCAGTAGCGACCTTTGGACAGGAATTGCTTTCTCCTGTAGAGATGACCGGGATTTATCAGAAAATTATTTCAGGCCCAAGCCTGCAGGACTATAAAGAGTACAGGGGCTCGGATTATAGTGATGAAAATTTTGAGCGGAAGAAAAGATATTTTCATCGTAAGCAGCTACAGCCATTTGAAAAAATTTTGGCTCCAGAGCAGTCCGCATATTTACGAAGATTAATTGATGCTGATCCCGAAATCCAGATAAAAGATGAAGATTATTCCCCCTATGGAGGGGATGTATGTGGAACAGTAATTAGTAAGAGCCCGAAGTCTTTGGATGACTTGCTGCAATTGGCGGATGAAGATTTGCTTGAGTTCATTAATGAATGGAACAATCCGCATCATGAAAAAGACAACTGGCTTGTGGAAATCAATCATTCTGCCTTGGCTAAAGAGTTTCAGACTGTTTTCAAGAATGCCATTCTTACTAATTCTTTACGGTTCAAATTTTGGTTTGATCATAGAGATCAAATCGCGCGTCCAATTTATGTAGAAGCGATTCTTCGGGCTATGAAAGCCCAAATTCAGGATAAAGACTTTTCCAATTTTGCACAATGGCTTGATTTTTGTGGCTGGGTATTGACCCATTCCGATTCCGACAACCGCAATGAAGAGGTGCGTTTCAGCGACGAGTCCAGTGAGAATCCTGACTGGAGTGGTTCCCGCAGAGCCGTAGAAGATTTGTTTGAAGTGTGCCTGAAAGAGGAAAGTCAGATTCCAATTGGTTACAGAGGGGATGTTTTTGGGTTACTAAAAATATTATGTTTTCAGTTTGACAGCGATTTGGATATAGAGAGGCCTGTTCTTCTTAATCAATCAGACCCTATTAGTAGTGTGATTAATTCCACTCGTGGCCGGGCCCTGCAATGTCTGATTAAATATGCATTACCAGAAGCACCAGAAGAAGTCGTGAATGTGCTGAATAAAAGATTTTTGCCGGACTGTGAATTTCCTTTAACTAAGCCGGAGTATGCTTTGCTGGGTATGTATTTTGGCAATTTGTCGACTCTTTGCAAGGACTGGACGATTGAGAATAAAACAAAAATTTTCCCACTAAATCATCCAGAAATTCAAAAAGCCTCTTTTGTTGCATTCCTGCGATACAGTGGGCCCCATCAGATCACGTTCCAATATTTGAGAGACGAATATAAAAACGCTGTTGAAGGGATTACCCCTCCTGTTAAGGAGCAAAAAGCCGTGCTTGGCCGTTTGGGGCAACATCTTTTTGCATTGTATCTCTGGGATGAATTTCCGTTGCATGGGTCGGAAGGTCTTCTTGAACTGTTTTATGAGAAGACGGAACCTGAAAAATCGGATTCTGATCAAGGAATTTGGGCCAGTCTGTTTGAGCATATTGGGTATTCCTTAAGGAATACCAAAGAGTTGAATGACGCAATGAAACAGCAACTATTGGCGTTTGTTGCGTGGCGGCTTGATGCTCATGTTGCTGATGAACTTTATCATTTTGTTTCTTGGTTGGATGCCGATTGTCTGGATGCTGGATGGCGGCTAGAAACTTATAGTGCAATTCTGGATTTGGAAATGCCGAAAAATGCAAGGTTTTCCCTTACTTTGAGATATCTCAATCAGTTATTGCCGATGCATGCAGATAAAGTTTTGGAATGTTTTTTGAAGATCACGCAGCGGGTTGATCAATCAAGTCATTTTTATGTCCCAGAAGACGAAGTAAGGCCTATTTTGAACCTTGGCTTTAATTCGGATGATGAAAGATTGAAAACAATGGCTAAAGATGCCCTAGAGAATTTGTTGCGGCTTGGTCGATTTGAATTTATGGATATGAGGCAATGATTTCTCGAATACTTCAAGATTTTTATAAGTAAAAAACTAGCGAACAAAAAATGTTCCGGGAGCTAGGTTTCGCCTCAGGTAATCACGATGCAATTCAGGCGTTCAAATAGCAACAATCCTTCCGCCAAAACCCCTGAATCCGCAGTTTCCTGCAGGGTTGCTGATTTATACGTTAGCCAAGCAAAGATGAAAAATAGGGCATTTTGCTTAAGTGCACCTCTAAAAATTCATTTTCTGCAAAATTGACTGTGGCACATCGCCATAGTTCGTTGCTCAAAGTGGCTAATAACACCATTATTAGCCACTTTTCACGCCTGCTCTGGCTTGGCCTCGCTCAATTTTGCGGTCGTAAACCAATTTTTAGAGGTGCCCTTAATTAGTTAAAAAACCTTGACATCTGGCTTTAGAATATGTACAATATAAAGTACAACGTGAGGTACAAAATATGATAACAACCATTAATCTTGCCGAAGACATTTGCCCTGTGTCTGAATTTCGATCCGACATAAATAATATGTTGCAAAAAACGAAAACAACACACAGACCTATTCTATTGACTCAACATGGTAAAAGTTCAGCAGTTGTTCTTGATATAAATGATTATCAACGGTTATTGTATGAAAAACAATTATTTGAAGATATCAGAATTGCGAAAGAACAGATTAAAAATGGTCAAACGTATACCACAGCAGAAATGAAGTCTATCCTGAAAAAGAGATATTCAAATGTTGAGCGTTAAATGGTCTGAACAGTCAAAACAACGGATATTTCAAATAGCGGACTTCATTGCTCTTGATTCACCCAAAGCGGCAGAAGAGTGGATTGATCTGATTATTTCAAAAGAAAAATTAATCAGAGGCAATCCAAAAATAGGAAGAATAGTTCCTGAGATTGGTTCTGAAGATACTCGTGAGTTAATTGTTGGTCAGTATCGATTAATGTATGAAACAGATCCACAAGAATTATTAATCCTTACCGTTATAAATTGTCGAGAACAGCGATATTTCAAAAAATAAATAAAATGTTGGCTAACATTTGAACGTTTTAAATGAGGATGGGTAATCCCCTATAACCAAAGGATTGTGGTATGGTCAACAGAACATTGAAAGTCCCCTCGGAGTCGATCATTGCAGATGGTTTCGGGCGCATCGATTATGTGGATTCCTATAGCGTTCCTGTGGGGAGAGGGGAATCTGTGGATCGTTTGGTGACAAAAATACTCTGTAATGGCCCGGCCTGGGTAGATAAGTTGATGGCGCTCCGGGATGCCGTTGTGGGTTGCTTTGGTCTCAAAACCGCGTCGAAAGAGGGAGAACAGGTGGCGGAGTTTTATGAAGTGGGCGCGCGCGCTTCTTTGTTTACGGTGATCTCCCGCAATGAGCGTGAAATTGTTATGGGGGAGGAGGATCGGCATTTGGTTTTTCGTGCCTCAGTACTGGTCACCGGAATTTCCGATGTAAGTTTTGTTCATGTCACGACGATTGTGCGCTTCAATAACATTTGGGGCCGACTTTACTTTTTGCCGGTCAAACCGTTTCATCGGTTGATTGTGGCGAGTTCGGTAAGAGGCGTAGAGCGACCCGTTTTGCCCACTTTAGAATGAAAACTTTTATTACATTATATTCGTCCTTACACATTAAAAGAATCAGGAGAGAGGCAGCACATGGGTAGAAATGCGACGATTTCGATTTGGAACAAAACTGATGGCGATTTTATTTTCGAAAGTGATGATGTGATTCACGGAAAATATCAGAAAGACCGTGAACCCCCGCAGTAGATTGGTAAAGATAAGATTTTGTCTTTTTGTGTAACTCCATGGTGACTCCGGTGGCTTTTATGCTGAATAAGTACCACGCCAATCATCCGACTTAAGAGTTTTGTGACATATAACTTAAAAGGATCGCTTCCCGCGATCCTTTTACTATTTATACTAGGGCCCGGCTATTTAAACAATCCCTTACATTGCCAAAATATTGCGAATATTTTCACTCAGGAAAGGAACCACGCCTACGAAAAGAACTCCGATGGTGAGGACCACGACCGCGAATTTTTGACGCTTGTTTACTTCTAACCGGGGAAGGTTTTCATCCGGGGGATCCACCCAAGCTCCTTTGATGAGCTGGATGTAATAGTAAAGTGCAATGACATTGTTTAAAACGGCGAAGGCGATGAGCCCATAGGTTTTCGCTTCGGCGGCACTTTCAAAAAGCATGAATTTTCCGATGAATCCCGCGAGGGGAGGGATTCCCGCGAGGCTGAAGGCTGCGATTGTAAGTGCAATGGCAAGCGTAGGGTTCTCTTTGGAAAGACCGCGCAAGGAGTCGAATCCTTCGGTGCGGTGCTGACCTATGATGCCGAACACAAAAAAGGCGAGATAGTTGGCGAAAGTGTAAACGACAAGGTAATAGACGATAGCACTTTTAGCGACAATTTCTGGCCCCAGAATAGCGAGGAGAATGTACCCCGCTTGAGAGATGGAGCTGTAAGCCATAAAGCGGCGCAAACGGGATTGTTTCAAGGCTCCGAGGTTACCCGCGAGAATGGTTACGGCGGCAAGGATAGAAAGGAACGGGATGAGCTGGGTGTGAATGCTTGCGAAAGGCCCAAAGACGAGAATCACGAGGAAGGTGATGGCTACCGCTTTGGAGGTCACGGCGAGAACCGCGGTGACGGGCGTGGGGGCCCCTTCATAAACATCGGGAGCCCAAGTGTGGAAGGGGAAAAGGGTGAGTTTGAAGCCAATGCCACAGATTAGGAACAGTACCGAAATCCAGAGAAGGGGGGACGTTCCGTTTTGGGTCACGGCGGTGGCGATTTCGGCGAGTTTCATGCTGCCGGAGAATCCATAGAGGTAGCTGAATCCGAATAATTCAAAGGCCGTCGCGACGGAACCCATGAGAATGTATTTGGTACCGGCTTCGCTTCCTCCCGGATCGGATTTGTTCCAGGCGGCGAGGGCATACATGGGGATTGTTGCAAGTTCGAGGCCTAAGAAAAGCGTTAGTAAATCACAGGCAGAAACGACCGTGACACCGCCGAAGGTCGCGACGGAGATGGCTGCGATGAATTCCGGTAATTGGTGCAATTGCTCTTTGCCATCGGCATCGTGTTCAAAGTAATCTTTAGAGAACCAAATCCCTAAAAGAGCGGCAAGTATCAGCACTTCGCGCATGAAAACGCCGAAGCTATCGATTTTCCAGTTAGAGAGAAACGTTTGCGTTTCGCCTAAAACCAGTAAATTGAGCATTACGAATACGCCCAAAAATCCGATGCAACCTACAGCGAAGGGGACTGTGTGCCGTTTAGGAAATAAGAAGTGCGATCCTATGACGACAAAGGGCAGGGCGAGTAGTAGAATATCGGGAATGAGGAAATTATTCACGGGATTACCTCATGAAGTTGGCGAAAATAGGAACGATGCTGGTATCGAGAAATGCGGAAATCCAGCCTGGGAAAAGGCCTACGCCCACAAGGCAGGCGGTGATAAGGACGAGCGCCGTTTTTTCAATGGGATCGGCATCGGTCAGCACTTTGAAATGCGCGTGGGTCACGGGGCCGTGTAGCATACGGTTTGCCGTTTGCAGAATATAGATGGCAGTGACGGTGATCGAAAGAATACCGAGGATGGTGATCATGCGGATGAGGGTGGATTCGTTTTGGAAGCTACCGATAAATATGGTGGCTTCGGCAACAAACCCCGAAAAGCCCGGGAGCCCCAAACCAGCAAAGCCCGCGATAACGAAACAAACGCCGAGGAATGGCATCACCTTCATGAGACCTCCCATTTCATTAATGTTTCGTGTGTGTGTGCGGCTATAAATCATACCGATAGATGCGAAGAAGAGTCCGGTCAGGAATCCGTGGGAAAGCATCTGCAAGGCGGCACCGCGGAAAGCGAGGGGCGTTGCTGCGGCAAGGCCTAGGAAGATGAGACCTAGGTGAGAAATGGAACTGTAGGCGGTAATGTATTTGAGATCTTTGTGACGAATCGCAATGAAGCCTGCAACGACTACGTTAAAGAGGACGAGGTAAGCGATGTAGGGGAGCCAGAATCGCGCGGCTTCGGGCATGAGGTAAATCGCCACACGAATACATCCGTAGGGACCCATTTTCATCATGACACCTGCGGCGAGCATGGAAACCGCTGTGGGCGCGGAGGAGTGACCGTCGGGAGACCAGAAATGGAACGGAAATAGCGAACCGGAAACTGCAAAGCCCATAAAAGCGAGGGGAAAAGCCCACATTTGGAATGTTTCTGAAAGGTGAACATCGGCGAGTTTCGTGATATCCCAACTATGGATGCCCCCTTCAATGTAAATACCGAAAATGGTCGCGAGCACCATCGCGGAACCGAGTGCGAGTGTGAGTGTGAGTTTTTTACCACTGTAGTCTTTGTTGCCTGTGCCCCAGCCAGCAATCATCAGGTACATGCAGAGTGCTTCCATTTCGTAGAAAACAAAGAATAATACGAGATCGAAACTCATGAACACACCGTAGACGCTTGCGCCGAGAATCTGAATCAGGGCGAAAAAATCTTTTTCCTGATGGTCAATTTTCCAACTGGCGAGCATCCCGGTGAATACGATAATCGCGGTGAGGAAAACCATGAGAATGCTAAGAGCATCGGCACCAACAATGTAATGCGCGTTGATAGAGGAGAGCCAATTGAAATCCGTGAGGAATTGCAGCGTGGGTTTGTTCCCTTGCGGGATGCCCTCCGCCATGGCGAGACCAAAAACACGGTAAACGAGATAGATGGAATCCGCGAGGATAACTCCTGCGGAAGCGAGATGAATGCGCTTAATTATTTTGGTTTGCGTCCGTGAAATGGGCACGCAAAGGGCAACTGTCAGAAGCGGCAAAACCCAAATGAGGTTGAATAATATAGTATCGAGCATAGTTATACCTTATACAGGAAGGTTACCGAGGTAACGCCACAATAACACACCTACGATCAGCGTTCCGATATAAAAAGTGAGATAGCCGGACTGGAGATAACGAACAAGTGAACCTGCTTTTTGACAGATTACGCAGACTAGTTTTACGAGGCCACCAATAATATAATCGTCAAACCATTTTGCACTAGCGGCAATCCCTCCGAAGAGGAACTCACGAACGATAGCGTAGTAGCCTTCATCGAAATAGAATTTGTGATAGACAACTTTGTAGAGTGCAGACCGATTCTCTGTATCAAGTGCGTGCTTAACGTTCGCATAGGGACGGGCGTAGAAGAGCCAAGCAATAGCGATACCCACAATGGCGACCCCAGCGGCAGCAAACGGCACCCAGGCCGCGTGTTCCATTGGTGTGGCGAGAGGTACCTGAAGCATTCCTGGAGTAAAGTACCGCGCGAAAATTTCTTTGCCGAAATAGCCTGCGCCAAGAGACGGAATTGCAAGCATAACGATTGGGAAGGTCATCGCTTTATCTTCATGAGCATGGGCGACGCCTGCACTTCTGGGCTCGCCATGAAACGCGAGAAAGAACAAGCGGAACATGTAGAAGGCGGTAAGTCCGCTGGTGAAAAGTGCGACGCCAAAGACAATCACGTGTCCGTTCTGGAATGCGGAGAGAAGAATTTCATCTTTGGAAAAGAAACCGGAGAATGGGGGAACCCCGGAGATGGCGAGGCACGCGATGAGGCTGCTCCAATAAGTCCACGGCATTTTCTTGCCGAGGCCACCCATGGCATCGAGATCGTTGGAATGCACTTGGTGAATCAGAGAACCCGCCACAAGGAAGAGCATACACTTAAAGAAAGCATGAGTAAAGATATGGAACGTGGAAGCTGTGTAGCCGAGGGTATTGATGGTGTTTTCGCCAACGACAGTGCAGGCGCCGAGAGCAAACATCATATAACCGAGCTGACTCAGAGTAGAATAGGCGAGAATGCGCTTGATGTCCTTTTGGGTGCAGGCGATCACCGCAGCGAAAATGGCGGTGAAGCAACCCACAACCATGATAAGGTTCAGAGTGCCTTCGCATGCGGCGAAGAATGGGAAAAGTCTTGCAACGAGATAAACGCCGGCGACGACCATAGTGGCACTATGAATGATGGAAGAAACGGGTGTAGGACCTTCCATCGCGTTCGGAAGCCAGATATGCATGGGGAACATGGCGCTTTTGCCCCAGCCACCGGTAAAGATCAGAATGGAACCTAAAACGAGAGCGCCACTGCGTGAAATATCGCAGAATCCTAAGTCTATCATGCCGCTAAAGGCTGCTGTCGCAGGTTCCAGGGCATTCAGCACGGAAAAATCAAAAGAACCTACCACATAACTTACAAGCACAATTCCCAAGAGGAAAAAACTGTCTGCAAAACGGGTGAGAATAAAGGCTTGTTTGGAAGCGGAGACTGCAGAGGGTTTGTGATACCAGAATCCGATGAGCATGTAGCTTGCGACGCCGACCAGTTCCCAGAAGAAATACATCTGAAAAACGTTTGTGGCGATGACAAGACCGAGCATGGAAAAACTGAAAAAGGAAAGCAAGGAGAAAAATCTTCCCGAAGAAAGATCTTCGCGCATGTAGCCCATACTATAGATGTTCACAAGGAACGAAATCACCGTCACTACGACGAGCATCATCACCGAAAGCGGGTCCAGAAGCATACCCACGCTCGCGATGAGAGTCTCTGTAAAGGGTAGGAATGAATATTCCCAGGCGAGAACTTTACCGGGGGCCATGCCGCTCTGAAAATACTGCACGGCAAGCACAATGGCGTAGACCATGGCGCATCCGTTGAGAACTATGGAAAGAATTCCCGCCGATTTACGGTCCTTGCGGCAGAGATAAAGTCCGTTAATGAGGAAACTCAAAAATGGGAGCAGAAGAATCCAATAACTGTGAGAGGCGAAATCATTCATGGAGATCCCTCAGTTGGTTTACGTCCAGGCTATGATGGCGACGGTACATGGTAATAACAATGGCCAAAGCGATTGCCATTTCGCAGGCGGTGACCGCAATGACAAAAATACTGAAAAGAGCACCCGCCGTGGCATCTGCGGCCTTGAAGTACGCGAATGAAATAAAGTTAATGTTCGCTGCGTTCAACATAATTTCGATAGAGATGAGCATACCCACCATGTGGCGGCGACGCAGTACTCCCCAAGTGCCGATGGCGAAAAGGATAAAAGCCAGAATTAAGCAGTTTTGCAGAGTCATTCTTCCCCCTTGAATTTACGGGCGATCGTGATGGCGCAAACGAGTGTGACGAGTAATAGAAGGCTGATGATTTCAAAGGGGATCACAAAGCCTTCGGGCCCCGTGCTTAAAAGACGCAGAGCAAAAGAAGAAAGCGATGCATACCCGCTTGTGGCTGTGGGAGTCGCTACGTTAAGATCTGGAGTAAGAACGACAAAACGAACCATCACCCAGAGAAAAGCGAGCGAGATCATGAGTGCTATAAAGGTGCGGGGGAGTTTGATGTGTAATGCCGATTCTCCCAGATGACTTGTGAGAAGAATGGTAAATATCACAAAGATGATCACGCCTCCCGCATACACCATAATTTGTGCCATCGCCATAAATTCTGCATGGAGCATTAAGTAAAGAATGGCGGTACCCACAAAGGAAAAAATCAGAAAAACCGCACTTTGTAGCAGGTTCTTTGCCATAATGGTGGCGATTGCAGTACCAATCATGACTGCAGCCACAAGGTAAAACATCACATCGCTGAAAAGGGCATCCGAAAGCAGAGTCATCCCCGGCCCTCCTTCTTATTAAGAATCATTTCAAAAGCCTCTCTCGTCGTACGGGAAAGTTCAAAATCCTGGTTCATGCGAATCGCGTCAAAAGGACAGGCTTCGACACACAGACTACAGAGAGTACAGGTATCGAGACGGTATAAATAACGCCCTAAAACCTTTTTCCCCGCAATGTTCTTGGTCGAAAGCACGTTGATGGATCCGTTGAGACAAGCCTTTTCGCAAAGGCTGCAAGCGGTACACTTGTTTTCTCCGTTTTCGTCTTCGATCATTTCTAAACGACCACGGAAACGGTCGTGCATTTTTAGCGTCTTTTTATTTTCAGGATACTGTTCGGTAACGATGCGGCTCGGTTGGAAAAAATAACGGAGTGTGACCGTAAGCCCTTGGACGAGACTCCATGACTGACAAATACGCTGAAAATAACGTTTGATATAGGCTTTGGTAGTAAGCTGTTCTTCTTTCTTCATGGAACAATCCACCCTAATGAAATAAATACGGCCCCTAGTGCCAAAAGCAATAAATTGACCGGGAGAAGAAATTTCCATTCCAATCCCATCAGCTGATCTACGCGGGGTCTCACAAATGTCCAGCGTAGCATCATGTAGACCCAGATCATCGCAAATACTTTTCCGAAGAACCAGATAAAACCGGGGACTATCGCTAACACATGATCTACGGGGGCATAGCCAAAACTGAGGGGCAAGTATCCCCCCAAAAAGCAAACCGTAGCAATTGCAGAAGTCGTCACCAAGTTGATATACTCCGCAAGATAGAACATGGCAAACGCGAGGCCGTTGTATTCGGTATGGTAGCCGCCTGTTAATTCCTGTTCTGCTTCGGCAATATCAAAAGGCGCACGGTTCAGTTCAGCGGTCGATGAAATCAGGAACATGAGGAAGGCTAAAAAGCCAATACCGGGAGCTTTGAAAATCCACCAGTCAAAAAGATTTCCTGATTGGCTGAGGGTGATTTCCTGTAAGCTGCATGAACCTGACATCATGACTACAAAAAGGAGAATCATCGCATACGAAATCTCGTAGCTGATCATCTGTGCGCCGCTTCTGAGAGAACCCAAAAGAGAATACTTGTTGTTGGAGGCCCATCCCCCTAAGAGAATTCCTAAAATGCCAAAGCCGTTCACAGCGATGATCAGAGGAATGCCTACGGAAATATCAGCCACTTGCAAATTATGATCAAAAGGAATCATGCTAAGGCACATGAAGGGAGCTGTGAGAAGCACCATAGGGGCGAGATAAAAAAGAAATTTATCAGCACCGTTGGGAGCGTAGACTTCCTTGAAAAATAATTTGATGGTATCTGCAACCGTTTGGATACAGCCGTGGGGCCCTAAACGCATGGGGCCAAGGCGACATTGCACATGAGCGCAAACTTTGCGTTCCATATAAACGAGCACCATGGCGGCACCAAAGGCAACCGTACAAATAGCCACAATGCAAATAATGGCATTGATGAGATAGGCCAGTTCTGGAATAGGGACATTGGCTCTGATAAAGTCACCAATCGGATGAGTAATAGAAGGAGTCATCATAAATTACCTATCCACCTCCGGAATCACCGGATCCAAGGTGGCCATAATAGAGACAATGTCGGACACTTTATGGCCTTGTGCCATGATGTTTAATGCCGCAAGGTTCGGGAAGCTGGGTCCACGCGTATGGATACGGTAGGGCTTGTCACCCGAAGTGGCGACCACATAAGTCCCGTAAATTCCTTTCGCATTTTCTATGGCGCTGTAATAACTGCCGGGGTTCAATTTAATACTGAACTTTTCTTTTGCGCGGAATGGACCTTCTGGGAATTGAGCGATGCACTGTTCAAGGATTCTCATGGATTGGTGAATCTCGGCAATCCGCACCAAATAACGGTCGTAGTTATCGCCGTTATAAGTAACAGGGATATCGAATTCAAACCGATCATAAATGCTGTAGGGATCATTTTTGCGCACATCGTAGTTGACACCACTCGCGCGTAACATTGGCCCAGAACAACCCAGCGCAATTGCTTGTTCTTTAGTCAGTACGCCAATACCAATATTGCGTTCCAAAACGATAAGGTTCTTCGAAAGGAGACGCTCGTAATCAACCATGGTGGGCTTGAGATGTTTCAAGAATGCTTTAACGCGAGGGATAAAAGTATCTGTGACATCGTGAGTCGACCCCCCCGGGCGAAAAAAATTCGTAGTCAGGCGAGATCCTGTCTGTTCGTCAAAGATATCGTGAATCATTTCACGTTCTTTGAAACCATAAATGAGAGCCGTTTGGCCCCCGAGATCGCCACCGAAGCAAGCATAAAAAACAAGGTGCGATGCAATACGGCTCAGTTCCGCCATCATCACACGGATATATTCCTGACGTTCAGGAACACCCATGCCCGTGCCTTTTTCAAAAGCAAGGCAAACGCCCAAGTTATTTTGAATGGCAATAAGATAATCTTGTCTATCAGTCAGGGGAATGTATTGTAAATAGGTTCCGCTTTCCGCTTGCTTTTCCAAACCACGATGAATGTAGCCAAAATGGGGAACCACTTCCACAATGGTTTCTCCATCGAGGCGCAGTGCGAGACGCAAAGCTCCATGGGTACTCGGATGTTGGGGGCCCATGTTGACAAAAAATTCTTCGGAATCGTGAACGTTAACGGGTTCGCGGAAGCCTGGAGGTAGAGTTCTTTCGCTCATTATCCCCTCCGAATAATATGAGGATGTGTAAAATCTTTGCGCAAGGGATAACCCACAAAATCTTTGTCAAGGAAAATGCGACGTAAGTCTGGGTGTTTTTCAAAATGGATCCCAAACATATCGTAAACTTCGCGTTCTTTCCATTCTGCACCTGCGTATAAAGCGCAAAGGGATGGGGCAGAGGCTAAAATACTGGTTGCTTTTTTCTCTTCTGCAATGGAATCATCTTTAGTCAAAGACAAACGGAAGAATACCTTGTGTCCTTTTTCGAGGCTCATCAGTTGAGCGACAACGTCAAAATGATCCACCCAATCCACCGCAGTGACATCAATTAAAAAATTAAGTAATGTGCGAGGATCTTCTTTTAAAAATTGAATCAGGGGGAGGTAATCTTTTTTGGAAACTTGCAGATCCAACGGCATATCTGCGGGGAGAGCTTCCAGGTTTTCTTGAGATGAATTTTCCAAGCCGTACACAGTGACCGAGGGGAACTTTTCCTGAACGATATTAAAGAGCTCTGCCTGAGGTAGGCCAACGATCTTTCCCGGATTGTGCGGCACTTCGGGGAATTCCTCTTTGGTGACGCGGGCTGGTTTATAAGAGGATTTGTATTCAGGATTTTCTTCCTTGAATTTCGCTCTCGCTTCGGCCATTTCCTCGTCTTTGATTTTTTCCAATGTGGCCCAAGCTTGTGAAGCTTCGCCCCAGCGATCTTTTGTTTCGGGGGCAGTAATCTCCCCTTCATGCCAAGGATCACGACTGGTTTCGTGGAGAATCTTGTCTCGCAGCGTCAGGAGCCCGTGGAAAAGCGCTTCAGGACGTGGAGGACAACCGGGAATAAATACGTCTACGGGAAGAATTTCAGCGGCACCGCGTACAACGGAATAGTTGTTGTAGTAAAAAGGCCCGCCAGAGATGGTACAGGCACCCATACCAATGACGTACTTGGGTCCCGGAATCTGCTCCCAGAGCATTTGAACTGCAGGAGCCATACGTTCGGTAATGGTACCTGCTAAAATGAACAGGTCTGCTTGGCGGGGCGAAGCTCTGAATACTTCAGAACCGAAACGCGCGATATCATAACGGGCCATAGAGCTAGACATCATTTCGATAGCACAACAGCTGGTTCCGTAGGTTAAAGGCCAGAGCGAATTGGCTCTCGCCCAATTTACAACGTAATCCACCATATTGACGGCGTATTTACCGCCGGGGATAGGGTCTAAAATCTTTGGAAGAAAATTGGTTACTCCCATTTCAAAATTCCTTTTTTCCATGCATAGGCAAGGCCGGAAACTAAGACAAGTATAAAGAGGGTGAGGTCTCCAAAAACGATAATAGGCATGAGGACAGTGTTGCCTGCCATACATGCCCTAAAATTCGTAAGGACCGGAAAAAGAAAAAGAGCTTCAATATCAAAGACCAGAAAAAGTAAAGCAAAAAGGTAATATCCCACCTTAAACTGAATGCGGGCATTACCAAAGGTTTTCATGCCACATTCATAAGGGAGGAACTTATTTTTTGTGTCTTTACTTTTGTACCCAAGTAATTTGCCGACCACAATAGCTCCGCCGGCAACAACCGCTCCGAGGAGCAAGAAAAAGATTAAGATGAAATATTCTGAAAGCACCATATAAATGAAAACTCCGTAACAGAATTAATAGAAATGTTGAAGCTCTTGTAATGTTCCAAATAAAGCGTTACCAATAGCAAACCGATCTTCAATATGGGTATGCAAATCACGGAACTCTTGCGCTGTAGTTTCGTTCAGCGCATTCAGATTTTTTTGAAGATTGGATATGAATCCAGATTCATGAACTTCATTTGTCTGTGATTGAATGGATTTATCCAAACTTTGAAGCATTTTATCTGTTTCAATGCGCGTTAGAATATAGCGCAAGGTGGATTGTAATTCGATGAGAAAATAGACCAAGAGAATTTCTTCTTGGAGAATACCCCAACGTTTGTCTTTCGAAAATAGATTTATCTTTTCACTTTTCCCAAAGAAAATAGCAGCCTGCGCGTATTCCAGACAAGTTTCCAAAGATACTTCACAACGATTGATTTTTACCCCGATGGCCGCAAACCAAGCTTTTCTATCCGCTTCCAAATTTTGCTGATTAATAATGGGCTTCAGGGCACGAAAGGCGTAGTACACTTCTTCGTAATGACGATTGCGCATACGGCAATTAAAAGCTCTATTCCGGGTGGCTTGATCTGTAGGATGGGTAAGAATGCTCATGCTCTTTTTACCTCACGAACGCCCTGAATATTTTCAATATTCTGAATCAGGCTTTCTAGTTGCTCACGGCGGAAGGCTCGAAACACTAGGCGGATTCGCCCTGCATCTCGGGTGAAAACAGCACTCATTCTATCTAAGGCGGCATTGGATTTGGCAAGAACGGCAAGAATATCAGCGGTAACACCCTTTCTGTAATCGGTTCTTATGGAAAGATGACTTGTAAATTCTTGAGTTGAATTGATGTTCCATTCCATCGCAAGGAGGCGGGATTCGGGAATTTTTTCCAATTCTTTGCATTTTTGTTTGTGAACTTCAATGCCCCGTTTAGGGACCAGTGCTCCAACAATCGGTTCACCAGGTACTGGTGCGCAACAAGGAGCAAAGTGTATCAGGAGACTTGCTTCGTTCCCTACTTGTACGGGGAGTTGCGATTGTGTATTGTTCTTATCTTTGAGGAAAAGTCGGAACGGCGAATTTTCTTTCCCTTCTTGAAATTCAGGCCCTGCTAAGGGCTGAATGAAACGTTGAAGATCGGAGAGAGGCATTTCTCCCTGACCCACGCGTTCGTAAAAGGAATCAATGTTAGGGGCTCCGAAATAGCGACAAATAGTATCTGAATCCGGTTGGTTATTTGCCTGAATTTTAAATATGCGGAGTTCGCGTTCCCAAATTTCTTTTCCTAGGGAGCGAGCTTGTTGAATAATACTTGTACGCATCCATCTACGGAGTTCTTGCTTCGCCTTAATCGTCTTGACGATTTCCAACCATTCTGGTTTGGGTTCCTGATTATGACTTTTCAGAATTTGAATGGTTGCGCCATTGGGGACTACTTTAGCAATGCTTACCACATCATCATTAATGCGGGCACCAATGCAGTGGAATCCCAGTTTAGTATGCACAGCAAAGGCAAAATCAATGACCGTGGAACCCACAGGAAGTTCAATGGAATCTCCTTTCGGGGTGAATACCGTGATCCCTTCGGGTTTAAGGTCCACACGCAAAAATTCAAGAAATTCCACGGAATCAGGAATTTCAGATTGCAACTTTGCCATACGCTCGAGCCAGGCGAGCTCTTCCCCGTTTCGTTGGGTCTCTAGTTTGTAGGCCCAGTGGGCGGCAAATCCCTTTTCTGCGGTGAGATCCATATCCTTGGTTCGAATTTGTACCTCGACCATTTTATTGTCGGGACCAATCACCATGGTGTGAATGCTCTGGTAAAGATTAGGCTTGGGGGTCGCTATATAATCCTTAAAAAGACTTTGCAAAGGGGTCCAGAGGTTGTGGACGTAGCCTAAGGCTAGGTAACATTCGGGAATACTTTCGACAATAATGCGGATGGCAAAAATATCGAAGATTTCATCGAGACTACAACCCCGATTTTGCATCTTCGTATAGATGCTGTAAATATTTTTGGTGCGCCCTTGGATGGTACAATCAAAATCTTCCAAAGCCATTTTGATCTGGAGAGGCCCGATGACCGATTTGATATAATTTTCACGGTCTTCTTTACTTTTCAAAAGATGGGCAATAATTTTCTTGTATTCATCAGGATTTATGTATTTGAATGCAAGATCTTCCAACTCCGATTTGAAACGATACAAGCCAAATCGGTGAGTGAGAGGCGTGTATATATCAAGCGTTTCTTGAGCGATGACACGTCGTTTTTCTGGTTTCATGTAATGCAGAGTTCGCATATTGTGCAAACGATCTGCAATTTTAATCATGATGACTCGCGGATCTTTCGCCATCGCCGAGATGAACTTGCGATAAGTTTCCGCTTTCTGTTCGGTCTTATTATCCTGTTTTTGGGCTGCTGAAATTTTGGTCACCGCATCGACCATAAACGCGGTCTCTTCGCCAAATTTTGACCGAATTTCTTCAAGAGTGTGAGGCGTGTCTTCCACCACATCGTGGAGTAGCCCGGCGAGCACAGAAGAGGTGTCTAACTTGAGATCCGCAAGGATCTTAGCGACTTCGTAAGGATGTTCTGTGTAAGGCATACCGCTTTTGCGGTATTGGCCCTGATGGGCATCTGCAATAAAGGCTACGGCAGCGCGGAGAAGCGTTTCATCGAGGGCTTCATTTTTTTTCATCAGAACATCAATAATGTGTTCTTGATTCGCTTGTAAAGTAGCCGTTTGCATACGGTAAATCTACCAAAAAAACCTTAAAATTGTTCAAAAAAAGCCAGAACATTACTTGAAAAAGAAGAAAATACAGAATGCAACGAGATAAAATTTAGACATTGCATCACAATGGGAGATTGTGTCTACACTTTTGTAGACTTGTGAATGATTATACGCTTCCTGGGCTATGCAGAACGCCTAATAGAACGGCTACATAATGGCAAATGGCAGCGGCTAAAACGAATGCATGCCAAATGACGTGGTGCCATACCAACCGCTTGCTCATATAGAATATAGCTCCGAAGGAATACAAGAGACCACCGATGACGATCATTATCATCACATCCAGAGGAACTGTGGTGAAAAAAGTTTTGCCACCGACGATAAGAATCCAACCCATGGCAAGATAGAGAATCGTGCTAAAAAGTTTGTACTTTCCAGCAGAGAATATTTTGAAAATAATCCCCACGAGGGCGAGTCCCCACAAAATGGAGAGTAAGGTTATTCCGAATCCGTTAAGAAGATAAATGAGGATGAGGGGAGTGTACGTGCCCGCAATAAGAAAATAAATGGAAATATGGTCGCAAACTTTTAACATTTTTTTTGCTGTTGGATTTTGTACTGAGTGATAGAGGGTACTAAAAAGGAACAGCATGGTAAAACTGAAAGAATAAATAGCCACGGCAACGATCGCTGGGATATTTTGGATGCTTGCAGCGATGGCTGTGACAACGGGGATGCTCGCGAGTGCAAAAAGAACGCCGAAACCATGAATGAGTGCATTGGCGAGTTCGACGCGAAGTACCTTTTCCGGTAAATATTCAGGCAAGTTGACTTTCTTTTTTTCTGACATGGTTCGAATATACAAACTTTCAAAAGAACAAGTGTTTTTGGTGGGTTGTTTTTTATTCCTCGCCCACAAAAAAAATATTTTAGGTTACATTTTATGTGTTTGTAACGTCCTCCCAATTCAAAGGAATGGTTTTGGTTATGTTAAATAAAAAGTTTGATGAAGAAGAAGATTTTGAAGAATTAGAAGACGAAAAGATTGACGATGCTCCTAATGAGGATAATCTTGAAAGTGCCATGCAGGTTCGTGATTACAGTGAGCGTCGCGTGATGGTTTGGGAATCGGATGATAAGCGTCGTGCTGATGCCGTTGAAGTTCTGTCTGGACTTTTAACGGGTGCTTATGTAAAAGGGGTTGGCACAGAGAAAGAGGCACTTCAGTTGCTGGATTCTGAGCCTTGGGACACTTTTGTTGTGGACTTCTATACAGAAGGCGTTTCGGCAAGTGAATTTGTAAAATGTGTCAATAATTATCCAGAGGCTATTTTGGTGGCTCTCTCTCTTGCTCCTTTCACCTTGCCAGAAGAACGCAACCGTTATAAGATTGAGCCTCTTCGTAAGCTTTTTGATATTGAAAAGCCTCAGTCAAAGCAACCCGAGATGCCTGCTGCCCGGTAACCTATGGATTCGAAAGCCACATCCGTCTCTCTAGTTGGGGTTTCTAAAACCTTTCAGGGGGTATCTGTTGCTGTGGATTCTCTTTCTCTTGAAATTAAGGAGGGGGAGTTTGTTGTCTTGGTGGGACCTTCCGGTTGCGGGAAGTCCACCGTACTTCGTATGATTGCCGGGTTAGATTCTCCCACGAGCGGGGAAATATTTATCAGTGGTGTCAATGCCTCTAATGTGGAACCCAAGGATCGCGATATTGCCATGGTGTTTCAAACACATGCCCTTTATCCTCACATGACCGTGCGAGAAAATCTGGAGTTTGGTTTAAAACTCAAAGGCTTGTTCACCTCAAATGAAATTCGTGAACGAGTTCGTGAAACCGCTGAAATTCTGGAGTTAGAATCTGTTCTTGATAGAAAACCCAAACATCTTTCCGGTGGGCAGCGTCAGCGTGTGGCACTGGGACGGGCGATGGTTCGCAAACCTCGTATTTTTCTTTTCGACGAACCGCTTTCGAATTTAGATGCGAAGATGAGAAATCAGATGAGAGTCGAATTGGGCCGATTGCATACGCGTTTGCAATCAACCATGGTTTTTGTGACTCACGATCAGACAGAGGCGATGACCATGGGGGATCGCATTGTCTGCCTTAATGAAGGGAAAATTCAACAGATTGGATCTCCAATGGAGTTGTATTCCCATCCGGCCAATGAATTTGTCGCCGGATTTATCGGCATTCCCCCCATGAATATTTTTTCCGTTCAGTTTATTCGAGATGATATTTTTATTGAAAAAGCCGGATTGTCTATTCCCGCTTTTAGTTCTGTGGCATCGACACTCAAAAAGTATCCACGTATTCGTATGGGTATTCGTCCAGAATATCTTTCCATTTGTTCCAGTTCGCCCAAAGCGATTCCTATTACAGTGGAAGTGATTGAACCTCTGGGCCCAGAAACTTTGATTTACACTCGTTGTAACGATTTGAGTTTGGTGGTGCGTGTTTCTGCAGGTAGCCACTACGAAGTCGGGGAACGGCTGTTTCTTTGCCTTGATGAACTTAAAATTCAGATGTTTGATATTTCGACAGGGGAAAGTATTCATTGACTACTTCGATAAAAGAAAAAAGGAAACTTTTGTCTTGGATTCGAGGGCTTTTGGTGGCTCTGTTTTTCTGCTTTTGTATTCCTGTTGTTTTATCCTGTGAAGATGATTATTCAACGGAACGGCAAAAGACGGTGCTTCAAATGTGGATTATGCCTAACAGCCTTGATCCTGAAGCGGACATGAATCGTATTCTTCGAAATTTTGAACTTGAAAATCCGGGGATTAAAGTCGAAGTGACGGTTCTTGATTGGAGCGTCGCTTGGACAAAAATTACGACTGCGGCTACCACGTTTAATGGGCCTGATATTCTTCAAATGCCGACGACTTGGGCCGCTTCTGTCACTCAAATGGGGGCTTTACTTTCTTTAGATTCTTTGTTGGAATTGGCAGGTGGGGATTCTGTTTTTGTTCCTTCGGCGATGCGGTTTGCGCGTCCAATTGGTTCTGATAGTGTGACCTCATTTCCATGGTTTTTAGATGTTCGCCCTCTCTATTTTCGACGTGATGTGCTTGCACA
The DNA here is from genome assembly GCA_002307115.1 of Fibrobacter sp. UBA1313. Taxonomy (GTDB): domain Bacteria; phylum Fibrobacterota; class Fibrobacteria; order Fibrobacterales; family Fibrobacteraceae; genus UBA1313. The sequence goes on along the minus strand of DBTP01000035.1, from coordinate 7,023 downwards.
GATTGGGGTAAAGTCCACCGATATTGTCACTTGGAATGATTTCAAAAAAACACTTAAAAAAATTCAACAGGCAAATTTGGTTATTGAAGGGATTCCTGTTGAACCTATTGGTTACCCAGGAAAACATGACTGGAATGTGATTCATAATTTTGCTCCTTGGATTTGGGGTGCTGGTGGTGATTTTCTGGATTCTACGGCGACGCGGAGTACCATTGCTGATTCGGCCTCTATTGCGGGAATCATGTTCTATTTGGATTTAGTGCGAGCGGGTTATAATAACCGCCGTAATTTGGGAAAAAATACAAACCAGGTGAGTTCTGATTTTGATGAAGGGCGATTTGCTTTTTGGTTTGATGCCACCAATAAAACCATTTATCTTGACAGCCCGCGCTTTTTGGGAGGGCAAGCCAAAAGTGTAACTGCTCGGAACTATTCTTGTATGTTACCTCCTTCGTCCCCAAAAGGCAACGAGCCTTGGTATTTTGCAGGCGGTTCCAATCTTTCAATTTTCAGATTCACTCAGCACAAACGCGAGTCTAAAGCTTTACTTCGATACCTCACCACACGTGCTGACGTTCAACTGGCCATGTCTCGAACGACGGGCTTTTTGCCTGCATTGAATGTTACCTACGAATATCCATTTTTCAAGGAAGATGAAAAAAGACAAATTTTTCAGCAAATGGCGATGCACTCTAAATCATACCCAGCGGTGCATTATTGGGGAGAAATTGAAACTGATATTTTGCTCCGTCGCTTTGGAAATATTTTTGATTTGATTACCGCATCTCCTCCAGATGAATGGCCTGAGAAGGCTATCATTGCTGAGATTCAGGCTGCAGATCGTGAAATCAATCATTATATCGAACGTCAACATGGGAAGTCTTTCCATGAAAATTGATAAATATCAATTAAGAGGCCGTTCGCTGATTCTTGCCTTTGTTTTGCCCGCCTTTTTATTCTTGATTGTATTTTTTCTGGTCCCTGTGATTTCTGGCATTGTCATAAGTTTTCATGTGAGTGATAAATCGACATTGGATCAATTTTTCTCCGCTCCTTTTGCGGGGTGGAATAATTTTAGAGAACTTTTTCTTTCAGGGGGGAGTACTTTTGATCAATTGATCGATGCTTTTCGCAATACAGTTATGTATTCGATTTGTGTGAGTGTCGGTTCTATTGGATTGGGACTATTGGGCTCTATTATTGTGATGCAGAAGTTTAAAGGGGTCAGTCTTGTGCGCTTGTTGCTTTTATTTTCTTGGATTGTCCCCAGTTATGTTGTCGGTCTTTTGTGGGGGTTTATGTGGCAACAAGAAGAGGGGATTATCAATACGCTTCTTTTTGATTATCTCCATTGGGATGTACTTTCCGGTTGGTTTGGGGCTCACTGGGAATATACTTCTATAGGTGAGTTAATAAAACCTAATTGGCTTACGGGCTCAAATACGATTTGGGCTATCATTATTCCTACGATTTGGCGATTTTGGCCTTTTTGTATGATGATGTTTCTTACGGGGCTTACTGCAATTCCGAAGGAAATTTATGAAGCCGCGGAACTTGATGGAGCGACGAAACATGAACAGTTTTTTCGCATCACACTTCCCATTTTGAAACCTATTTTTGCGTTGATTGTTTTGCAAAGTTTAGTGATCAATGTTTATAGCTTTAACATTGTGGCGATGATGTTTGGCAATGGCTCTGGATTTCCTGGGAAACATGGCGATTTGCTCATGACATACATATATCGGACGACTTTCCAAACATGGAATTTAGGCCTAGGTGCCGCATTAAGCACGCTTTTAATGACGATGATGCTTGTTACTGTCTTCTTCTGGTATCGATTATTCTGGAAGGGCGTACATGATAATTAGAATTGTTGCCATTATTTTTGTTGTCTTGAATTCTATACCTCTTGTATGGATGGTATGGAGTTCTCTGATGGGCAGTAATGAGATTATGCAAGGGCGTTTATTTCCAGCGCCTTATCGATCAGACGTGCCTTTTTTTAGACCTATCGAAAAAATGGGCCTTGTGGCAGCTACCTTACATGGCCAGGTTTATCGATTTCCATCAGGACATCTCACGGATCCTGATAGGATAGACATTGACCTTTCTGCTGTTTCTGTTCACTATGCCCTACGGAATAATGAGTTGTATGCATTTTCTCCTGATGAGGCGTTGATGCATGTTGATCTTAAAAAAGGTAAAGTGGATCGACAATGGGGTTGGAATTTGTTTAAAAAATCTTTTATCAAAAAAGATTTTACCGAGTTTCGTTTTGTGTCCAATCAGATTCCAGTCGTCGAATTCAGTCGTCTTGCAGGGATGCTTAATGGGACTCCTCTGCTTTCGAATGGAAAAGAAAAGTTTCTGACTGATTTTCTACAGCGGCCTTTTTCAGAAGATTCGACAGTGATTGAAAGTTTGAATCAGATTTTAAATTCCCCAGAGAAGGTAAATCAAATTCTCGACGTGTGGTCCTTGGAGCCCAATTGGGTGAATCCCATGATTCCCCATTTGTTTAAGAAAACACACCGTACCTATAGTGAAAATAAGGAGCTTTTTCGTTGGTGTCTCGCGGAGCGAGTTCCTCACGAGTTAACCCGTTATCGTCAAATTCCTTGGGAGTCGATTTGGGTAGACCGAGTGCCTGCGAGTGATCATGGCATGTCTCTTGTGGGTGTGGGGAAATACCTTTGCATGGGGGTTTGGTGGGAAGCTTTTCCGGGTATTGCGATTATTGACCCTGATAAGCCTGCTTCCATCCGCTGGATTACTATGAATAATGGCTTGCCGACTTCTTCTATTCAAGAGATTTTGCGAGTGTCTGAAACTGAAATTTTGGTGGCCCATGATCAGGGATTTTCTTTGGTGGATATTGAAACAGAAAAAGTTAAGGCAAATTTTTTATTTGGTGAAGGAGGGTTGCCTTTCTATAATGGTCGTGACCTCCGTTTGGCTTTAGTAGGAAGTTCCGCAGTACTTTTTACCTACGGGCGTGAAATAGTTTTCTTTGATTTCCGTTCAGGGCAAGCTCTTAAAAGAGTTTTTGGCGATGTCAACATTTTTCAATCCGATATTACAGCACTTCAAGTTCATGAAAATCAGGTCTATTTGGGATCTTCGGAAGGTGTGTTCGCTGTGCCTTTGTGGGATCTCCTGAGTGCAGAAACTTCGTCAAGAAAAGTTTATTCAAATTATATGCGTAACCCAAAAGATTCTACCCGTTTTGAAAATGGTGTTGTTTCGAGTCTTTTTGTAGCGAAGGGGCGTATTTGGGTGGGTGGCTTAAAAGGGCAACTTGCAGAGGTGTATAAACAAGGTTTTAGGGGAGAATCCTATAATCTTCCGAAGGGCGGAATTTATCTGCATTGGCGCAATTATGAAGACCTTTTACGGACAATTCCGTTTAAAACATTCTTGAGTAATTCTTTGATTATCTGTGGCTCGACAGTACTTATTTCGATTATTCTTTCTGCTTTGGCAGGATATGCTCTTGCTCGTTTTCGGTTCTTTGGGCGTAATACAATGAATTTTACAGTTCTCTGGACTCAAGTGGTTCCAGGCGTTTTATTTCTTATCCCAGTGTTTCTTTTCTTTTCTTACTTGCAGCAAAATTCCTCCATTCATTTGCTGAATACCAAGATTGGGATCATTCTTGTTTACTCCGCGTTGTTTATCCCTATGGCCACATGGATTTTGCGGGGCTTTTTCTTGGCGGTGCCAAGAGAACTAGAAGAAGCCGCTCTTATTGATGGATGCTCTAGATTCCGTGCTTTTTTTCGAGTGGTTTTGCCTTCTGCGATGCCTGGTATTGTAGCGACCGCTATTTATACTTTTATTCTTGCTTGGGATGAACTCATGTTTGCATGGGTGTTATCTATGGATATGACAACGGCGACGATTCCTGTGGGCATGCGTCTCTTTGCAGGTCAATTTGGTAATCGCTTTGATCTTTTGATGGCTGCAGCAACACTTTCCACGATTCCTGTGTTGCTGCTGTTTTTAATTATGCAGGCTCAAATACTATTTGGTATTTCGGGTAGCACTCGGAATCGCCATAACTGATTCAATGCATCTCTAACAATTCGTTTTGAGCTAGAAGTTTATTCCCGCTAGGAAACCTTTCGCCAAATTCCAATGAGGCTCCGATTTGGCCGCAGGGTGAGCCAAAATGTGGGGCCAATCAACACTAAATCACGAATAAGAGACGTCCAAGTTTCATTTTTGCTTTGTGCTCCTTCGAGTGCAAAACAACCGCAAGTGATGCCTAAATCCCCCGCAAGAGCCCAAGCGAGGGCGATGATAAAGGACACAAACATCCAGAAAATGACGAAAGCGGTTTCTTTGGTAAATGGAGCGACGATAAGAGCAAGGCCAAACCAAAATTCAAATTGTGGATAAACTAAACTGAAAAAGTTGTTAATGAATTTAGGTAAAAATTGATATTGTGCAACGAGTGTCGCAAAAGCGAGCGGATCTTGAATTTTGAAAATACTGGCGGTTATAAAAAATGTACCGATCCCTAAACGAAGGAGTGTTTCGAGTGATTTTGTTGTAAATACGTTGTTGATCTTCCAAGCAGGGATAACAAGTAAAATCGCAATGACAAAGCAGCTAAGGCCAGTTTCAAGGCTGTATTTCCAGGCCTTTGGATATATTTTCAAAAGCCAATTTTGGTCGGTAAAAGTGAGAAATGATTCTGGAAAAGAAATTTCAGCAACGCACACCGCTGTGAAGAGCGCAGCTAGCAGGACCAATAAAGCAGGGATGATAATCTTTTTCATGGGACTACTCCGGTTTTTCCAGCACTTTTTGAGAACCAATCCATTCTACGGATTTTGAGGAATCCACACGGACGTTATTGATAATGGCAAGAACAATGCAAAATGCGAAAGCAATCAGCAAAAATTTCAAATTGAAACTCTTGATGTAGGTAATGATTTTCTCTTTCATACGGGGTAATTTACAAAAAGGCGCATCACAAAGTGATGCGCCTTCAATAGTATCAAACGAGAATTGGATTAACGACCTATTAAAGACAGATCGCGGACTGCGCCTTTATCGGCACTGGATGCCATCGCTGCATAGGCTTGGAGGGCTTTAGAAATGATGCGATTGCGTGTGAGAGGTTTCCAGGCATCCTTTCCCTTCGCTTCCATCGCTTTGCGACGATCGGCAAGTTCCGCATCCGTGATTCCCAAGTTTACCTTACGGTTCGGGATATCAATTTCAATCAGGTCGCCCTCTTTGACGAGTCCAATGTTGCCTCCGCTCGCCGCTTCTGGGCTCACATGCCCAATGGAGAGTCCGCTGGTTCCACCAGAGAAACGACCATCCGTAATCAGGGCACAGGCTTTGCCTAACCCCATGCTCTTGAGATAACTGGTGGGGTAGAGCATTTCTTGCATACCAGGACCACCCTTGGGACCTTCATAGCGAATCACTACAACCATGCCCGGTTTGACGCGACCACCGAGAATGCCTTCTACCGCTTCTTCCTGGCTTTCAAATACAACGGCAGGCCCTGTGAACAACCAAACAGATTCATCCACACCGGCTGTTTTCACAATGCACCCGTCAAGGGCAATATTACCATAAAGCACCGCCAAACCGCCATCCTTAGAGTAGGCGTGAGCGCCACTACGAATCGCACCCTGTTCGCGATCCAGGTCTAGGCTGGGGTAATAGGTCGATTGTGAGAATGCGACCAAATTAAACTTTTTGGCAGGCCCTGCGAGGTAACGCTTCTTAATGTCTTCGCTTGCGTTATTTCGTACGATATCATACTTTTCGAGAGCTTCTCCCATGGTCTTTTCATGCACCGTAAAGGCTTCCCGATGAATAAGATTCATGCGATCCAATTCGCCGAGAATCCCCATAATGCCACCGGCGCGATTTACTTGTTCCAAATGGATATTATGAACCGTTGGGGCGACTTTGCAAAGGCAAGGCGTGGTACGGGAAAGTGCGTTCACATCCTTCATGGTAAAGTCTACACCCGCTTCTTGGGCGACCGCGAGGAGGTGGAGTACCGTATTGGAACTTCCGCCCATGGCGATATCCAAACGCATCGCATTTTCAAAGGCATTCTTTGAAGCGATACTTCTCGGAAGGACACTCAAATCGTTTTGATCGTAAAAACGGTGGCAAAGTTCCACAATGCGGAGTCCCGCTTCTTCGAACAACTTTTTGCGTTCGGAGTGTGTCGCGACGATGGAACCATTTCCTGGGAGAGAAAGGCCCAAGGCTTCTGTAAGGCTATTCATGGAATTTGCGGTAAACATGCCGGAGCAAGAACCACAAGTCGGGCAGGCAGAATCTTCGATTTTTTTCGATTCTTCGTCGCTGATATTCGGATTGGCGGAGTCAATCATGGAATCAATCAAATCCAAAGCGCGATCGGTCCCATCAGCCTGGGTCATGTGTCCCGCTTCCATGGGGCCCCCGCTCACGAAAATGGCAGGAATATTTAAACGCATCGCTGCCATCAACATACCGGGCGTTACTTTATCGCAGTTGCTGATGCACACAAGAGCATCAGCGCAATGGGCATTTGCCATATATTCTACGGAGTCCGCAATCAAGTCACGAGAAGGTAAACTGTAAAGCATACCGCTGTGGCCCATGGCGATACCGTCGTCAATAGCGATCGTTCCCATTTCTTTTGCCACGCCTCCCGCTTTTTCAATTTCGCGGGCGACCATTTGTCCTAAATCTTTCAAATGGACATGGCCTGGAACAAATTGAGTAAAACTGTTCACGACAGCAATAATGGGTTTTCCAAAATCGGATTCTTTAGTACCAGTCGCACGCCACAAAGCGCGGGCACCGGCCATTTCACGGCCTTCGATAGTGGTTAAGGAACGAAGTTTAGGCATAATAACCTCTTAGAGAAGTAAAAATTGATACCGTTAAAATATAGGAAACTGATTCTAGGGTCTCTTTAAAAAATTCTTTGCGTCCATGAAATCGAACATCGCCGAGCTAGAAACACGAACACTTGTGCTTCAGCACTTAGTGAGA
>DBTP01000165.1:386-10342 GCA_002307115.1 Fibrobacter sp. UBA1313 | reverse complement strand
GCCCCATAATTATAGCCAGTCTCAAAGTTTCTAGCCGATAATTTCCAGGTTGATGAAGATGCATTGTTATAAACTTTTTGTACACCCAAAATATCATTAGCAGAAAGTGTTGTTATGGGGGTTGATATGTTAGAACAGTCGGAATAATTCATAATAGATTTTGGATCGTATGGAGATAAAACGCGAATGGTAGTCATTTGATCGGGTTTTTTTATATAACCGGATACAGGTTGGCTATCGCGGCACCACAAACTTTTCGTTGTCCCATTGGGAATCGCAAATTCATGGGCAAAGCCTAGAACATGACCGGATTCATGAAGTGCAAGAGATACAATGTACTGTGGTAACGAAGGAACTAAGTTATATGCTTTAATTATATGCCTAGTTGCACTACCGTGCGAATAGGTATTTGTGTCTTTCCCAAGGTGAATCATCAGGTAAATATTATTGGGATTTGTTCCATTTCTGCTACATTTGGTTTTGCCTGCTTCTATTGCTTGAGTGGTTCCGTTCAAATCTGGCCTATAGGTGAATGACAGTGCATGATTTGATGCCGCTTCCCATTGGGCAAAAGCGTTTTCAAAAGCGTTTTCAACTTTAGGAAGTAATGCTTTAAATTCATCATAGGTCAATTGGTAGCGATAATAATCAATGCAATAATTGATATTTTCCCATTGATCTCTGGGGATGGTTAAGTCCTCATCGTTATCTGTATAAATTGCAAGTGCCTGTGTTGATTTGTTAGTCAAGGCAGCGCCTTCTTGTTGTGCATTCCATGCTTTTTTAAGCGCATAATAATAATTATCAACCGCTTCTTGTCCATATAAGGGCTGATCCCCTAAGTAAAGAAAATTCTTAGTGGTATCGCCATCTTCTTGTGGCATTTCGCTAATATAGGTCAAATATTCACTATAACTGAAAAATTGATCTTGTGTGGTAGATGCGACGCCACTACTTGTTTGTGGATCTTCTCCACAACTACAAAGAAGTAAAGCACAAAAACTAACAAGACCTGTTTTTAAAATATTCATTGCTAATTTCCTGATAAAATAGAACCTAAAATTTAATTAATCAATGTCGAAGATGTCAATTTTATTTGAAATATTACAAGTAAATAAAATGACAACAAATTGAAAAACAGCAACTTATATTCGTATGTGGGATTTATAATTTAAAATGACATTATTTTTCCTGTAACGTATAAATTGCGGGCAGAGCTCTGTAGTTCTCCGCATAATCCAAACCATAGCCCACGGCAAAGAGGTTCTCAATGATGAACCCTTTGAAATCCGCTTCAAAAGGGGCTTCGCGGCGGCTGGGTTTATCTAACAATACGCAACTTTTGACACTGATCGCACCACGATCTTGCATTACTTTTGTGAGAGCGTTGAGGGTGTGTCCCGTGTCTAAAATATCATCAATGACAAGGATGCGTTTGTCTTTAACGTTCAGTTTTTCGATGCCAGCGAATCGCACGTCTCCACAACTCGTGTCGCTGCAGCCGTAACTTTCCGCTTTGACAAAGGCGAGTTTGATATCCGGGTTCATTTGCCGCACCAGATCGGCGACAAAAATAAAGGCTCCGGTGAGAACCCCAACGAGAAGATCGCAGGGGTATTCTTTTCCGATTTCTGTGGCGAGTACGGCGATGCGTTTTTGAATCGCTTCCGCTTCCAGAAGAGGCCTTTCGGAGAGCTGTAGACTCATGTTTCCTTTTTCACCGGGCGCTCAAAGTTGAGCCAGTCAAACATGGGTATTTGCGCCTGCCTTGGGCCTGCCGGGTCTTTGACGAAACTCTGATAGCTTTCAAAGGCCTGGTTTTCGAGCGACGTTTTATCGATGTAGAGGTGCAACCAATCGGCCATGGTAATGAGGCCCGTAATGTGTTTTACCGCGGTTTCATCATATTTGCGGGAGGCCATTTCAATGAGCTTAGAAAGTTTTTTGTGGAACATGCGCCCCGTACCACCAAAGGAAAATTTGGTGCGGAGCTCATTGGCTTCTTGCACCAATTGATCCGCTTCTTCTAAAATAGCATCGTCATGACCTTTGAGGTATTCAAGCGCCAGATTGTGAATTTTAGCGTTGATTTCCAAACTCAAGCATTTGCGCATGGTATCCGTGAGCGTGTGGTCTTGATCCGCGAGACAATCGATGGAAAGCCCGTGGTCCACGGCAAAACCACTGAAAGCACTGGTGACTTCTTCGAGGTGTTCACGCGTCAAAAGCTGATTGATCTTTTGGAGCGAATCACTCATCAAATCGCGGAGGCGTACCACATAGGCGGTGGGGTAATGTTTTTTCAATTCAGCAAAAGATTCGTTGGGATTTGCCACAAAAGGCAGTGAACCACTTTCTTGCGGGCCTTCAAAAGCGATGAGATTCAGGCGACCCATGTTGTCTGTAATCACCAGAATGGTGGCTTCCGTGGCTTCTGCGAGATCGCGATTATTAAATGAAGCATGCACTAGTGTCTGGTGCTTGCGGGAAGCGAGCTTTTTTGCAATAATGCGTTTGTCGCTGTTTTCCGAAATGTTTTCCAAACCCATGTGGTAAATCACCGCTTGCTCGGCCATGAGTTTGAGTGCCACCGGGACTTCGGGGATCGCTTGCTGTACAAAGATTTCGGCGCCGTTCAGTTTGTGTTCATTGGAACGAGCGCGTGCGAGGATACTGAGCACTTGATCTTTGAATGGCAAAGAGGGCGGCAAAAAGGGTTTCAGGAGCTCTATGGCGCGTTCTGCGTAGCGCATATTCTGCACGGGTTCCAAGCCTTCAATATCGTTGAAGAACCAGCCACAACTGGTGAAAGTGAAAAGGCAGAATTTCTGTATTTCCAAAAGGCGAATAGCGGTCGCACGGTCTTTTTCTTCCGAAGGATTGATTAAAATACTTTGGAGAAACGTATTTTTGCGATCCGTATCCTCGGGCTTTACGAGTACCTGAATGTATTGATTGCGTGCTTCCCAAGGGCCCACATTTGAAATTTTTGGGAATTCACGGAGGAGAACTTCATCGGCGATACTTTTAAGTTTGTCCATGGCATCGCGCAGAGGGCCGCGCCATTTCTGATTCCAATCAGGGCCACCACCCGTGGAGCAGCCGCAATCGCGGTACCAGCGTCCCACCCCGTGAGCACAGCTCCAAGCCGAGCCTTCCGCGTGTACGTTTTTGAGTTGGACCTCATATTTAGCGGGGAACTGCTCGCGGAACCAGCCAAAGTTCACGGGAATCATTTTGTGTTCCGGCGCGTAGCGGTTGTAAAGCCACGCCGCGCACATATCGCCAAACGGTTCATGATGCCCATAGGATTCGCCATCGGTGCCGATGCTTACCAGTTGGGGCTCTTTGCGGTTCGGATCCCAGGCGTCTGAGATGCGGTGCCCAAAAACATTGGCGTCGCGGAGTAAATGTTCAAAGCCCACGGCACTGGAAAGCCACGGGTTGTAAAAGAATACATCTAGGTAGCCGTCGCAGAGTTTGTTCCCCTGTTCATCGCGGGGGAAAATGCGGTACGGGCGCGTCGTATCGATGTTGGTGTTTTCACACCCTTTCCAATCTTTGCCGCCGATTTCGCGGAAGCTTTCGGCCTGGGTCGGTGAAAGTACGGTGAATAGAATCCCCTCTTTGATGAGATCCACCACGACATCCATATTGATGGCTGTTTCGGCGAGCCACATGGCTTCGGGTTTGCGGCCAAAATGCGTTTCAAAATCCTGAATGCCCCAGCGGATTTGCGTGATGCGATCTTCCGGGGACGCGAGCGGCATAATGATGTGATTGTAGACTTGGGCGATGGCGTTGCCGTGACCCAGGCGCTCCACGCTTTTGCGATCTGCTTCTTGGATGCGGGCGTATGTTTCGGGCGTTTGCGTACGAATCCAACCCATCAAAGTAGGGCCGATATTGAAACTCATGTATTCGTAGTTATTGACAATGTCCTGAATGCGGCCTGAAGTGGTAAGCAAACGGCTTGCAGCATTGGGGCTGTAACATTCGCGGGCGATGCGATCGTTCCAATCATGGAAAGGCGCCGCACTCCTTTGATTTTCAATGGACCCAGTCCAAGGATTTTCGCGGGGTGGTTGATAAAAGTGGCCGTGAATCGTAAAATAGAGGGGATGCTTGTCAATCATGGCCCAAATATAAAATTCACGGGCGAAGAAAGGAGCATTACTTTGGATACATAGTGCCTGTCATCTCTTCTGGGCGCACCCAGAGATCGAATTCTTCGGCAGTGAGGAATCCCAGCGCCACGGCGGCTTCTTTGAGGGTGAGGCCTTCCTTGAGTGCTTTTTTGGCGATCTGTGCGGCTTTGGCGTAGCCGATGTGGGGATTGAGTGCTGTGACGAGCATCAATGAATTTTCGAGATGGCGATGGATAACGGGCGTGTTGGGCGCAATGCCCACGGCGCAATTGTTCGCAAAAGAACGGCAGGCATCTCCCAGAAGTCTCGCACTTTGGAGCACATTGCTCGCAATGAGGGGCTTGAATACATTGAGTTCAAACTGTCCGGAAAGGCCCCCCAGGCTCACAGCGGTGTCGTTGCCGATTACTTGGGCGCACACCATAGTCATGGCTTCGGGTTGCGTGGGGTTGACTTTTCCTGGCATAATGGAAGATCCCGGTTCATTGTCGGGGATGATGATTTCGCCAATGCCACAGCGCGGGCCGGAACTCAGCATGCGGATGTCGTTCGCGATTTTAAAGAGGGATACGGCGGCGCGCTTGAGGGCAGAGGAAAGTTCCACCATGGCATCGTGTGCGGCGAGGGCCTCGAATTTGTTGGGTGCCGTGATGAAATAGTAACCAGTGAGTTCGGCGATTTTGGAAGCCACCAGGACATCGTAACCGGGAGGCGTGTTGAGGCCTGTCCCCACGGCGGTGCCGCCGAGAGCGAGTTCCCGGACCATTTCGAGGGCGTTGCGGATCGCGCGCATGCCGTTTTCGATTTGCTGCACGTATCCGCTGAATTCCTGCCCGAGGGTCAAGGGGGTCGCATCCATAAAATGAGTGCGTCCGATTTTGACGATTTTGGCGAATTCGATGGCCTTGGCGTGCAGGGTATCGCGCAGATGCTGCATTCCGGGGAGCGTCGTTTCGCTGACTAAGGTGTAGGCCGCGATGTGCATGGCCGTAGGGAAGGTGTCGTTCGAAGACTGGGATTTGTTCACATCATCGTTCGGGTGGAGCACTTTGTTTGCATCGGTAAGTTTCCCGCCTTCGAGAACCTGGGCGCGGTTGGCGATGACTTCGTTCGTGTTCATGTTGCTTTGCGTACCGGAACCCGTTTGCCAAATCACTAAAGGGAATTGATCGTCGAGTTTTCCTGCGAGAATTTCATCGCAGACTTTCGCAATCAGGTCGCGTTTTTCAAGCGAAAGTACTTGGAGATCAAAGTTTGCAAGCGCCGCCGCTTTTTTGAGCACAGCAAAAGCGCGAATGATTTCGTGAGGCATGCTGGCTTCTGGCCCGATGCGAAAATTCTGGCGCGATCTTTCGGTTTGCGCGCCCCAGTATTTGTCGGCGGGGACTTGCACCTCGCCCATGGTATCAGTTTCAATGCGGTAGTTCATAGATATATATTTACAATTTTTGGTAGCTCTTTTCAGCAAAGGCTGAAAACGCGGCCCCAATAAGCAGGCACTGTAACCTTTAAGTGTCCCTTCTCCAGGGGAACGCCGGGACTATCGCGATTCAATATGTCCGTAAGTCCCCCCTTGCTTGTAACCAGATTCACCTTGGTCAAATCCAGATTCAGATTCACCGCTTTGTCGCTCGCGTTGACCACAACCAACAGAGATTCTTTTCCGTAAGTACGCACAAAAGCGATTTGTTCCGCGCTCACAAAAATGGGAAAGTAACCTCCTTCGCGAAGCGCCACGTTGTCCATGTGAAACTCAGCGAGGCGTTGCAAGTTGTGCAAAAGATCAGGTTGAGGAATTTTTGTGGGGGGGATCGTGGGCATGGCGGGGCGTAAATCCCAATCATCCGTTTTGCCTTTCACCCCCTGAAAGCCCCATTCTTCGCCGTAATAAAGGCTGGGGATGCCGGGCAAAGTATAATGCAACAGATGCAAAGGATAGAGATGTTCCGGTTTTTTAAGCACACTCGCGAGGCGCGCCACATCGTGGTTTTCGTTAAAGAGGAGTAGTTTATCGCCGCGGCAAAGGCCCGAATCATCCCCGGAAAGGCGATTCACAGAATAGGCGATTTCAAAAAAGTTTGCATCGTTGAACGAAGACCACAGGGATTTGTAACCCTCATAATTGGTCACCGAATCGAGGCCCGCGTCTTGAATCCACAAACGGTAATCGCCATTCACTACTTCACCTACCATCCAGAAATTTTCTTTTTGCGCATGACACGCATCGGAAAGGCGCCGCAGAAAACCGCGATCCATCACATCGGCCGCATCGAGGCGCACCCCGTCAATTCGGAGTTCCCGAATCCAGAGGCTCGCAATGTCGATGATTTCATTTTGCACCTCAGGCTCTAACAAATTCAGTTCCGGCAAATCTTGAAACCCCGCCCAGGCATCCACGGTGAATGGGTCTCCACAGAGATTGCGAACGCCCCAGCGCACGTTTCGATACCAGTTTGCATATTTGGATCTCGGGCCGAGGGCTAAAAGATCCCGGTAAGCATAATGCATGCGTGAAGTGTGATTCCACACCGCATCAAGAATAACGCCGATTCCTGCCGCATGAAACGCCTGCACCAAATGTTGCAGATCTTCCCAGGAACCGAGGCGCGGATCCACGCGGCGCAAATCCGTGACATCGTAGCCGTGCGTCTCTGACTGAAACACCGGCCCCAGTAAAACGGAATCGATGCGCAAACTTTGCAAGTGCGGAATCCACTCCGCGAGCGTGGCGAGGTTTCTGTAGCCACCGCCTTCTTTGCGCAAAGCGCCCAACGGAAAAATATGATAGATGTGATTCGGCGTATTCATAATAACCTCCAAAAAATAATTCACGACCCACCGCTTGACACTTCACCATTGTTCGTTATTCAAAGTGCCAAACAAAAGTATACCAAGTGGTATGCTATCAGGGAAAAAATAAAGCCTTTAAAAAGGCATTAACCACAGGGCACCTCTAAAAATTCCTTTTCTGCAAAATTGGCTGTGGCACATCGCCATAGTTCGTTGCTCAAAGTGGCGAATAACACCATTATTAGCCATTTTTCGCGCCTGCTCTGGCTCGGCCTCGCTCAATTTTGCGGTCGCAAACTAATTTTTAGAAGCGCCCTACAAACAAAAAATCAAAACAAAATCAATTCAAGCTATCATTTTGCAAAACCTTCTGCGCTTCAAGGCTTCCGTTCTTTCAAAATCCATCTTGTGCTTCTTTGTCTGCCTCACGTCTCTGTTTGCATACAAATTTTTTGTTCCTTCATTTGTCACAAGTTCCGCAGGCTTTGTGAACACGGCGCGTTCCGCTCGCGTTGACCAGCCCTCAAACCTTAGGAGAATATTCCGTGCATAAATTGCCCACTGGTAATATACGCGCTTTCCTCATTCAGCGCCACCAGATCAAACATCGCAGACGTAATCGTCGTATTGATAATGCCTAAAAAAGTATACGCATAACGAGCATCGCGCCCACGCATATTGCCGTGAAATTTTGCCGCGTCCTTAAACAGATTATTCAAAAGTTTCCATTGCTTGTCGAGAATCGGCCGCACCGCTTTCCCCGTATCACTTTTCACAGGGGCCGGAATGATACTCAGATACCACTGATAAAAATCCAGATGCTCCTTTGCAAACTTAAAGTAAGCAAGAGTAATTTGTTCCAACTGGTAGGGAACATCGCCCTTGTGATCTGCTGCCGTTTGAAGAGGCGCCCAAAATGGGTCGAAATACGTAGCAAGAAGCGTATCCAGCAACCCGCGCTTGCTACCAAAATAATGATAAAGCGTCGGCTTCCCGACACCCACCGCATCGACGATCTTCTGGACACCCGTATTCTCGTATCCTTCCTTGCGGAAAAGTTCCAAAGCCTGTTCCAGAAGTTGTTCTCGTGTCGTCATGTCTATAATATACCATTCGGTATATTAAAAAGCAAGGGGGAAATTGGGAAAATGAATTTCCTTAAATTGTAAGCTTCCCCGTATTTAGTACCGTTCAAAACTAGACAAAACGGCTACTTTTAGCGGCAAAGGAACAGTCATGAAGAGCTGACTCACAGCGAATCAGAGATCGCCAACAGTGTCAAGGAACTTGATCCAAAGTCTCCGCAGAAGTGGTCTTCAGAAAGCTCGGCGGTATGGCCCGTCCATGCCTGCGGAGCACATGGGTTTCTTTTGACTAAAATCTTGGTTGTTCACAGTGAATTGAAGATAAAAAATCCTTGGAACGTCAAATTCTATTGGTAATTGATCAATTGCAATACTCTATGGAAGTAAAATTCTATTTACGGTTCATTTTTTATTTACGGCCGCCACGAAAAGTTCCTATAATTATCACAATCAGGTTTTGAATCATGGGGAGCTAATGGAAAGCACAGCATCAAATTACACTAGGGGTTCCCTCACAAGAATGATTTATCATCATGTAAAAAATAATTATTGAGGCTCAATGTTTTGGTTCAGTGAAGCCTTGTAACATGTATGCGTTCAAATTGATAGATGTAATTAATGAAGAAAATCCAGGTAAGGAGTTATTATTATGCAATTCAGTGAGGTAAAAATTTTAGTCCTTCTTCTGTTTATGGCTCTTTCTGCGTGTCGCTCTTCCGGAGACGAATCGCGACAAGAAAAATCCATCTTAGAGCAAAAGTATCAAGAAGTTCCTGCTCCGAATCTTAGGCCCACAGAGTCGCCTTCTGCAAATACCCCGTATAAAAAAGAAAATAATAGAGCAAAAAAGGATACCATTTCGTCTGTTCGCAAGCAGAGAATAAGGGCTGCTGGCAATTTGCAATGTCCTGATCCAATGAAACCATGTAAACTTGATATTTTCAAATTTATTGATGATGTTAGGGGAAATCAATGAGAAAATTAATAGTCTTTCTTTTATTTTTTGTCGTATACGCTTCATCTACATGTACGTTGAAATCTGTCAATGTCCGTTATGAGCTAGCTCTTTGGACAGCATTTCCTTTAACATATACTTATCCTGCATCTATAAATGGGGGCTCTTGTTCTGCGTCCTATACAACTCCCAATTATAGCACAGAATGGGCAGGCCCGAGCGTTACTGTTTCTGTCAGTGGTGAATCCTCACAATTATCGACTTCAACAATTGTTTTTAATGACTGTTCTTTTTCTGAATTTGCTGGTGGTGGAGGTCACATCTGGGCAAGACAACAATATTCGTATTATACGTGTTCCACCACTGCGGAAGCAAGTGCGCAATATTGGGACACCACTAGCACTTATTGTGGCACTACGATCGCTGTTGCAAAAAATCTGTTATCGGAGCGTAAATCTGTTTGCGAAAATTATGGTGGTATATTCTCAGGCACAACAATGCAAAGCGGTTCGGAATATTGTATTTCCGGTGCTTGCGATCTTTGCCAAGGTTCCGATGTTGCCGTTTTTATGGAGAGGAAAAAACAAGACTGTTGTGATCAGGGTTGGGAACCTGTGCCTGGTGATTTTTGTACTAATCCTCTGCAAAGTGGAGTAGGCATTACGGTATCCGATTTTTCTCTTCCCGGTTGTTCTTCTACCCCGGCTGGTTATTCTGTCGGAAATGCAGATAGTTACTGTCGCGATTTGCCAGAAGACACAACATCTACAACTGTTTCCTCATCGTCTGTTTTAAATTCTTCATCTTCTGATAGTGATGAAGGGAGTAGTTCTTCTGGCTCCGTAAGTAGCTCCAGCGAAGAACCCTACGAATCATCCTCTTCGGGCAGCGATGAAATCAGCTCATCTTCCTCCAGCAATGATGAAATCAGCTCCTCCTCAGCTTCCGATGCAGGCTCTTCCAGTTCCACAGAAATCA
>DBTP01000165.1:0-120 GCA_002307115.1 Fibrobacter sp. UBA1313 | reverse complement strand
ATTCCTCCACATCGGGCACTGAAACTGGCGAAAGTTCAGGCTCTGTGAGTAGCTCCAGCGAAGAATCTTACGAATCATCCTCTTCCGGCGGCGAAGAAACAGGTTCGTCTTCTGCGGATG
>DBTP01000112.1 GCA_002307115.1 Fibrobacter sp. UBA1313 | reverse complement strand
TCTCATTTACCCTGGCACATTCCGGTTCCGATTCTAGAATATTGCATACACGGAGCTAATCCTTGGCGCGGGTTTAAGAGATTTTCTGCGTTGTTTCTGAGTTCTTTTATCTGTTACTTTTGTCACCACTCACAGGAAGTAAACACCAAATCAGGCGCCCTAGAACCATTCCGGCGGGGGATCATGGGGTTTCCTGATACCCCAGAGCATGAATTTATTAGGACGAGAGCTGAAAAAAGCGTAGAATTTTATTTTCTACGCTTCTCGCTAATTTTTCCTGCGTTGTTTGTGGCAAAAGTTATTCCGACAGATATGCATAAAAAATCGCTACAAAAATCCACCGTTGATTTTTTTCGAACTTGTCCAAGTATCTCTCATACTATCTCTAAAATATTAATTACTACTTATTCTCGGCAGCGATTTCCATGAATCAATGTTGTACGGTAAATCCGTATAAGGTGGTGGATGTTCCATTAAGAAGCCTCGCCTGATAGACTCCTGCCGAAAGTCCATCGACCTTGGCTTTGCCTTCAGATATATTTAAAATCTGGCTGCGGCCTTTTGAATCCACGATTTGTACCCGGCCAGATTGAATGCCAGCCAAGAAAAGAGTTCCATTTGACCAGCGTATTTTTCGTGCCGATTTGTTTGCCACAGGATGAATTGAAGTTATGTTGGGGATAACCGTGATCTTAATTGAGGATGTTTTGTCGTTGATGCCATTGGAAATAAAGTCGACTACATTGCTATCGAAAGTACCGAGAGTCGTTTGGAAGTTGTCTTGGTCAAAAAGTTCGACTTTCAATCCCGAATCAACTTTCATTGAACTGATATCATTGTCTTTCACTCCCAAAGCCGTCAATTCAGCATTGGTGTAGGTTCCTTCTTGTAGCATTGCGACGAGACCATCATAGTTGATATTGCTGTAGAGGCTGACCATGGGAATAGCATCTCCTCCATTGGCCTGCACCCGGATTGGGTAAGCCATGGCGGTATAGGGGGCATTGGAGGGGAACGTCACTTGCAGACCCGCAGTGTCCTGGGAAAAGGTCAGCGCAACATCGGTTCCTGTGGCACCCATTAACTCAACTTTAGCGTTCGAAGACAATTTCAGACGTTTTGAATTTAGCCCGGCTAGGGTCACTTTAGTCCCGTTTCCTGGCCAACCGAGAAAAATTGCATATACGGAACTATAATCTTTGGCACGGGTGTAGCGGATGTCCTGAGCTGTTCCTGCAACAGGTTTAGTAAAGTTGCCACCCCCCATTTTTGTTGGCCCTTCGCCGTAGATCAACCACGGACGAGTGGAATAGATAGCACTACCAAATTTCCTCAGCCAGTCACCCATGGCGAGTAAAATGTCCCTCTGGGCCTGTGGCAGGGATCCATCAGTCATGGGAGAGATATTCAGCAGAAGATTGCCGTTTTTGCTGACCAAGTCGATGAGCCGGTGGAGCATCTGCGTGGATGAATAATACCCGATGCCAACAGTGTAACTCCAGCTTGATGAACTAACCGCATCATCAGAAAGCCAGTACGGAAAAGTTAAGTCGGCAGGTCCGCCACGTTCGTAATCCAGCATTTCGCCATAGGTATTGAACCCATCCTTATAGGTGGCAACGACCTCTTTACCCCACTCGGCTTCTTTGTTGAAGTAATATGCCAAGAATTTGAGACGCATGGCTTCAGTGACTTGATAGAGGTGGGAGTCTTGCCAGATGATGTCAGGTTCGAATTCATCAATCACCTCTTTATTCTTGTCGTACCAGAGTTGATTTTCCACGGTGGTGCTAAGTTGTCCGAACAATTTTTTGAGACTGTCAACGCTCTGCGTCGGCACGTATGAGTAGTAGCCATTGAAGTTCCATGCGGTGTGAAGCGTTACCACGATTTTCATACCCTGCTTGCGGAAGGCATCCACCCAGAGCTTGCCCAGATTGAGTTTGGGGCCCTTACTGACCGAATTCCATTCGTTCACTTTAGAATCCCACATGGAGAAACCATCGTGGTGTTCCAGAACCGGGCCAGCAAATTTCGCTCCCGCTGAATCAAAGAGTTGGGCAAATCCTTCCGGATCGATTTTTCCTCCATCGGAGAGCAATTTAGGGGCAAATTGAGTCCAGGTTCCAGCTTTGTTGGTTTTCCCGAGTATGAAATTCTGGTAACCCCAGTCACCATTTGGATCTCCGTAGGTTGACTTGTGGTGGGTATACTCACCGCTGCTGGTGTTGTACATATTGCGTGGATACCATTCACTCCCATAGGCAGGGGTGTTGAATGCGCCCCAATGAAAGTAAATACCGAATTTTGCATCCTGGAACCATTCCGGCGCAGGATTATGAGTATTCACCGAAGCCCAGGTTTCGGAATACTCCGCTGCCCCAGAAAATGAAACCATCAGGAGAAGGGCGGAAACCCCTCGTAGAATCTTGTTTTGTATACTTTTCATTTAACTATCCAACCCAAATAAGTGATTATTGTTCCATAAAATTCATTTTATGCTTGTTTTTCTTCCCAGTAAATCAAAATAACGAACCTGCGCGGATGACTGAACCTTTGCCTTTTTAGGAGTAGGCTGTAACTTTATTGTAGGATCATCGAAACTTATCCAGTCGATATTAAAGTAGGCCGCACCAACGGTGAGCTTAAGCACATGTGTTCCTGTAGTAAGTGCCGAAGTGGTTCCTGTAATTTCCTGGAATGTTGTCCAGGAACCCGTGTTTGGGACGGCGACATTCTGCGCGATTGGATCATCGTCCATGTAGAGGGAGAAACTTGCCGCATCACTTTGTGAGGCCAGGCGCGCGGTGTATTTCATGCTTCCCGCAGTCGTCACGTTCACTGTCCATTCGATCCATTCCCCATTTGCAACCCAACCATAGAAATAGTCCCCAGCGGAGGAATCAACATCCGCATCATCATTACGGTAGACTCCCCCGGAGTTGCCGGCGTCGGTGTCGTAGTAGGAAACGTTTTGTCCCCCATTGTCATAGTCTTCCGCTTGAATGGTTCCTGGAATCTGCAGGGTATCCCCGTAGGGCGTTTGTTCTTTTGGAGTAGTGGTAGAAACCAGATTTATTTCGTTTGATACGGTCGTTCCTATTTTATACCAGTCAAAGTCGGCGTAGCCCCCAGAACTTGTGGTGGCGTAATTGAACAAAGCAAAACGGTACCCCACGAACATGCCGAGGGTATAAGTCATAGAGAGGGTGTTTCCGATAGAGGTCCAATTTGTACTGTCCAGACTATAGTAGAATGTGGCTTTGTCGGTTTGATTTGCGAAGTTCATGTCAATACGCAAGTAAACTCGGTTTTGACTGATAGAGGCACTCGCTTTCTGAGTTTTCCCTTGATATTGTACGATAGAGAGGGATGTGCCAGATTTTTTGACTGCCACGAAACCAAGGCTATCTTGGAAGGCCGCTAAACCGGCAATATCACCGTCTTTCATGCCGCTCGCATCTAAGGCAATTCGTCCTGAGCAGGTAGGGCCAAAAGAACGCTGTGTGAGTGTATTTCTCGCCGTGAGAATGGAGGCGTCAACGCGCGATGTCGTAATCCTGAGATTGCCGGGATTGGCCGCCAAAGACCAGTGGGCAGCATCCGGATTGTGATTCCATTGCCACTCTAATGGGAGCGTGGTTTTAGAAAAGTCATCTGACGTCACCATCCCATAGCCTGCTTCCTGAGCATTCGGAAGTTCCAGAGTGGATGGAGCCTGACTGTTGGTACCAAAGACTGGCCAGTCATTAGTCCAGGTGACTGGGACAAGGTAGGGAATTCGTCCGACAGAGCCGGCATCTCGAAACAGCATTGCGTACCAGTTTCCTTCCGGGGTATCAAAAATACCTCCTTGGGCAATACCATTATTCTGAAGAGCAATTTTGCCTTCGTAGGTTCCGGTAAGTGTAGAAGATCGGTAAACCAGCTCTGTCCGACAGCTGGTAGAGGGCCATGAGATAAGAAAAACATAATATTTCCCATTGATTTTTTCGATATGGGATCCTTCTGCCTGCACGTAGAAATTAGAGCCTGCGATGGACGCGGCTCCAGAAATAAGCACTTGGTTTACTCCGTTTGTTTTGACTGCGGTTCCATCTTCAGTAAGTTCTACAATGCGGATATCAGTACTTCCATAGACCACATAAACGCGACCATCATCGTCAAGGAGGAGTGAAGGATCATGGTAAAAGGGGAGTGTTGACTCTGTCCACGGACCGTTATGAATGTCTGTTGTCTTGTACAGATGCGTTTTTCCTGTCGTGTAGGATGGGGTGAGGACATAATAAGTACCGTTTTTGTAGCGGATGCTACTTGCCCAAGAGCCTTTTCCATAAGCACTTTTCCCATTCAGGAGGTTGAGCGCATCCGATTGGGCAAGGGCTTGGTGTGCATAATTGATGGTTCGCCAGCGCGATAAATCGGTGGATTCCATAACCGGAACTCCCGGATTCAAATGCATTGTGGTACTCACCATATAGTAACTGGAATCCACGCGCACCACCGATACATCTGGGACATCAGCCCAGATTAGAGGATTTGAAACGGTTGCTGCGTGTGCAGGGAGAACAGCAAGAATACCCAAAAAAACTGAAAACAATGAAAATATCGAAATTTGCATTATCCTAGAGATTACCATGAAAAAATCCTTTTTTTTTCAGAATCTATAAACCACCCAACCTAAGATATTTTTTAATCGTTATCTTCTATTTTTTCCGACAAAAAAAACATGGATAAAATGTCCAGATATATCATGAACTGAAAATCCTAATGAACAAAAAAGGCTATCCGAGGATAGCCTTTTTTGTTGCTCTTTAGACGGGG
>DBTP01000214.1 GCA_002307115.1 Fibrobacter sp. UBA1313 | reverse complement strand
TTCGTTTCGTGGAAAATGTCAAAGAAGCTTGCGACCATATTGAAAAATACAGTAGCAGACACACAGAGGCCGTGCTTGCCGAAGATAAAGCCGTACAAGAATACTTTGTCCAGAACGTGGATTCCGCAAGCGTCATGGTCAATGCGAGTACGCGTTTTGCGGATGGCGGTGAATACGGTCTCGGTGCCGAAGTGGGCATTTCTACGGATAAACTTCATGCCCGTGGTCCTATGGGCGTCGAAAGCCTTTGCACCTATAAGTGGATTCTCCGCGGAGAGGGCCAGGTACGTCAATGAAATTTGCGATTAACGAATCATTGCTAAAAGAACTGAAATATGATTCCAAGGGTTTAATCCCCGCGATCGTTCAAGATGCCGATAAAAATGACATTTTGATGATGGCGTGGATGGATGAAGAAGCCCTTCGTCGCACATTAAACGTGGGCGAAATGGTTTTCTGGAGCCGGAGTCGAAAAGAATACTGGCACAAAGGCGATACCAGCGGAAATGTGATGGAAGTCGTTGAATGGTTCGTGGATTGCGATGCCGATGTGCTTCTTTTTAAGGTTCATATGCACGGTCCTCAAGTTGCTTGCCACACGGGAGCCCGCAGCTGTTTCTTTAGAAAAGGGTAGGATCATTTGTTCCCCGTAACACTGCCGTTGGGAGGATTTCATCATCTGCTCCTTGCAGTTTCGGGCGGTTTGGATTCTGTATGCCTTCTCCATTACGTGGCAACCCATAAAGTTCCATTTGGAATTGAAAAAATTGTCGTGTGTCACGTGCATCACGGCATCCGCGAAAAGAGTGCGGACGAAGACGCATCCTTGGTGAAAACGCTCTGCGAACACTACCACATTCCTTTGGAACTCCGCTATTTGAATGGCAAAGCCATGCTTGCAGAAGGCAACTTCGAAGAAAAAGCACGTGTGGAACGCTACCGCATTTTTAGCGACATTCTCAAAGAAAAAAATTTGGATGCCATTTTCACCGCACACCATGCCGATGACCAAGCAGAGACGCTTTACATGCGGCTTTACCGCGGCACGTCCCTCAAAGGCTTACAAGGAATTCTTGGAGAACGGGGTGATCACGTTTACCGTCCATTTCTCTCTGTCACCAAAGAAGACCTTCGTCTCTATGCAAAACAAAATCAATTGCAGTGGCACGAAGATGAAACCAACCAAGACACCTCTTACAAGCGCAACTACACGCGCCACAAAAGCCTTCCCCGTCTTGAGAATAAATTTCCAGAAGCCATTCCACAACTCGTCCACATAGCAAGTCTTGCTCAAAGCGTTTTTCCTAAAATCATCGCCCAAGCAGAAACCCTATTTGCACCCATGGTGGTGCCCCCTCGCCTATGGCCATTTCCTGCTCGATTCTCCCCCTATGAAAAAACACTCGCCATCCATGCCAGTGCTCTAGAAAAGCAACTAAAGCCTTTTGAACATGGCGGATTCGAACTATTCCGTCTATGGCTTCATGAAAAGGGATTTTTCCTCCCGATGAGCAAGGAAGAAGGCTCCCATTTTTTCCCTCTCCCTTCTCGAATACAAACTGCGGACTTTCTGATGGAAAAATCCCAGAAACTCCTTTGGTTTTGTCGCAAAAAAGTTATCCAAGAAACCGACAATTTGTATCTTTTGCCTGAGTTTAAGAATGCCACGGGTGAATGGCGTTATCGTCGTGACGGTGATGTTTTTTCGCCTCCAGGCCTTCGCTGTTCGCAACGGAAGTTAAAAAAGTGGTTTCAGGAAAATGGGATTCCTACATTCGTTCGTGATTGTATTCCTGTTTTCGCTCAAGATTCCGAAGTACTGTGGATTCCCGGCATCGCCAAATCGGGAAAATTACAGGCAAACACGAACATTGATTTTTTTGATTGGCAATAAAGGGTTTATATGAATAAGGCCAAGACGGCATCTCCTTTCCGCAATAAGAATTTTTTTGTCATTGTGACAATGCTTCTCATGGTATTGCTCTTAATGCGTCTCTATTCGGAAGACACCAAACTAGACCTCTCCCGTACCGATTTTTTGGCTATGATGGCCGATTCGACAGTAGTGATTAAAGATCTTCGTTTGCAGAAAACATCCGATGGTATTTCCATTGAAGGCGAACGGGCCATGACGCCCAAAGAGATTGCGGAAGCCGCGAAACAGGTAAGCGCACTTTCCAAATTTACCAAAGCAGATACGACCACCAAAAATACGGTTGCGTTCACAAGCCACATGCTGGAAATCAGCAATGAACAAATCACCGCTTGGGAAACATTCAAAGGCGTTAAAGTCAAGGTTGTCCACGAAACCACCAATTGGTTGGATCACGTTTTTGCGTTCTTACCTGCTATTCTGTTAATTGGCTTTTTCTGGTTCATGATGTCTCGCCAGGCAGGCGGTGGTGGTAAAGGCGTTTTCTCCTTTGGAAAAAGTAAAGCCCACCAATTGAATGAAAACGGAAAAGACAAAACCACATTCAAAGACGTTGCTGGTTGCGACGAAGCCAAGCAAGATTTGGAAGAATTGGTGACCTTCTTAAAAAGTCCGAAAAAATTTGATGCCTTGGGTGGCCGCATTCCAAAGGGAGCTCTCTTAGTAGGCCCTCCGGGTACTGGTAAAACACTCCTTGCCCGTGCAGTCGCTGGCGAAGCAGGCGTTCCATTCTTTAGCATGTCCGGTTCGGACTTTGTCGAAATGTTTGTCGGTGTAGGAGCCTCCCGTGTCCGTGATCTTTTCGAAATGGGAAAAAAGAACGCTCCCTGTATTCTTTTCATAGATGAAATTGATGCGGTCGGTCGCCAGCGGGGCGCAGGTCTCGGCGGTGGTCACGATGAACGCGAACAGACCCTCAATCAGCTTCTTGTGGAAATGGACGGATTTACATCTAATGCAGGCGTTATCCTCATTGCCGCCACCAACCGGCCCGATGTACTTGACAAAGCACTCTTACGCCCGGGACGCTTCGATAGGCAAATCATGGTCGGTCTCCCCGATCTTATTGGTCGTGATGAAATTCTCCGGGTGCACATTAGAAAACGCAAAGTCCCTCTTGCCAAAGACGTGGACATCCGCGCCGTCGCCAAAGGAACGCCTGGGCTTGCCGGTGCCGATCTTGAAAATCTTATCAACGAAGCCGCACTTCTCGCCGCTCGTTTCGGGAACACCGAAGTCGGTATGCTCGACTTTGAAGAAGCCCGCGATAAACTCGCCATGGGAGCGGAACGTCGCACCTTGCTCATGACCGAAGAAGAAAAGAAGCACACCGCATACCACGAAGCGGGACATGCC
>DBTP01000012.1 GCA_002307115.1 Fibrobacter sp. UBA1313 | reverse complement strand
ACATCACATTCACGCCACCGCGTACCCCCTAAAGCACTCAAATTCGTGGGACGAGTCACCCCCACCATCGAGAATCGACCATAAGAATCTCTTTGCATCGTGCTACACATGCGGCACCACACCAACGACCCATCGGCATTGCAAACGCGAATGTTGGTTTCTTCTGGCTCATCGCAGTCCTTACCCGATTCAATTAAAGCTTTCACACGCCTATTAATCATGGTCCTCGATAAAGCCAACTCTTCATCCGGCAACAAGGAACCCTTATCATCGACAAACCCCGTAGGCCTTGAATCCACACCCACACGGGAATAGGAAATGGGACTTAACAATGTGAACTTGCGTGTTTCCACATCCAGTTCCCAAACCACATCAAATGTATTTTGCAAAAAGAGATGATAGCGACGCTCCGATTCCTGAAGCTCCGAACGCACACGTACCAAATCGTCCACACTATGGGAGAAGCAAATGAGTACCTTCACTCCCTTATCATCGGTGGTGATAAAACCACTGCTCTCTACCCAACACCAACCGAGAGACGCATGACGTTTACGCGAAAGCATTCCTTCAAAATGGCCTAACATTTCACACTTGCGAATCATTTCTTCCGCCATCACAAAATCATCGGGATGCACCATTTCTCGGAGCGTCCGACCCACATAAGCGGCCGATTTCAAACCAAAGACCGCATCCGATGCCGACGAAACAAAACGGTAGGTGAGATCGGGATAAGTAAATTCAGACATGACGTAAGGACAATCCATAATTACGGATTGATAAAAACGCACTCGCCGTTTAAGATGCAAATAGCGAATTAAAACAAAGATCAGCACCACCAAAAGAAGTGCGATAACGAAAATCAACAAAAAAAGAATAGAATTCATATTGCCCACTCCAAAATGTAGTCACCCATGGTTCTACACATCCGACACACAGCAATGTGATTATAGTTATTTTGTGGCCTCATTGGCATTATTTTTTACGCCAAACTAAACTTGCCCCCTTTGCATCGAAGGCATCGGATATTTTTTGATACCCGAACCCGGAAAAAAACTGATCTATTTGTACGGCAAGTCCAATCCCTACACTAGGCCCAGGAAAAGCGTAGGCACTTTGAATTCGCAAGTATTCAAAATTCACGGCATGACCTATGTGAAAAGACTTGGGTCCCACTTCCACAAAAAGCCGATAAGATTCCGAAGCTTTCCAATGAACCCCTCCGAGATAATCAAACTCTGATTCATAAGGAAAGAGAAACAATGCAGAAAGTGAAAAGCCCCGAGGAACCTCCACAACGAGGCCCACCTTCGTCTGTTGGGTCCACCAAGAACCGATCCCCGGAACCCACTCCACATTTGCACTGTGCCCAACACCTACGGTATATCTTTGAAAGGTAAAAGCCAATTCTAAATCCCCTGCGGAGCTTCGATAGATAGAATCCATAGCAACCATCGAGAAGAGGCTCCCCATACGATACCAGGAATTCCCCCACTCTGCCATCAGGGAATAACTTTGTAAATCCACCCCAGCCGCAGGGATTCCCCAAAGGAGCCCTAACGAAAGAGTTTTGGTGCGCTTTGCGGGCGAATTATCAAACGTCGGAAGTCCTTCCGGGAGTGTGGCTCCTGCCAAACCAAAGAATCCTGGATAATCCGCTGCGGGTAAAAGTACAGAGGCTGGCGACATCCCCTTACTGAGCATGTTAAGGGCGAAGAATAACACCCACCATTTTTTCATGGTGCCCCTCCGAGAATCGCACAAAATTGGGTCCTAATGTGCCTTTAGAAACTAATGGAACCTCCACCCAAAGGTTCCCCGAAAGATCGGCCTCCAGCGTTTTTGTCCAAAGCAGAATGCCGTTTCCCGACAAAAGTTCAACGTTCACGGAAACAGAACTCGCCACCGAAACCATGAGTGGGGATTGTTTCATTTTTTTTGAGCAAACGCGCGCACTCAATTTGACTTCAAAGGACGAGGTCTCCTGTAATGTGCGGTTTAAACTCCCTGGACTTTGAAAACCGGGAGAATTTTCTTTTCTGTGAGACCTCGGAATGAAACCTGCGGGGCATTCCGGAACAAAGCCCGCCTCTTTACCCCACACCACCGAATCCAACCGGGTGTCTCCCCAACAAAGCAAAAGGGTGTCCGCACTGTTTTTCAAAAAACCGAGATTCGCTTTCAAGACTCGCGCATCATTAAACCCCAACCATTCCCGAAACGCCGTGGTGTCTCGCGTGAGCACCAACGTTTCTCTCGGTTGAAGAGAATCGAAAGCGTTGGCAGCGATCGTTCCTCGATTACAAAACTGAATGGGAGTAAGAGGAAGGGTAAGGGCGGAACCGTTATAAATCTCCACCCATTCTGGAATAGGTTCTTCTGGACAAGGATGGATCTCGGTTAAGAAAAGAGGAGAAGAGGCGGGGATGATCAGAAGCGTATCCCGCACATCATTATTGGGGTAATCATCCTCTGGGACCGCACTTTCTAGCCAAAGGTTTTGTGCCGAAATTTTGGAAACGAAAGGAAGAGAATCTCGAAGTATCACTCCATACGATTCCTTTTGGTAGGCGTCATCGAGGGATCTTTCCGAAAGAGTGACCTCCACCGAATCACAGCCGGTAAGCGAAAGAAGACCGCGCCATCGATTTTGAGAGTACTCCATGCGGGTAAATGAAACCGCACAGTCTTGGATTCCCTCTTCATACAGGGGGTTCGCGACCCCAGGGGTAGGCTCTGTCGCCACCCACTCCCCGGACTCCGACCGCTGGTACGAAAGACCCGCTTTAGCTACCGGTAATACTGTGGAATCCATGCAGGTCCCCGCCACCAACTTCCACACACTTTCACGACTGTTCGGGAGAGCTGCCCCTGTGAGTAAATCACACTGGAGGTGAGAAACTGAGGGGCACGCAGAGGTATCACGATGCAAAAGCACGCGATCCATCCCAGGCACACGGACCCACTGGTAGATCAATTTTTCTTCAAAAAAAACAAAAAGAGTGTCCCCATCAGGAGAGTCCGCGGCAAAACGAACTTCGACAAATTCACCTTTGGAATCCTCCACAAGGCGAGGATCCGAAAAGATTTCCGAAAAATAGGGACACCCTGACAGTGCGAGTCCGCACGTAAGGGCAAGAGATATCATTGGAATTTAGCGCGATTTATTGGACCGCGTAATCATCAGGGAGAATGTAGCGAAGTGGGTTGATCGCCTCGTTATTGTACCAGACCTCGTAATGGACGTGAGTACCTGCCGAGAGACCCGTATTCCCCATGTAGCCAACTAATTGATAACGTTTGACAAACTGTCCCGGTTTCACGACAGAAGCTTGCATGTGACCAAATTTTGTCAAAAAGCCATTACCGTGATCAATGGCTACATAATTGCCAAAGGTATCACTGAATTTAGCAATATCAACAACACCATCTGCAGTCGCAAAAATGGGAGTCCAACGACCGTTAGAAATATCAATTCCATAATGCATTTTGGCTACTTCACCTGTTACCGGGTGAACACGACGCCCGAAAGGAGAACTATAACGACCTGTGACGGGAGCAATAGAAGGAATGTGTCGCCAATGAGAATATTGCTGATCCATATAATTCGCGAGTAAAGAAAACGTCTGCTGATTCTGCTCTATTTTGAGTTCTAATTGTTCCACTTTGTTATTGAGTGTCGTCGCAAACTCAAGCATGGGAGAGGATGCCCAAAGGAGACGTTGCATGGGGTCAATCGTTCCACCCGTTCCCATTTCGCGGGGAGAACGATCCGCAAGTGCCAAACCAAATTTCAAGTGAAGAAGATCTTCATCTTGGAAAAAATGTTCCATTTGAGTGTCTAAAGAGGCCAGTTTCTTTTGTTCTTTGCGAAGTTCCGCCTGCAACAACCGTCTCTGTTCTAAGGCTTTTCCCTGGAGATGATCGTAAGCAAAAAGAATGCCCGCTTGAATAAACAACAAGACAAGCCCTAACCGTACAATTTTCTGAACTAGCGCCCACCCCTTTACGGAAAAGTACGGCAATCGAAAAGAAGCCGATTTCGACGAATTCTGAAGGTGTATGGTGGTTCTAAAAAAATGCACGTGGCCAATCTAGTAAAAGACTTTTGAAAAGTAAACAAGAACATTAGAACGAAAGAGCGTATTCAGAAAGGCCTCTTTTTAAACGTCGTTTTTCGTTCAAAAACAGCCACCTGCACATTTGTAGCTGTGTCATAAGGGTGCCTCTAAAAATTGGTTTGCGAGAATGAAATCGAACGAGGTCGAGCCAGAGCAGGAATGAAAAGTGGTGAATACTGGTTGTATTCACCACTTTGAATGACGAACTATGGCGAAGTACCGCAGTCGATTTCATAGAAAATGAATTTTTAGAGGTACCCATACATCATTGCACCCGATAAACCACTAACGTTTTGCTGTATTCATATCCTACGACTAATAGTGCGGTATCTGCAACAGGACTATCCTTCGCCGAAATAAACAAAATGCCTTCTGGGCCACGATCGCGTTCATCCAGGAGATAATCTAATAGCGTGGGATTCTCTGCGTGAGTCATGTCCCAAACCACAATTCCCCCCATGCGTTCCAAGCCTAAAAAGGCGAGAGGACGGCCCTTCACTTCGCCCAGAGTGACGGTCTCTGGTTCACTGCCTTTAGAATCACTGCGAGCATCCATTTTAGGTTTTTCTTTTTTACCGTTCTGATTGAAATGCAACGGCTCCTTTTTAGCAAGCATTTCTTCAATTTGAGACCCACTGTCCCAAATAAGAGTACCGGTGGTGCCATCAAAAACACTCATGGAACGAGATCCAAAGGTATAGAGACTCGTGCAGGGAACGACACAGGGCTCCGCTGAACTCACGGGAAATTTGCCCAGAGATCTTATAAGTTCTGGTGTAAACACAGCAGGGGACAGTTTTTTCTGACGGGCGAGTTCCCCAACGGTGATAACGTCCGTGTACTGAGTATACTCCCGAGAAGCCCCCTCATTCGCTGTGAGCACATAATGCCTGCCCTTCTGAATAATCGAGCCGATGCCATCCGGTTGACGCAACCCCAAAAGAGGCACATTCTGCAATTCTATTTTTTTATTTTGTCTGTAATCTAGGGCATTCCCCGCGAGGGCGTGATTCACCGATCCCAACGGGAACACATCCGTTATTTTCTTTGCGGCGATATCGATGCGAGCGAGGGCATTATTTTCCTGAAGGCTCACCCAGGCGACGTTTCCACTCGGATCAAAAGTAATGTACTCGGGCTCTAGATTTTGAGTCAATCGATTAGGAAAACGCGCAAGTACGCCTTTTTGGACAAGTGCCGCACTATCAAGAGATTCAAAATCGAGGACAGAAGCGACACCCTTGGCGGGCCCTTTCGAAAGATCAATCCAACCGATTCCTCCGTCTGGATCCACGGAATAATCGGAATTCGGTTCCCCTTCACAGGCGACGAGAACCACTTTTCCATTGGGTGAAAACTGAACCATATCCGGGTGCGCACAGGTGGGATATGTTTTTAGGAGCGAAAGAGAATCCTTCATACGAAAGAGGTGAACGAGACCAGGCTGAGTCGATGGCTCCCCCATTTCTATCACAGCAAGAAGGTCCGAGTAAGCCGATACGCTGGGCACTTCGCCTGCAAACCGCAGAGTTGTTGAATATTTTGGAGATTTCGGATCTCCAAAATGAATGACCTGAAGAGCACTTGCACCCGTGGTCACAAAAAGCATTTGTGAGCTTGGCATGTACGCTACAATTTCCGCCCCTTCTGGAACAGCAACGCGGGCGTATTCCTCAAGGACTGGTTTTTGAGCAAAGGCAGAAACCGCAAAAAGCAATACAACGGAAGCATCAAAGGAAAGAGAATTCATGTGCCAAATCCTTTATAAAAGGTACCAACCGGCCAAAAGGCCTAAGACGATCCCCGCCAAAAAAGAAGAGACGGTCATGTATTGAGATTCGTCCTTCTTTTGAGAAGTACCCTCCATTTGAGCCTCAATGGAGACGCGGAGAGCCTTCGTGCATTTTTCATGGTCGTCTTTAAGTGTATTCCAACTGTGTTCCCAATTCTTGCATTGATTTTGTTCATTTTGAAGTTCTGTGCGGAGGGCCATTTCCGTAGCTTTTGCCGCACTATCACGCACGGCCATCACAGAATCGCGAACCGCAAGCTCTTCCACAAGAGCCTGATCCTCAGAATTCCGAAATGATTGGGTGGTGTCTACAAGATCCTCTGCAAAGAGGCTCACGGCAAAAAACAAAAAAAGAAAAAAACGGATACGCATGGGTTCAAGGTAGAAAAAAGCCTTTATGCACACTTGAAGTACCAAATCTCTTTTTTAATTTTACATTTGCACGTTAGTGCACTATATTTTAGAGGGAACTCTTCAATGGCTTTGACGAAACGATTGAATTTTTCCAAAATAAACGGGTATAGGTTGTCTATATTTTGTGCCCAGAAAATTGACCGTCCCTAGATGTATGGTTAAATCCGTAATTGATACAGTGAAGTACTATGGCAAATAAATACGACGAAAGCAGCATCAAATCACTTGAGTGGCATCAGCATATTAGGCTCCGTCCTGGTATGTACATCGGCAAATTGGGCGATGGCCAAAGTCCAGACGATGGTATTTATGTTCTAGTGAAAGAAATTATTGATAATTCTATCGATGAATTCGTGATGGGTGCAGGCAAAAAGGTTGTCATCGACATTGAAGATCGTTCCGTATGTGTGCGCGACTTTGGCCGAGGCATTCCTCTGGGTAAAGTGATTGATTGCGTAAGCAAAATCAATACGGGTGGAAAATACGATTCTGAAGCATTCCAAAAATCCGTAGGTTTGAACGGCGTAGGTACCAAAGCGGTCAACGCCCTCTCTATTAAATTCGTGGTGCAAAGCTACCGCGAGGGAAAGTGCAAAAAAGCAGAATTTTCGCGCGGCAAACTTGTCAAAGAATATGGGGAATGCGCCACTACAGAAAAAAATGGCACCGAGATTTTCTTTGAACCCGATCCAGAGATTTTCAAGAATTATCGCTACCTCCCTGCCTACATGGAAGAGCGCATCTGGAATTATGCCTATTTGAACGCGGGCCTGACCATGGAGATGAACGGGAAGTCCTATTCCAGTTCGAACGGTCTTTTGGATCTCTTGAGTAAGCGAGTGGATGAAACGATCCGCTACGAGGTGATTCACTTAAAAGGACGAGATATTGAGATTGCCTTTACCCATGGGAACCAATACGGCGAACATTATTACAGCTTCGTGAACGGTCAGCACACAACGCAAGGTGGAACGCACCAAGCCGCTTTCCGTGAAGGCTTGGTCAAAGGCATCCGAGACCATTTCAAAAAAGAATTTGACCCAGCCGATGTGCGCAACTGCATTATCGGTGCCATTTCCGTGCGGATTCAAGAACCAGTGTTCGAATCCCAAACAAAAACAAAATTAGGAAGCACGACCACAGCACCCGATGGACCTGCACTCCGCAGCTGGATTGTGGATTTTACCGCAAGCGAAATTGATAATTACTTGCACCGTAACCCAGAAGTGGAAAAAAGTATCGTTGATCGCATTGCGCAAAATGAACGGGAACGGAAAGAAATCGCGGGCATTAAAAAGCTCGCGAATGATCGCGCGAAAAAAGCGAATCTTCACAACAAAAAGTTACGCGATTGCAAAGTTCATTTGACTGATGTGAAAGATGTTCGTAGTCGCGAAACCATGATTTTCATTACGGAAGGGGACTCTGCTTCCGGTTCTATCACGAAAGCACGCAACGTACAAATTCAAGCGGTGTTTAGCCTCCGCGGAAAACCGCTCAACTGCTTTGGACAAACCAAGAAAGTCGTTTACGAAAACGAAGAGTTCAATTTACTTCAGCATGCGCTCGATATCGAAAACGGCATGGAAGCACTCCGCTATGATAAAGTCATCATCGCCACGGATGCGGATGTCGATGGGATGCACATCCGATTGCTTTTAATGACTTTCTTTTTGCAATTCTTCCCGGAATTGGTAGAACAGAAACATCTCCATATTTTGCAGACCCCTCTGTTTCGCGTACGCAACAAGAAAGAAACCATTTACTGTTACGATGAAGACGAACGCGACAAAGCGAGCGCGTGGCTGGGTGAAAAAGGCTTGGAAATTACTCGATTCAAAGGCCTCGGTGAAATTAGCCCCTCCGAATTTGGTCAGTTTATCGGCGAAGATATGCGTTTGGAAAGCGTGGTTACCCCACCGGATGCCTCCCTAGGAACGATGCTCGAATACTACATGGGAAAAAATACTCCTGTCCGTCAAGAGCACATTGTCACAAATCTCCGCGCCGAAGCCGTGGAACTATTGTAATAGAGATTTTATGAACGAAGAGAAAAAAACACTGGGACTTTCCAACGCGAACCACCTCGAAAAACTTTACGATGGCTGGTTTCTGGATTATGCAAGTTACGTGATTCTCGATCGCGCGGTACCCTATTTCGAAGACGGATTAAAACCCGTACAACGGCGTATTTTGCACACCCTTTTTGAAATGCACGATGGGCGCTATCACAAGGTCGCAAACATTGTCGGACGCACCATGCAGTACCACCCCCATGGAGATGCTTCCATCGGTGATGCACTCGTGGGCCTTGGCCAAAAAGACTTGCTCGTGGACCCGCAAGGAAACTGGGGAAACCCCATGACTGGCGATTCGGCGGCAGCGCCTCGTTATATTGAAGGTCGCTTGACTCCTTTTGCCATCGATGTACTTTTCAATCCAGAGACTACCAAGTGGATTCCGAGTTACGATGGACGCAACAATGAGCCCGTCACCCTTCCCGCCAAATTTCCGCTGTTACTCACCCAAGGGGTTGAAGGCATCGCCGTAGGCCTTGCGACCTCTATTATGCCGCACAATTTCTGTGAACTCTGTGAAGCGAGTATCGCTCATCTTCGCGGCAAAAAGTTTGAACTTTATCCCGATTTCTTTACGGGTGGCGTTGTGGACGTTACCAACTACAACGATGGACTTCGCGGGGGAAGAATCAAAGTCCGCGCCAAAATTGAAAGGCAAGACGCAAAGACGCTTGTCATCACGGAAATCCCTTATACTACAACTACAGGGAGCCTTATCGAAAGCATCATCAGTGCAAACGATAAAGGCAAAATCAAGATTAAGCACGTCGATGACAACACCGCACAAAATGTGGAAATTGTCATTCAATTGCAGCCGGGAAGTGATCCTCAGACAGTGATCGATGCGCTCTATGCTTTCACTGACTGCGAAAAATCTATTTCACCCAATGCCTGCGTCATTGTGAACAAAAAGCCATGCTTCATCGGCGTTTCTGAAATTCTCAGACTGAGCACGGACCACACGGTGGAACTCCTCACTTGGGAACTCAAAAATAAGCTTGAGCATTTGGAACAAAAATGGCACATGACAAGCCTTGAAAAGATTTTCATTGAAAAGGAAATTTACGAGGTCATCAAAAAAGCGGGCGATCGGGACAACATGATAGAACTTATTGGCGAAGGCCTTAAGCCTTATGCCAAAAAGCTCCGCCGCGAAATTCAGCGAGAAGAAATTCTGAAGCTTGCAGAAATTCCGGTACGCCGCATCAGTAAATTTGACCGCAAAAAAACAGACGAACTCTTAAAAGAATTAGATGCAGACATAGCGATCACACAAGAAAATCTGGATCACATCACCGATTACGCCATCGCTCATTTTAAAAATCTTCTCAAAAAATATGGTGAAGGCCGCGAACGCAAAACGACAATCGCCACCTTTGATACCGTGAACGCGGTGCATGTGGCTCTTGCAAACCAAAAGCTGTACGTCAACCGCAAAGAAGGCTTTGTCGGCACCGGGCTCAAGAAAGAAGAATATCTTTTTGACGTTTCCGAATATGATGACGTGATCGTATTCAAAGCCGATGGCACTTATAAAGTCGTTCGTGTTTCGGACAAGGATTTTCTAGGCAAAGACATTATTCTTATTGAAAAATTCAACAAAAATGATGATCGCCATATTTACAACGTCATTTACCAGGATGGTAAAGACGGCCCTGCCTACATCAAACGATTTAACGTGGGGGGTATCACCCGCGATAAAGACTACCCCATGGGAAAAGGCACGCCTGGCTCAAAGATCCTTTACCTTTCAAGCAACCCGAATGGGGAAGCAGGAATCGTTGAAGTCATTCTCAAGCCCCGTCCGAGAATCAAGCTCAACTTTGAGGTGGATTTCTCCGAAACAGAAGTCAAGGGCCGCGGTGCCATTGGTAATATCGTCACAAAATACCCGATACGCACCATCAAAAAGGTTCGTAAAGGCGTGAGTACTCTCGGTGCTCGCATCATGTATTTTGATGCGCCAAGCGGAGTCATCAGCACCCAAAAGAAAGGCGATTGCCTCGGCGAATTTGAAGAGACCGACAAAATTCTTGTAGTGCGTGAAGACGGTGTGGCCCGTGTCCACGACATGGCAGATGTGATTCTCGTGGGCCACCAGATTCTCCACATTCAAAAGTACAACCCGGAACATGTTTTTTCCATTCTCTATTTTGAAGGCAGCAATTTCAACTACATGGTGAAACGATTTACTTTGGAAGGTTGCCCCATGACCACGGAATTCAACCTGGTTTCAGAGCATCCCGAAACCAAACTGATTGAATTCTTTGCAACACCATCCGCCCGCGTACTCATGGAATATCAAGTGGGCCGCGAAGTGCAAAAGGAAGAGTTAGACCTCACCGAAGTTGCAGATGTCAAAGGATACAAAGCGCTCGGGAGCAAATTCACCGCCAAAAAGGTGAAGCGCACCACGCGCCTTGTGAACGAAGAAGAACCGGAAGAAAATCTCGCCGTCAAAAACAAGAACAAAACAGACGATACGCCGGATTTGTTTGACTAAATCGGTTTAAAATGGATAAAGATCACCAACCTCCAAGACGAACTCGCGCAGTCCAATGACGCATATCATTCTGACCTACATAGCGGCCAGCTTCTTCTGCCCAAGTTGCAACATCTATTTGAAGAACGCGGAAGAAGGAAATAGCAAACCCAGCCGTGGGCCATCCACCCTGCATTCCTAATGCACTTCGAATTTCGAGAGCGGTTTCGCCAAGACCTTGGTGGCATTCAATACCCATACCTGTTCGACGAAGCATCGCATCAAGGGTTTCGATTTCTAGAAGATCTTTCACTTGTGCCCCGATTGTGAATTGCATTGGCAATCATTTAGAGGTTGACCCCTGAGGCCAACGCCATGCACCACCCAAATCAAGACCACCCCAAAGCGGAGTGACTTGAAAAAGCCCTATAAGAGCGTGTAAAAAAAATCCCCCACCGGCTTACTTCATATACGGGCGTAGCCCTAGGATACTAGCCACACATCGCATAGGTCTGTCTGCCATCTGCGATATATCCTTACTTGCCACCCGTAAACGGATCAGAGTTTGCCCATCATTGTCAACTGTTCACCTGCCGTGTCAACATAGTAACATCGACACCAAAATTCCCTATTACGGTATTTGAATTTCAGTTCGGGAAACCGTTCGTACAAAAGCAGGCTACTCTTCCCTTTTAGAAAACCGACAAAGCTTGACACGGAAATCTTCGGCGGAATTTCGAGGAGCCTATGGACATGGTCCGGACATACTTCTGCCTCAATAATGTGAATCTGTTTCCATTCGCAAAGCTGTCGAAGAATACTGACGATATCCTTCCGTTTTTCCCCATAAAACACTTTGCGCCTATATTTCGGAGCGAACACAATAGGATACTTACAATGTTACGTCAAGGTGAGCGTTATGGAAACTTTTTAGTTTCCATAACCGAGTCTCAGGAACATGTTCGAAGAACCATTCCAGCTCGTGTGAGCTAATTTCTTTATATCTTCCATTTTGAAATTCCTTTGAGTCGTGATGCAGTTGGCAGACCGCTTTGCGAATTTACTCGAAGGAATTTCTTGTGTCACTAAGGATCGCCATAAGGCTTATACCGAACCACCCGCCTAGCGGATGGTTTTCTAATACATACAAAAAGCACCCCGAACTTAGCGTTCCTGGGTGCTTAAGAATAATGCAAGTCCTGATTCTTTATTTCGCGCTGTTTGTCATAAACGCCTTTTTGCCGTTTGCGCTGCGGAGCATATAGGCGCCTTCCTTGTAGCCGGCAAGCTTCAGTGCCTTGGACGCCGGGTTTCCGTTAAGCGATACTGTTCCGAGCAGCTTGCCGTTCAGGTTGAATACGCGGTAAATTGCGTTATCCGCAGAGTTCAGGCGGAGGCCCGCGCCGATTTTTGTCTCGACATCCCCGAGGGAGAACCAGTCGATGTTCACGTAGCCGGCCGTGAGGAGCAGACGGATTTGGTGGCTACCTGCGGTGAGGCTTGCCGTTCCGCCATTGAATACCTCGTAAAAACTCCAGTCGTCGCCGGTCTTGGTCACCTTGATGGTGTCACCAATGAGCGTGCCGTCGATCTGTAGGCAGAAACTGGTCGAATCGGAGCCAGTCGCTGCGCTCGCCTTGATTGCGTAGTTGCCGCTTGTGGGAACGTTCACGGTGTATTCCATCCATTCGCCCGCGTTGGTGTAGCCGAC
>DBTP01000134.1 GCA_002307115.1 Fibrobacter sp. UBA1313 | reverse complement strand
AACATTTGGTTTGGTGTCACTGCAGCATCCCTCACAGGGGCGATTGTTCTTTTCACATGGTAACAGAATTAGGCAAAATTACAGTTAAAGAAATGGGTTTCGAGTGTATTCTCGGAACCCTTCCTTTTGAGCGAGAAAAACCGCAACTAGTCCTATTAAGTTTTTCTCTATGGCTTGATTTTTCCAAGGCCGCTCAATACGAAGATTTGAATTATTCCGTGGATTATGCGGCCCTTTCAGAAGAACTACAACGTTTTATTGTAAAATCACAATTTTTCCTAGTGGAAACACTGGTTGTCTCCGTTGCCCAAAGGATTCTTGAGAATTACCCAACGGTATTCACTGCCGAAGTGAACATTACAAAACCGATGGCGATCCTCGGAGCTCAGGGAGCATCTGCCTCCATTCGCATCACCCGAGACTAGCACCAAACATCAGCGCTTAATGGAACGAGGGATTCCCCAAGAACCGTCATCAATTAACTTGGGGATTTCCACAAAGCATTCCCTTCTGAGAAAAGCGAACGGGGATATCCAAAGTCAATGGTTGAGATGGGAAAACCCGGAGGAAGCAATCAAAGGCGACCCCTCTGCTTATCTGTTGCAAGAAATCTCGGAACACGACCTGCACCTATCGCTCCCAGACGGTCTGCAAAGACGATCTCAATGCAATCCAAGATATGGGAATTATATACTTAAAAGCACAAACTAAGACAATCAGCCTCTAAGACTTTTGACATTCGTCATTTCCCCCCATTTTCCAAATTTGCGCACTAAAATATATAAGTCCCCAAGATATCCTTGTTGCTGAGAGGGGGTGAAGTGAAATGTCGTTCGTTATAGTATCTTTAGCGCCGATTGACACCCAAGCAAGGCCCAGCAAGCCTACATGGCTGGGTTACTAGCTTATCCACTAACGTATTGCATTGGAAAAAGCCCGATACTGTAGTGCTTCTGCAAGGTCAATCACTTCTACCACCGCAGAAGACCGAATGTCCGCGATCGTTCGGGCGACTTTGAGCAATCGGTAATAACCTCGCGCACTGAGCATCATTTTTTCTGCAGCATTCACTGCAAAACGTTCTGTAGCCGCAGTCATTAGCGCCTCCTTTCTCGATTCTTCACTTGTCATTTCCGCATTCGTTCGAATTCGTTTCGTGCGAAAACGATGTTGCTGTCGTAACCGCGCCGCAATAACGCGAGCTCGCATCTCGGAAGAACTTTCCCCATTCGGAGCATTTGCAAATAAAGTGGGCGAAAGAGAGGGAACGGCCACTTGAATGTCGATACGATCCATCAAGGGGCCCGAAATCCGTTGGCGATATCGAATAACGGCATCTGGTAGACAAAGACATGTCCTCTTTGGATCCATAGAGTAACCGCAAGGGCACGGATTCATCGCAGCTCCCATCATGAATCGAGCGGGCCAGACCACAGATCCGGAGGCTCTGCTTACTTGGATGTGTCCTTCTTCCATTGGCTCTCGCAACGCTTCTAGAACATTCCTATTAAACTCTGGTAATTCATCTAAAAATAAAACCCCATTGTGAGCAAGACTGGCTTCTCCAGGACGCAAGCGAGCCCCACCCCCCACTAAAGCCACCATGGAAGCAGAATGATGTGGCGAACGAAACGGACGAGAATGCAAATAACCACCACTTTCCGCAGACATCAAACTTGCACAAGAATGAATTCGGGTACTTTCCAAAATTTCCTCTTCGCTCATTTCCGGGAGAATCCCCGGCAGGCAACGCGCACAAAGCGTTTTTCCCGCCCCTGGAGAGCCTATGAGTAGAAAATTATGTCCCCCAGCAGCAGCAATTTCTAACGCTCGCTTTACCGTTTCCATTCCCACTACTGAGCGAAAATCAGGTACCGATGCAGGGATCAACGCCGGAGCCCTATGAATCCCTGAAGCCTGTGATAAAAATGTGGCGGAGGGAAGTGTTAATTTTTTAATGCACTCTGAAAGACTTGAAACCCCTACTAAAGTGATTCCCTCGACTAAAGAGGCTTCTGCATAATTTTCATTGGGAATTACCAGAACATCAGAGCCGTCTTTTCGAAGACTCATCGCCACCGAAAGCACTCCGCGCACGGGTTTTAATAGTCCATCCAAAGCGAGCTCTCCCAAAAAAACGAACCGTTCCGCTTTTTCAACAACGATTTCCTCCGAAGCGAGTAGCATACCGATAGCAAGTGGCAAATCCAAAGA
This sequence comes from Fibrobacter sp. UBA1313, assembly GCA_002307115.1. Classification (GTDB taxonomy): domain Bacteria; phylum Fibrobacterota; class Fibrobacteria; order Fibrobacterales; family Fibrobacteraceae; genus UBA1313. Next base: position 5,170 of record DBTP01000134.1, on the reverse strand, counting down.
ACTCCCCTCTTTGCGGAGATCTGCAGGCGAAAGATTCACGGTCATGCGGCTTCCTGTGACCACACACCCCGAACTTCGTACTGCTGAAACTACGCGTTCTCTGGACTCCCTGACAGCACTATCTGGCAAGCCTACCAAAGTAAACCCAGGAAGCCCTGGAGAAGCATCCACTTCCACGCTTACGGGAATGGCTTGAATTCCCGATAAACAATAAGTGCGGACTCGTTGAAACACGGAACGGTCCCTCCTTAAGCGCCTACGCTTTCCTGATATTTTTCCAAAACGCAATTTTCAATGTGCTCGCGACATTGACGCGTGAGCGGAAAAAATATGGAACGATAATCCTCCCCTTTGTAAAAAGGATCGTTGGGGTACGCCACAAAAAAACCGTTCGCCCCATCGACAACACGAAGCCCCGTCAATTGCAACTGGTCATTCAGAACGACGCGGGCAAAGGCTTTGGTTTTGCCAAGACTAGGCCCCTCTTTGAAAGGATAAACCTGTACATTGGTGACGGCGAGACAATCAAACTGCGCTGATTTTTCGGGAGCGAGTTGATCTTGGGAGTCTGTAACTTTTTCTGTTTTTGTTTTAGGCATTGCGCCTCCTTGATTAAGTGTAAATGCCATTCAGGCATACTTAACAAGGCAAAGAACATGCCAAAATAAAACCGACGAAAACAATTCAATTTCGCCGGTTTCAAAAATTCCGAAATGATTAATCGCTGATTAACCAGTGATTAATCGATTTTTACATTAGGGCACGTCTAAAAATTGGTTTGCGACCATGAAATCGAGCGAGACCGAGAAAGAGCAGGAGCGAGAAATGGTGAATAGTGGGGCTATTGATGCCTTCGGCATCCGCTTCGGCACCTCGATCATGATAGCAAACGAGTTTGCTATCATGATACTCGGCTTGAATGCTATTCGCCGTTTTGAGCGACGACTGTTGCAAAAGCCGAGTACAACGGCAAAGCTCGCTTTGCCACTGTTGAGGCTCAGCAACAGAACGAAGTTCACTATTACGAAGAGTCGCAGCCGATTTCATAGAAAATGAATTTTTAGAGGTGCCCATCATTCCTTAATCGCATCAGACATACCAAAGATTGGCATATACATAGCCACCATCATAAAGCCAACAGCTCCACCGAGGAATACCATGATCAAAGGTTCAAGCATAGCAGTTACAGCATCAATAGCCGCATCCACTTCTTCATCGTAGAAGTCCGCCACCTTTAAAAGCATCCCCCCTAAATTACCCGTTTTTTCACCCACACCCGTCATTTGAATGACCATCGCAGGGAAAATTTTAACATCCTTCATCGGTTCCACAATCGGCTTACCACCAGCGATACCCACAGAAATTTTCATAATAGAGCGTTCTACACACATGTTACCTGATGTTTTTGCCGTAACCTGCAAAGCATCAATAATGGAAACACCCGCATTGAGAAGGGTCCCTAACGTGCGGCTAAAACGAGATACCGCACTTTTCATTTGTAAGTCACCTAATTTAGGGACTTTCAAAAGATAAGTATCGAACTGAAGCCTCAAACTGGGGACTTTCAAAACCACATTGATCGTGACGACGATAGCCACAATCAGTAAAACCCAAAAGGCAGCATAATTTTTAATGCCATCCGAAAGACTCATCACAAATTGAGTCGGCCACGGAAGCTCTCCTCCTCCATCTGCAAAAGTTTGTGCAAAAGTAGGAATCACAAAAGCAAGCATCAAAACAAGCACAAGCACAGCGATAACGGCCACCATGACAGGGTAGGTCATCGCCTTTTTCACTTTGCGAGTCAAGCGTTCGTTAGATTCACCATAGTCCGCAAGGCGGCCCAAGATGCCTTCAAGAATACCACCCGCTTCACCGGCGGCGACCATATTGCAATACAACTTATCGAAAACTTTAGGATGTTGAGCAAGCGCATCGGCGAGTGTTGAACCCCCATTAATCGCCATTGCCACCTTATGCACGACTTCTTTCAATGCCGGATTATCACTCTGCTCTTCCAAAATATTGAGGCACTGGAGCATGGGTAAACCCGCAGAGCACATAGAAGAGAACATACGGGTAAAGCGCGAAATATCTTTGGTTTTGATACCTGAACCAATCTGAATTTTGATTTCAATTGGTTTTCGCTTCAGTGTCTGAATTACCAAACGTTTGCGACGTAAAAGGGACTCTGCTTCCGCTTTGTCCTTTGCCTCAATTTGGCCTTCAAAAACATTTCCTTGAACGTTTTGAGCTTTGTAAAGAAAGAACGCCATTGATTACAGTCCCTTCTCCATGAGGAGTTTTTCTAACTGATCCGGATTTGAGGATTTTGCAAGCGCATCAAAACGGTCCACTTTGCGTTCTGCCACAAGATCAACCATACGCATATTCATCGTATTCATACCAAACTTTTGACCGATCTCAATCATGGATTCAATTTGATGAACCTTATCATCACGAATTAAAGCACGAATACCAGGCGTTACGCACATCACTTCGTAGCACATCACACGACCACCACCGACTTTGGGCAAAAGAGTCTGGCAAATAACCCCTTGGAGCACAAAGGACAACTGCGTACGAATCGTCTGCTGTTCCCCTTTGGGAAAGGCATCCACAATACGGTTAATGGTCTGAACGGCTGAGTTTGTATGCAACGTTGCAAAAGTCAAGTGACCCGTTTCTGCAATGGTCATTGCGGCGCGAATAGTTTCCAGATCGCGCATTTCACCAATCAATACCACATCGGGATCTTGGCGCAAAGCCATTTTCAATGCCTGAGCAAAACTAGAGGTATCACTGCCCACTTCACGCTGATTGACCATGCAACCCTGATGCTTGTGCAAAAATTCAATCGGGTCTTCAACCGTCAAAATATGATCATGACGTTCCTTATTGATTTTATCAATCATCGCCGCAAGCGTCGTCGATTTACCAGAACCAGTAGAGCCAGTCACTAATACAAGTCCCGATGGACGTGTCGTAAACTCGGCCATAATGGCAGGGAGCCCTAAATCTTTGAATGTTTTAATGTCCAACGGAATGATACGAAGAGCGAGAGCAACGCAACCACGTTGCAGATAGGCATTCGCACGAAAGCGAGCCAAATTAGCGATACCAAAAGAAAAGTCACATTCTTTACTCTGTTCGAAAGACTTTTTTTGCATTTCATTCATGAGGCTGTAAGTCATCCTCATGGTTTCATCGGGCTTCATTTTATCCGTACCAATGGGCGTCAATTTACCAGAAAGTCGAATTAAAGGAGGACTACCCGCAGTCACATGCAAATCGGAAGCTCCGCGCTTCACCATCTCGGAAAGAAGTTCTTGAATATTATAAGCCATGCCCTGAATATAACTTAAATTTTCCAATAATATGCGTTTTTTGAATTGGACAAATCTCCTACTCGCCCTACTTCCACTATCCTTTTTAGGGTGTGAAATAAATCCCTATCCGTCCCTTCCTGAAAAAGTGGAAAACTTCAAGGCAGTCAATATCCATGGCGATTCGCTAGCCTATAAGGATCTCAAGGGAGAGGTCACTTTAGTTGTCTTTTTTGCCTCTTGGTGTGGTTACTGTGTAGCAGAAATTCCCCTGATTAAAAAATTAGAATCCGATTATGCCCCTCAAGGACTCCGAGTGATTGGGATCAATGAAGACGAGAGCGTTTCAGACATGGGAAATTTCATTGCTCATTTCAAAATTCCATTTCCGGTAGTTCACTGGAATTATGAAGTGATGAATCGCTTTGGAAATCCCAACGCCGTGCCCGCTCATTTTTTAATGGATAAAACAGATAAAATTAAAACACGCATTCTAGGTGCTTTAGACGAAACGGAAGTACGGCTTCAAATAGAAACCTTATTACAAAGTAAATTGCCCCCACTGCAACCCTAACACGGGTTAAGGACTCGGCGAAGTCTAGCTTGAAGTGCAACAGAACTATAACTATATGGTGTTGCAATGGGAAACATATATAATCACTTAAGCTCTTATGAGCGAGAAAAAATTGAGTCAGGAATACGTTCAGGATTAAGCCTTCGAGAAATTGGAAAATCTTTGGGTCGTCCAGCCTCTTGTGTTTCAAGGGAAATCAGAAGAAATGGACCTAAAGTCTATGATGCAGTAACTTCGCAACGCAAGTCAATGAAAAGAGCTTCCAGAGCAAGAAATGTTGCCAAACTTGATAATGACAGGCTATGGGATTATGTTTATGACTTATTATCAAAACGGTGGTCCCCAGGGTTAATTTCGGGAAGATTACAACAAGAATATCCAGAGACAGCAAGTATGAATATATCACCAGAGTCAATTTACAAATACCTTTATGTAATGCCTAAAGGAGAACTCCGCACAGAAGTGCTTCAATTTTTGCGTCAGTCCAGAAAGAAACGTCGTCCAAGGAATCGAGGCAAAGACCGCAGAGGTAGCATTACCAATATGCGGCGCATAGCAGAACGTCCCGAGGAGGTTGAAAATCGGGAAGTTCCTGGTCACTGGGAAGGCGACCTGATCATAGGCAAAGGAAATCTGTCGGCCATAGGTACCTTAGTGGAGAGAACGAGTCGATATTTGCTTTTAGTGAAGCTCGAAAGTTCTAATGCTGAGGTCGCTTTACGTGGATTCACCAAGGCTTTTTTACGCATTCCGAAACATCTGAGAAAAACGATGACTTATGACCGAGGCCTGGAAATGGCAAGGCATGAAAAGCTGACAAGTAAGACAGGTGTGAAGGTGTATTTTGCCGATCCTCACAGCCCTTGGCAACGAGGATCCAATGAAAACATGAATGGGTTAATCCGGGACTTTTTTCCTAAAGGAATGGATCTTTCAGCGGTGTCCCAAAAGGAACTGACTAAGGTCGAAAAACTTCTGAATTCGAGGGCAAGAAAGATCCATGGATTTTTCACGCCACAAGAGGTTTATACTTCTATATTAACGGGAGAACCCGTTGCACTTGGAGTGTGACACCGCCCTCCTCTAAAAATTCATTTTCTGCAACCAGAAGCCGATACATCAGGCTTCGCAGAGCTGACCTTTGGTCGGCCCCGTAGGGGTGAGGATGGAACAACGTGACACCGAAACACCAGAAGCCGGTTCCCAGCGGGAACATCAGGCTTCGCAGAGCTGACCTTTGGTCGACCCCGCAGGGGTGAGGATGGAACAA
>DBTP01000128.1 GCA_002307115.1 Fibrobacter sp. UBA1313 | reverse complement strand
CGACAAACAGTAATCAGGTATTTGTAAGCACCGGTGGCTGGTGGAAAGGTTCGGGAGGCCCTGCCAGTGGGACTTCCTTTGTTCCTCACGAAGGGATCTTTATGACATTGAATGGTGGTAGCAGTTGGACGGATATTATAGGTTCAGGTTCTTTGGATGTGGAAAGTGCTGGCAGTTCGGCGACAAGTAATCCTCATTGGATTTCCGCTTTGGCTGTGGATCCTTTCAATAAGGATCATGTGGTGTTCGGAACGGGTTACGGAGTCTGGAGCACTTATAATGCGACTACAGCGGCTCCGACTTGGTATTTTACGGACACGGGTATTGAAGAAACCGCTCCGCTGGGCTTGGTCAGTACGACTTACGGAGCTCCGCTGGTCAGTGCTCTGGGTGACATTGATGGCTTCTATCATATCAGTTTGGATGTGGCCCAGTCCTCTCGTCATCAGGTAGAGGCGGGTACCAACTATGCGATTGATTATGCGGGCCTTTATCCGCATGTGATGATTCGCATTTTCAAGGAGTCTACGAAAGGCCTCGGTGCTTATTCCACGAACGGAGGTAAAACTTGGACCTCTTTTACCGCCTATCCTCCATTCGTAAATAACGGTTATAGTGATACCTATAGCAACGAGACTAATTTTGCAGCCATTTCGGCGGATGCGGGTGCGATTGTGTGGAATATGGAAAAGTATGGTGTCTATTATTCAACAGATTTTGGAAGTTCATGGAAGGCATCTGCAACAAATGCATCTCTTTTGGCGGGATACCGCGTTGTTGCCGATAAGGTCACTCCTGGAACATTTTATCTCTATGCAAATTTGACGACTGCGGACAGTTCTGGATACCTTTATAAGAGTGTGGATAATGGGGCCAATTGGACTTTGGTTCGCAGTGACTTGGAATATGATGATAGTTGGGCTTCCGATCATTTCCGCCTATTTGCCTCCCCGGATGCTGCAGGGGATCTCTGGATTACTCAGGGGGCTAACATTTATCAATGTGATGATCCTAATGGTTATTGGTGCGCATGGTATCAGTATACTAGCGCGATTCCTTGGACTGGGAAGGCAAATGATGACAATGTGGTTTACCATTCCACGGATGGGGGAAAAACGCTTGTTGCTGCGGATAGCTTGCTTTATGCTACTTATATTGGGTTCGGTAAGGGTAAAACGGCGGGTGTTTCTGCGGTCTATGCTGCGGGAATGGTGAAGCCTGGCATTACAGGGGTGTTCCGTTCGGATGATCGTGGTAAGACTTGGGCGAAAATTGATGATGATGCCCATCAGTATGGTGGTATCAGTATGATTGTCGGTGACCCGTGTGTTGATTCCCGCATTTATATAACGGGTGCTGGTAGGGGTATCATTTATGGTCAAGAGCCGGGTTCGACGGTGGAGGCATCGTGCATAAACCGTGAAGAAAATGGAACCCCCGGCGAAGTCGGTATCAGGATGACCCCGGAACCACAAATAAATGAATCTTTCTTTTACCGTGAAGGGTTGAATTTGATTTCGGTCGCATCAGTGCAACTTTATGATCTTTCGGGCCGTTGGATTCGTTCTGCGAAACTTTCCGGTGGCATTGCCAACTTGTCATTAATTGGTCTCAACAAGGGCGTATATTTGGCGAAGAGTGGCTCTAAAACCATGAAAGTGAATTTGCAGTAAAATTTCTTTTTGTTAAGAAAAAGCCCTGGAAAAAATTCTAGGGCTTTTTTTGTGCAAAAAAATCGCAAAATGAAGTAAAAAATAAAGAATTCTTTTAGAATTTGCGTGGTTTTTATGATATTGAATGAACGTTGAGCTAGAGGAAAAACGAAAGACGAACTATAGTGAAGTTGCCCAATTTCCTGATGTGTCACGGCGTTCTATTCTCCCTTTTAAGGGGCCATCCATCGGCTTGCTCTGTGAAGTCTGATGTCCACTCAGTATAAAAATACGGGTGAGATTTTATTTACACCGCGCAAAGGCTTCGCATTGGGTCTTCCAGACTTTTTCTGGATCATCACTGCGCAACCAGGATAGATATTCGGAGCCGCGGAATGACCATGCGAAAATATTGCGCACCCCTGCTTCGTAAGCAAGACGGGTAGATTCTGCGACATCATTTTCGTGACCTTTTACGATGTGATAATTTTTGATCCACATTTGAGCTTCTTTGCCGTAGGCATTGCAAATCTTTTGAATGCGGATAGAAACTTCTGCATAATTTTTTTGCACGGTTTCATGCGGCGTTGTTTTTTCCCAGTATGGATCTGAACCAATTTCGTCCACAAAAGGCATTTCAGCAACGCGTTCCCAGCGATCCAAGCCAGCGGGGAACCAGGGCGGTAAAAGACACACTGAATTTCGTTTGCCTAAGCGGTGAACCTCTGTAGTCATGACGCTTAAAAAATCCATGAGGGAATCTTCGCGAAAAATTTTCACATCAGGAGTAAGAATTGTTGGCATGGGGTAGCCGAAACGATCTTGAAAGCCTTCGCAACAGGATTTACAGCGGCATGCCCAGCGGTTCAGATCCGCTTTTTCAAAATGAAAATGAGGCTCATCCCAAAAGATGGTTTCCACTTGGGTTTTGCAAACGGATTGAATCCATTCATGCATGTAGGTTAGGAAAGCGGGGTGGTTAGGGCATGCGGCAACGAGAGGGGTTCCATCAGAAGCGACTTGAGCCATACTCGGGTTTCGAGCCACTAATTCAGAGTAAGCTTCACCACCAAAGACTCGGCCGACTCCCCAAGAATTCACATAAACTTTTAAGCCTAATTCTACAGTCCCCGCAATAATTTCTTCCATAGTGTCGCGGTAATAAAGCTCATCTTCTTCGGACCAGGTATGCAATACATGCGTAAAACCTAGGCTCTGGATTTCTTTCATATCTTCAAAAACCCATTTAGGGCGACGTACGCCAAAATAGGAAACGCCCGTTTTCATCTTTTACTAGAGTCGGCGTTGGACCACTGCGGAGTCGCCGCTTGGAGAAAAACATGTTGAAGAACATCCACCCAATCTTCTTGGCAGACGGGCTTTTTAACCCAGAACGAATCACTCGGATTTTTAGGTAACGGCATTTTAGAAGAAACCAATTCTACAATCCATGCTTCAGGGATGCAGGAATGAAGTCTTTCACAAAAACGGATCGTTTCTGGGGTCGGAGGGTCGCCATGATCAAATACGATCAACGCAGGAGGTTCTCCAGCGGCGAGGGGCTCTTCCAGTGACCGAAGCGCTTGGTCTAGACGAGTACAGGAGTAAATAGCAGTATCTGCTGGCAGATCATGCTGGAGCATCCATCGAAGCGTCCATTGTGCAAGCGTGTCCAGATTGCATTTATCGTTCGGTGCTATAAAGAAGATGTGTCCCACGGAGTAGTAAAATAGCTTTTTATTCTTAAAGAGCTTTCTTTTTTCGCTAGATTTTGAAAATGGATCATTCGGATTTTCATTTTCCTCCTTTAGGAGAGTTCCAGTTTGTACAAGACGTACTCTCGGGTGCTCTTCCTTTGGACATAAAGTCGCCTCGTTCTCGTTTTTGGTTTGGGGCCGGTGATGATTGCGCTGCTTTTGATGGTTGGCTCATCACGAAAGATATGTCTGTAGAGAATACCCATTTCCGCTTGGATTGGGCGACTCCTGAACAGGCCGTTGAAAAATGTATTGTTTCAAATATTTCGGACATTTCTGCAATGGGGGGAAGCCCCAAAATCGCCCTTTTGGGTATCTGCCATAATAGAATTTGGGATAAAGTAACGAGAGATCGTATTGCAAAAGCTTTTGCAACGGGCTTTGCCTCTCGAGGGATTGCCCTTGTCGGTGGAGATACGGTTGCTGGTGATTGTGGTCTGTTTTCGGTGACGTTGTTGGGTACTTGTGAGGGTCCCCCTTTGCGTCGCCAAAATGCGAAACCTGGGGACTCTGTCTATGTGACAGGAACGCTTGGAAAATCTGCCGCTGGCTTGTGGATGCTCTCTCATGGGTATGCGGAAAATACGTCTCCAGATCCTTTGGTGAAATACCATTTGGCCCCAAAGATTGAGGAAGGCGCAGGGGCTACGCTTCTGCGTTTAGGGGTTACTGGGGCCTGTGTGGATATTAGTGATGGGCTCAGTTCAGAACTTCACCATATCGCGTTGTCCTCGGGCGTTCGCATCTGCATAGAAGAGGAAAAGATCCCTGTGGATACCCATGTTCTCGAAATGGTTAAACATTATGTGCTTCCGGTAGAAAAATTCTCTCTAGACGGGGGGGAAGAGTACCAACTTCTTTTTACAAGTTCGCTTCCAGATAGTATATTCTACGAAGAAATGGGGGCTTGTGCTGTGACTCGCATTGGAACCGTGTATTCTGGTTCTGGTGTGGATCTTCTCAGGTCCTCGGGCGATACGGAAATTATTAAAGCGAGATCTTGGTCCCATTTATGAATCAAAGTAAGTCAAAAATTGGTGAATTACTCCTTCGACAGGGCATTATTGACGAAGATCAGCTTAAGCACGCAATGAGTGAACAGCAACGTACGGGAATTATGCTCAGCAAAATTCTTGTGCGGTTGGGTATGGTCAGTGAAGATGTTTTGACAAACATTCTTGGCGTGCAGATGCAGACTACAACGAAAATGCGTATCGGTGAACTGCTCCTGATGCATGGATATATCACTGAGCCGCAGCTTAATAACGCCCTTGAAGAACAGAAAAAAACAGGGCAGCGTTTAGGTCGCACATTGGTGTCTCTGGGTTATATGCCAGAGGAGCGCCTCGTTGAAATTCTTTCGACGCAGTTTGAAGTCCCTTATGTGAAGCTGGGTAACTTCAATATTGACCCTAACGCGAATCAATACCTTTCTGAAGATGTTTGTCGCAATTATAAGGTAGTGCCTCTTTTTGTCGCCGATAAGACGCTTACCATCGCAATGACGGATCCCACGAATATGCGTGTGATTGATATTGTGAAATTTAAAGCACAAATGGATGTGGATATTGTGATGTCCTCTGAGAAGGATGTCATGGCAACGTTAGATCGAATCTATTCGGGGAGCGGTGTCGGTTCAGAATCCTTGAATGCGTTGTTAAGCGCAGAATCCAGTAAAGAAGAGTTGCAGACGGTGGAGCGAGGAGACACAAGCCTCCAAGAACCGGAATTGTCAGATGAAGAAGGTCAACAAGTCGTTAAAATTGTGACTTCGCTGATTCATGAGGCGATTGCGCGTAAAGCCTCTGATATTCACTTGGAACCGCAAGAGACTTATCTTAAAATGCGTTACCGTGTGGATGGTGATTTGCAAGTACAAGCTCCGATTCCTGCGCGTTTGATGCCACAGATTCTGTCTCGTATTAAACTTCTAGCAAAGATGGATATCGCTGAAAAACGTAGACCTCTGGATGGTCGTTTTACTGTGCGTTATAAAGGCTCAGAAGTGGATTTGCGTGTGAGCTCATTCCCGGTCTCTTTGCGTAAACGCGGTGTCTGTGAAAAGATTGTGATGCGTATTTTGGATCCTAATTCAGGTCAGTTCCCATTGAAAGACATGGGCTTCGATCCGCGGATGTTTAAGCAATATCATGATGCGATTAATCTTCCGAATGGAATTATTCTCGTAACGGGACCCACAGGTTCCGGTAAGTCTACAACGCTCTACGCTTCTATCCGTGAAATCATGGATCCTACCATTAACATCTCTACCATGGAAGATCCTGTAGAATTGAATGTGGATGGTGTGAACCAAGGTCAGATCAATGTCGCTGCGGGCTTCACGTTTGCGGCCGGTATCCGCGCTCTTTTGCGTCAAGACCCAGATGTAATGATGATTGGGGAAATGCGCGATAAAGAAACGGCTTCTATGGCTATCGAAGCGGCGTTGACGGGTCACTTGGTTTTCAGTACGCTCCATACTAACGACTCTTCGGGATCTTTCCCGCGTCTGTTGGAAATGGGCCTCGAACCCTTCTTGGTGGCGACCGTGATTAAGGGCATTCTTGCCCAACGCTTGGTGCGCCGTATCTGTAAGTATTGCAAAGAACCCGTTGATATTACGGATGAAATTCGCGAAGAAATGGGGCTTTCACCGGATATGCAATTTTATCATGGCAAAGGTTGCCCTCGTTGTGAAGGCTCCGGCTATAAAGGCCGTTGCGGAGTTTATGAATTCTTGGTTCCGAACGAATCTATTCGTAACTTGGTGATCAAGCATTCCTCGGGTGATGATATTAAGAAAACTGCGGTGAAGGAATGTGATTTGATTACTCTACGTATGGATGGCATCCAGAAAGCTTTGGATGGTCTCACCACTCTTGAACAAATTCTTGCGGCCTCGGCTAAGGATGAAGAATAATGGGGCGCATGGTTGATGCAGCGCTCCTACAACATGAGTTGAATGAAGAACAAGGCTTCGCGGCTTCCAAGATCGAAGGCCCGATGCTTATTCTTGCGGGTGCCGGTTCCGGCAAAACGCGGGCGATTACTTATAAAATTTCGCATTTGATTTCTGCGCACGACGTGGATCCTCGTCGGATTCTTGCGGTTACTTTTACTAATAAAGCGGCGCGCGAAATGAAATCGAGAATTCAAACTATTCTTGATTCCCCAGTGAACCTCGAGTGGATGGGAACATTTCACTCTGTGTGTGTGCGTATTTTGCGGCTCTGCCTCGGAAATCCCCAGTTGGTAGGTTCTTTAGGATGGAAGTTCAACAAAAATTTTTCCATTTATGATGATGATGATCAAAAAAGAATTTTGAAAGAAGTTGTGAAACCCGTATTGGGTGACGAATTGGACGCGCTGACATTAAAAAAAATCAAGGGCGCTATTTCTCGTTATAAGAATAGCTGTTACAAACAAATGCTCCCCGATGGCACAACGAAACTTGTGTTACAGACTCCGGCTGTTGTTTTGGAAAAGGCTCAGTATAGCGATGAAGAACAGTATGCTCGCTTTTATCGCGATTATCAAAAAAGTCTTGCAGAAGCGAACGCCATGGACTTTGATGATCTTTTGGGAAACACGGTAGATTTGTTGCAACGGCTCCCTAAAGTGGCGGCTCAATTTGCACATCGATTTGAGTACGTTGTTGTTGACGAGTATCAAGATACGAATGATGTTCAGTATGAACTCCTGAAACTTCTCATCAATGAGTCCCATAACGTTACTGTAGTGGGAGATGATGACCAAAGTATTTATGGTTGGCGGGGCGCCAATATTGATATTATCCGTAATTTTCATCGGGACTTCAGCCCGGTGACCATTGTCAAATTTGAACGCAACTATCGATCTACGGCGAATATTGTTCAAGGGGCTGGTTCCGTGATTGCTCACAATGATCGCCCTCTAGAAATGAAAAAAGAGGTTTATTCCAAACAAGAAAAAGGTGACTTGATTCATGTATTGCATGTAGATGATGATCGTGTTGAAGCCGATAAGATCGCTCGTTCCATTTGGAATGCGGGTCTTACCTTGTATTCGGAAACCGCTATATTTTATCGAACGAATGCACAGTCTCGTGCTCTTGAAAAAGCGCTCAATGATTTACGAATTCCGTGTGTGATTTATGGGGGGACTCGGTTTTGGGACCGCAAAGAAATTCGCGACATATTGGCGTACCTCCGCATTCTTGCGAACCCACGGGATGACGCCGCTTTTTTACGTATTATCAATACGCCTCCGCGCCAAATTGGCAAAACGACTGTGGATCAAATTCGAGAACGTTCTGCTACAGAGTCCGTTTCTTTTTGGGAAGCGCTTTGCTCTCTCGTCGAATCGGGAGTGGGGCGGTCTGTAGTGAAGCTTTCTGATTTTAAGAAAACGGTCGATGGTTGGTTGGATCTTGTGAAGGGCGGAGAAACCGCGATCCCGCTTCTTGCTGAAAAAATTATTAAGGACTCGTTCTATCGGGAGTTTTTGAAAAAAGAAGATGAAACTACCGCTGATGATCGTTGTGGCAACTTGGACGAAATGATCAATGCGCTTCGTGAATTCGAAGAAGAGTATCCAGATCAAGGTCTCGATGCCTTTTTGCAAGATATTTCACTTTTGACGGATGCGGATAAAAAGGTGGAGAACGTGAAGGATCGTGTGACTCTTATGACCATTCACATGGCGAAAGGTTTGGAATTTCATACGGTGCATATTGCGGGTTGTGACGAATGTATTTTCCCCTTGATCCGTGCGGGGGCGCTTATGCAGGAATCTGCCGAAGAGCGCAAAAAGCAAACGGAAGAGGAACGTCGCCTGTTTTATGTCGGCTGCACTCGGGCTAAAAAGCAATTATCCCTGTATCATGCGGAACGTCGTTTCTGGCAGGGGTCCATTCAGAATTTCCCGCCCTCCCGATTTTTGGAGGAACTAGATCCTCTGACCACCTCTGTGGAAGGACTTGAGGACTTTTCGGTATTGACTCCTCTATCGAGCCCCAGTCGGAGCTTTGACAATTTCCGCAAACCTCAGACTTTTGCTCCCCGTGATTTTGCTCAAAAAAGTAATACTCGTCACGTTGTTTACAAAAATGCAAAGTCGGAACCAAAACCGGAGTCTCAGGGACCTCGTATTGTTTATGACGAATACAGTGAAAATCCATTTCATCCAGGCGTTAAGGTTCGTCACGGGCGCTTTGGGTCGGGTGTTTTGCTGAGTTGTTCGGGATCGGGTGAGGATGCTCGTGTGGAGGTTCGATTTGGCGATGGAACGGTGCGCAAGTTGGTATTGAAATTTGCGAGTTTGGAAATTGTTGGGTGAAGCCGTAGAGTCGGGTCTTTTTTATCTTTTAATGAAACCGATGGAGATTCCCTATGCTTGAGCGTGAAGATATCTTGAAACTTGCGAAATTATCGCGGTTAAAAATTGCGGATGCAGATATGGAGTCCATCTCCGGTCACTTGGGAAAAATGCTCCAACACATGGATGCCCTTCGTGCTTTGGATCTTTCTCAAGTGGAACCGATGACGGGCGTTGAAGAGGGCATTACTGTTTTGCGCGAAGATATTCCGCAACCTTCCTTCACGCATGAACAGGCTTTTGCCAATGCTCCTTCTGTAGAAAATGGACATTTTGTTATCCCCAAGGTCATCGGCGGTTAGCGCCGGTAGCGTATGAACTCGGTTCACTGTATCGTTCCCGCGCGCCTAGGCTCCTCCCGTTTTCCGGGGAAGCCGCTAGTCCTCATCCGAGGCCGCGAAATGATACTTCGGACTTTGGATAGAGCTCGTGATGCCGGTTGTTTTGATCGCATTGTTTGCGCTACAGATTCTTTGAAAATAGCCTCTTTGGTTGAAAAATCCGGCTACGAAGCTGTGATGACCGGGGTTTGTGCGACCGGCTCGGATCGAGTCTATGAAGCCTCTCAAAAATTGGATTTGGATTTAGTTGTCAATCTTCAGGGGGATGAACCTGTAGCTGATTTGGATATGCTCCGGGATGTGAAAAAAGCTCTCGTGGCAGAGCCGGAAGCTTGGGTCACCGCCTCTTGCTATTTATCTCCTGAGGATTATCAGACAACGTCTATTGTGAAGGTAAAAGCGGAGGATGGCTATGCGGTCGCCTTTTCTCGGTCCCTTCCAAAAACTGCCACAGGTTGGCAGACTCATCGTGGTGTGTACGCGTATTCTAGAAAGGCGCGCGAGGAATTTCATGGGCTTTCTCAAACTGAGGAAGAAATGAAAAATTCATTAGAACAGTTACGCATTTTGGGGCGTCGCCCCATTCGAGTGGTTTATAGTAACGCCGTTTCTTTGTCGGTAGATGTTCCTTCCGATGTAGAAAAGGTGGAGTGTTTGATTCAGTAAAAATGATGGAAATAAAATGAAACAACTAGACGAATATAACGGAAAAACAAAATTTATCATCGTTACCGGTGGTGTGATCTCCGGTCTTGGAAAAGGTGTCGCTGCGGCATCCATCGGAGCTTTGCTTTCTGGAAAATTGAAAGTCGTTCCTGTCAAGTGTGATGGCTATTTGAATACCGATCCAGGAACCATGAATCCTACCGAGCACGGTGAAGTGTATGTGCTCGATGACGGTGGTGAAGTGGATATGGACTTTGGCCATTATGAACGCTTTCTGAATGTGGTGGCGCGTTCCGAATGGAGCCTCACCATGGGACGCGTTTTTAAGCTCATTCTTGAAAAGGAACGTCGTGGGGATTATCTGGGGCATACGGTTCAGTTTATCCCTCATGTCACCAATGTGATCAAAGAGCATTTGTACCGTGTGGCGACCAAAGAAAAAGCGGATGTGCTTCTAGTGGAAATTGGTGGCACTGTGGGTGATTTGGAAAATCAGTTTTTTATTGAAGCCGCCCGTCAGCTTTCTCATGAAGTGGGTCAAGAGAATTGCATGTTCGTCCACTTGACTTATGTGCCCATTCCAAACGGCGTGAATGAGCAGAAGTCCAAGCCGACACAGATGTCTGTACGGGATTTGAATGAAAAGGGTATTTATCCTGAAATTCTGATTGGCCGTTGCGAAGAATATATCAAACCGCATATCAAAGAAAAGATTGGTCTTTTTTGTAACCTGCCTGCCTCTCATGTTATTTCTGGCGTGGATGTAAAACATGTATACGAAGTTCCTCTTGTATACGAAGCGGAAGGCGTTCCGGAAATTCTTTTGAAGCGTCTCCAAATTTATGCTCCACCGAAACTAGATGTTTGGAAAAAGTTGGTGGAAACACTCAAACGCAATCAGGTAAACCCTCGCAAGACTTTGACGGTTGCCATTTGCGGCAAGTACACGACGCTTGAAGATTCTTATGCAAGTGTCGTAGAAGCTCTGAACCATGCTTCGGCCCATCTGGATCTTCGCGTTGAAATCAAATGGGTGGATACGGAACGGGTGGAAAATAACACGGATGCCGTTGCCAAGTCCCTTCATGGAGTGGATGCGGTCATTGTTCCTGGTGGTTTTGGTAGCCGCGGTATTGAAGGCAAAATTCAACTTATCCAGTATGTCCGTGAAAAGAAGATTCCATTCCTCGGAATCTGTTATGGTATGCAATTAGCTGTCGTGGAATTTGCGCGTAACGTGTGTGGCATGAAGGGCGCGAATACTACAGAAGTGGAAACGGAAACCTTTAAGGTGGAAACACCTGTGATCGCCTACCTTCCTGGGCAAGAATCCATCAAGGAAATGGGTGCGACCATGCGTCTCGGCGGTCATGATGTCCTGATTCGTGAAGGGTCTCGCGCGGAACAGATTTACAAGTCTCGCCAGATTCGCGAACGTTTCCGTCACCGCTATGAGGTGAATCCAGAATTTGTGAAGATCCTTGAAAAAGGTGGCATCATCTTCTCGGGTAAGGCTGCCAATGAAAACATTATGCAGATCATGGAACTTTCCGATCACCCCTACTTTCTGGCCTGCCAGTTCCACCCGGAACTGAAGTCCTCTTTAATACATCCGGCTCCGCTATTCTTAGAATTGCTGAGGGCCGCTGATGAACGCCCCTGAGAAAAAAGTTCTGTTCCTCGCCCTGTTCCTTTTGGGAACAGGATGGCTTGTACGCCTTTCTCCTTGGAATCCAATTCCTTCCATTGAATCGTTCTCTTATTCCGAGGAGGCTCCTGTTGTGGAGTCTTGGCCCCAAAACGATGTTAAGAAAGGGGACTCTCCAAAGGTTTTAAAAACAAAAAAAACAAGCAAAAAAGTTCAGTTTCCTATCGCTATTAATCGGGCGTCTTCAGAAGAGCTTTGCGCCCTCAAAGGGGTGGGTCCTAAACTTGCAGATAGGATCATTGCACATCGAAGCACTGTTGGCCCCTTTAAAAGTGCTGCGGATCTACGAAAAGTGTCTGGAATAGGAGATAAAAAATCGAAAACTATTCTTCCCTTTATTATTTTTGATTAATTTTATAGTCAATTGAACCTAAGTCGTTGTAAATATGAATGATACAAAGTTACATCTGGGTATCGAAGCGGGTGATGTTCTTCTCAAAGTAGCCCTTTATGATCCTTCTGAAAAGAAGATCTTGAAGGCTGCCACTTTAGAGACAGGGACAAGCCCTCTCGATGATGTGCCCTCTTTTGAAGCTGCGCTGCAAGGATGGCTTGCAGAAGATGAAAGTATCGAGCTCGGTACAGTCTCCTTGACTGTGTCTTCTTTTAGATCTATTGTACGCCAAGTTTTTGTACCCCCTGAAGCGACTGATATTTCCGATTTCCTTCGTTGGTATTTACGATCAATTATTAACACAGAAGTAGACTCTTATTTCTTGGATTTTCAGATCCTGAATGGGGATGCCAAGTTTGGTCATACCGTGTTACTCATTGCGATGCGTCGGGTATGGGTAGACGCCATTCGTAAGGGCTTCCGCAATAAAAGAATTGCCCCTAAGATTTTAGAGGTGGATGTTATTTCCATTCTCAACCTTTTAGAAGTTGGCTTTGATCTCTCGTCCGAATTACAGTGTGTGATCAAAGCGGATGTTTCTGGTGTAATGCTTATGTGGGCTTCCGCCAAAAACTTACAAGCGCTTCGTTGTTGCTCCACTCTTGAGTTAGTGGGAAAGTCGCGTGAAGAAGCTTATATGCAGTTGGCACATTCTATCGTGGAGCAGATACATCTTGCCGCAGATGTCAACGGGGCTTCGACCACGCATATTCGTCTCTGCGGCGAACTGGCGTCAGATATTTTATTTGTGGAATCTTTGCGTTCTGTTGCTTCTAACTATACGCTTTCTCTTATGGATTCTTTTTCAAATGTAAAACTGCCTGTAGATGAGCAAAGTGTGAGTCACATCTTGTCTTGTGCAGGGGCTATTGGTGTTGCTTTGCGTGGGGGGAACGAATGATTCGTATGAATCTAATTGAAGCCGCTAACCGTGCAAATAGTCTCGGAAGTAGTGCCCAGGTAAGTTTTGCATCAGTGGATGTGACCTCTAGAAGATCCAAGCAACATGTGGCCTTATCCATTCTACTCGTGGTGGTACTTGGTTTTGTGGGGATGATTTCTTTCTTTGTTTTGGCGGGTCTTCCCAAACCATTAGAAGGGGTCATTCCTGTTCCTATTCTTTCCGCTCTTGGTGTAGAAGATCCGAGCAGGGAAGGTCTATCTACGGATTTTGCCGCAGCGCGTACCACATCTGCTGGCGGTTCTATTCAAAGTCAACATGCTGCGGATGCTGCTGCAGCTCTCCTTGCGGCCGCGGGATCTCAGATTCCTCTTGAACGTGTGGCGAGTGATGTGCGACCAGAACAATTTATGAAGGAATCCAAGCGTGATGTTTATGCATCTTTCCTTCCTTTGGAACAGATCGCTTATCAAAAAGCGATGGCTTCTCAAATTCTTGTCTTTATCAATGCGGTCACTCCAGATAACGTGAACTTTGCCGATTTGATTTATCAAGCTCCGAATTTCTACTACATCCACGGTGTTGCAGAAAATCCATTGCTTCAGAGAGGATACTTGGAGCGCCTACGTCTTGCGAGTGCAAATTTCAAAACGCCTCCACTCCCCGAGAATGCCCCAGCAACGGATATCACTGCTTATGGAGAAATGACGGCAACACGTCTCGATCCGAATTCAGTGGCGAAGTCTTTTGTGAAAGAATCCGATGTGGCTCTTGAAGTAAACGCGTTGCGTGCCTTGGATATTTCAGGCAAGGTCAATCTGGTAGGTTTTGATCATCCTTCAGTAGAGGATTTCGGTGTGTACAAACGTTACACCTACCGCGTTACTTCCAACGCGGACTTCCAAGTGATGCTTCATTTTATGGATGCATACCAAAAGTCTCCGGTTCGTATCGGCGTTCAGAAAATGGAAATGCGAGCTGCTAACAAAGATGCCCTAGCGACAATGATGAAGCTAGTCATGTACGTTACTCGCTAAAAGGTTCTAATGGCCATTCGAGTGACTGGCGGCGTTTTTGGGAGCCGCATGATTCCTTCTCCCCCAACGACAAAGACCAGACCCACAGCCTCCGTTACGCGTGAGGCTTTGTTCAATATCATTCCTGATGTGGATGGTTTTGTGATGTTGGATCTTTTTGCAGGAAGTGGTATCATGGGCATTGAAGCCTTGAGCCGCGGTGCGTCTAAAGTGTATGCCGTGGAGAAGAATAGTTCCCAGGCTCGATTGATTTATAAAGCGTACCAAATGTTGGATATAGGTCAATCGCTTTGCTTACTTACGAAGAATGCGCTTACTTTGGCAGCAGACCCTTGCCCTGAAACCGATGGATTTGATTTGATTTATGCCGATCCTCCATTTATTTATGAATACCCTGATTTGCGTCCTTTTTTGAAATGGCTGAAGCCTGGGGGTACCGCGGTGTTCGAAGCCCCGAGCCGATCTCTTCCTTTATGGAGCAAAGAAGGCGAGGTTCGGCGTTATGGAGAGTCCTCCCTGATTTTCTTCCGCACATCTTTGTAATTTTGGCACATGGAAAATCAATCTTTTCGCGGCGCCGTTTTTGCCGGATCTTTTGATCCTTTTACTCTTGGACATTTAGATGTCGTTCAAAAAGCGTCTTTGCTTTTTGATAAAGTGATTGTTTTAGTTGCCGAAAATACAGCGAAGCGTGCGCTCTTTTCAACAGAGGTTCGTGTGCGGCTGATCAAAAAATCGGTAGAGTCTTTTTCCAATGTGGAAGTAGATACCTATTCAGGCCTTACTGTAGATTATCTTAAACAAAAGCATTTTCGTTATTTGGTTCGTGGTATTCGCAGTGGTGCTGATTTGGAATGGGAACGTTCTATTGCATGGAATAATCAACAATTGTACTCAGAATGTGAAACCATTTTTTTTCCTGGTGATGTACAGTATTTGGCCGTTTCCAGTAGTGTGGTTCGCGAACTTTTAAAATATGGGGGCGGAATAACTTCGCTCATCCCAGCGAGTATTCAAGAGATGCTTATGAAAGAATGGAGTCTTATTAAATGTTCGGATTAAAACCTTTTCGTGAATTAACCTCCCCAGTGAGGATTCTTCTTTTGATCAATGCGGCCTTTTTTGTTTTGAACCTATTGGGTTCGCTACTGCGTATTGATACACAAACTTTTCTTCTAGGACATTTGGCCTTGATCCCGGATGCTTACACAGAGGTGTGGCGTTATTTGACGTATGCGTTTCTCCATGGTGGTGTTTGGCACTTTCTCTTTAATATGATGATTCTCTGGTCTTTTGGTGACGATGTTGCCCTCTATATGGGGAATCGTTGGTTTTTGTTTTTGTACCTATTCTCGGCTATATTTGCAGGCCTTTTCAGCATTCCCTTTTATCTTCTTTCACATCAATTTGCGGTCATTCTGGGTGCTTCTGGTGCTTTGATGGGAGTTCTTGTGGCATACGCAAAAATTTTCCCAGATCGTATGATTCTCATTTTCTTTATTCTTCCTTTAAAAATTAAACATGCAATTTGGGTATTTATTGCCTTAGATCTTGTACTTTCTAAGAGTGGAGATTCCATTGCGCACTACACTCACTTGGGTGGCGTTGTTTCGGGTTTTATTTGCATGTATTTTTATTCGAAAAATTTTTCTTGGAATATGCTTCGAGGTGAAATAAAAAATCGCCGAGAAAAATCTTCGGCTTCTGATAAAATATTAGAGGGAGAAGTGGGTTATATTGACCAAGATCAACAGTTGAATATGATTCTTCAGAAGGTGAGTCGCAGTGGTGTAAACTCTTTGACCGAATCAGAAAAGGCATATTTAATCCGGGCGAGTGAAGAACGTAAACGTCGTTCTCACTCATAGAATTTGAGGTGTTATTCATGAAGAAAGTATTAGGTTTAGGCGCAGCTTTGGTGGATATGCTAATTCAAGTGGATGATACTTGGATTGCGAAAACAGGAAAACCCAAGGGTGGAATGACCATGGTGGGTTTTCCAGAGATGAAAAAATACTTGGAAAGTGTTCTTACGCCAACGCTTGTTCCAGGCGGGTCTGCTTGCAATACCATGGTGGGTTTTGCTCGTCTTGGTGGGAATTCTTCTTTTATTGCCAAGGTGGGCAAAGACTCTCTTGGAGAAGTTTTTGAAAAACATTTAGCGGACTCTCACGTGGAATCGAAACTGGGACATTCTTCTCTTGCTACGGGATGCGTTCTTGCGGCGGTCACTCCCGATGCACAGCGCACTATGTACACGTATCTTGGGGCTTCCAATGATCTTTCTTCTAAAGACATTGTCCCTGAAATTTTTAAAGAGGTAGGCCTCCTTTACATGGAAGGATACCGCGCTTATGATGCGGAATGCTTTAAGTTTGCTGTTGAAACAGCGCGCGCACAAGGAGTTATGACTGCCCTTGATTTTGGTTCTTTTGGTGTAGTTCATGATTGTCGACCACTTTTCGATACGCTTTTCAAAGAAAAAATGATCGATGTTGTCATCGCTAATGAGGATGAAGCACGCGCGTATACAGGCCTTGAAGAAGAAGCCGCTTTGGAACAACTCTCGAAGCTTGCTAAAATTGCCGTTGTGAAAATAGGCTCTCGTGGTGCTTTGATCGCGAAGGATTCTGTAGTCACCAAGGTGGACGCTCGCCTGGTAAAAGCGGTAGATACTACAGGGGCTGGTGATCTTTGGGCCTCGGGTTTTCTTTTTGGTTTGCTTTCCGGTTGGGATATGAAAAAGTGTGGCAACTTGGCGAGTCTTGTCGCTTCGGAAGTGGTTCAAGTACTTGGGCCTAGAATTCCAGAAGAGGGCTGGGAACGTATTAAAACAGGGATGGTAACATTATGAACGAACAAAAAGATTTGGAATGGATGCCGCTTCAGTCTTTTGGCACTCCTGAAGATGCTGAAGTGCTGACGTCAATTCTTGATGAAAATGAAATTCCTTATGACCTTGTGAAAGATGCTAATGCGAGCGGGGATCCTCTCGGATTCGATTTTCAGAATCGGGGTGCCGATGCTGTCATTGTTCAAGTGCTTTCGAAAGATATTGAGCGGGCACGGAAAGTTTTGGAGGTTTTAGCAGGGGATGGCAATACTATAGAGATAACCCCTGACGATTATCTCGCCTCTTTCGGTGAAGAAGAGTTAATGGATATTTTGAAGGCTCCTGATGAATGGAATCAGGTAGACTATGCCTTGGCCTTGCGTTTGTTGAAAGAACAACACGGTAAAGAATTCACCGAAGCGGAGCTAGTCCAATTTCGCGAAGAGCGCATTAAGGAATTAGCAACGCCTTTAGCAGCCGGAACATCCAATCTGGTTTTGGGTTTTATTGCGGGCGTAGCTTCAGTTGTATTCAGTGTGGTGAGCTTTTTTACTCTCAACAACTCTCATTTTCTGTATGTCCTCATGATTTGCTTTTTAGCTGCATGCCTGGTCGTGATTTCTGGTTGGAATTGGTCTTTCCGTCGCAAGCGTTTACCAGATGGTAGTAAAGCCTATGTGTACGAAAAAACGGGTCGTTTTTTTGGGCGTCTTGTGTTAGTGATCGGAGCCTTGGCTCTCGTTTTAACTACCGTGGCGGTTCTTGTAAGAACGGTTTAAAAAGACGTTTAACAGGCAAGCTCCGAAATGGGGTTCTTGAGGAGCCTGTTAATACACCTTGACTTTCGCTGGAATTTCTTTGCGTATTCTTTCAGCGATAGATTCCAAAAAGAATTTGTCGAGAGGAAACACCCGAGGACGTGCGGTGTGTCGAATGACCCCATAAAGTTGGACTTCCATGAGATTCTTAGGGTTCTTTTCGTAGATCCGTTTGACGCGATCAATATAAAGATCGATTTCTTTATCGGAAGGGATATCCGAATCCACTTGGCAGAATAGCGTTTGTATGCAAATGGGGAAATCTACAATCGTCTTTTCGATTCCTACTAGAATATTATCTAACGAATAAGGGGTGACAT